>JBBIKZ010000098.1:0-9119 GCA_037445185.1 Hydrogenophilales bacterium | reverse complement strand
AATGAGCACCGAGCCCGGTCCTGCGCTTTCCCACACGAACCCCGCGGACGACTCGCGGTCGGTCGCACCTCCGCGCTACGCGCGCAGGCACTGCTCCCTGCTCGCGTCCGCGCCCGTGATGGATGACTATGTCATGCTCGAACCGTTGCAATGAGCACCAAGCCCGGTCTTGCGCTTTCCCACACGAACCCCGCGGACGACTCGCGGTCGGTCGCACCTCCGCGCTACGCGCGCAGGCACTGCTCCCTGCTCGCGTCCGCGCCCGTGATGGATGACTATGTCATGCTCGAACCGTTGCAATGAGCACCAAGCCCGGTCTTGCGCTTTCCCACACGAACCCCGCGGACGACTCGCGGTCGGTCGCACCTCCGCGCTACGCGCGCAGGCACTGCTCCCTGCTCGCGTCCGCGCCCGTGATGGATGACGATGTCATGGTCAAACCGTTGCAATGAGCACCGAGCCCGGTCTTGCGCTTTCCCACACGAACCCCGCGGACGACTCGCGGTCGGTCGCACCCATGCGTCTGATGCGTCTGTGATCATGCCCCTCGAGCCTCAGCCGTTGTAGGATAGCCGGGTCAGCGCACGAACCGTTCATGGCCTATCGGCCGCCCCTGCGTAGGAAAGCGCCGTACCGGCCATGAACGGTGCCCTCCCCCCAACCCCTCTCCCGCCCGCGGGAGAGGGAAGCAGCGAGGTCGGCGCGCCGACTTTCACGGTAAACGTTTATGCTACACGTCAACCCCAGCCCCGAGGCGATCCGCGCGCTTTTGCAGCGTGTGCGCACCATCGCCGTGGTCGGGCTCTCGCCCCGGCCCGACCGGCCCAGCTACGCGGTGGCCCGGGCGCTTCAGCGCTTCGGCTACCGCATCGTCCCGGTACGCCCGGCAGTGGCCGAGGTGCTGGGGGAAAAGGCTTACGCGCGCCTCACCGACATCCCCTTCCCGGTCGATCTGGTCGATGTCTTCCGCGCCCCCGAACACGTGCCCGCCCTCGTCGAGGAGGCGATCGCCATCGGTGCGCCGGCGATCTGGTTGCAGGACGGCATCGTGCACGAGGCGGCCGCCGAGCGCGCCTGCGCGGCGGGGCTTACGGTGGTGATGGACCGCTGCATCTACCGCGACTACCTCAGCCTGATGCCGGCATGAAGCTCAAATTCACCAAGATGCACGGCCTGGGCAACGACTTCGTCGTCTTCGACGGCATCCGCCAGCGCGTCGATCTGAGCCCGGAGCAGCTGCGCCGCATCGCCGACCGCCACTTTGGCATAGGCTGCGACCAGATCCTGCTGGTGGAGCCGCCCACGCGGCCCGATGCCGACTTCCGCTACCGCATCTTCAACGCCGACGGCGGCGAGGTCAGCCAGTGCGGCAACGGTGCGCGCTGCTTCGTGCGCTTCGTGCACGAACAGGGCCTCACGGACAAGCGCGCCATCCGCGTCGAGACCGCCGCCGGCCTGATCGTCCCCCGGCTCGAGGATGACGGCCAGGTCACCGTGGACATGGGAGCGCCGCGCTTCGAGCCGCGCGACATCCCCTTCGACGCCCCGGCGCGTGCGCCCCTCTACGACCTCGACGTGCACGGCACCCACCTCGTCATCTCCGCCCTGTCCATGGGCAACCCGCATGCCGTGACCGTCGTGGAGGACGTGTACCGCGCCCCGGTGGCCGAGCTGGGGCCGCTGATCGAATACCACCCCCGCTTCCCGGAGCGGGTCAACGCCGGTTTCATGCAGGTGCTGGACCGTCACCGCATCCTGCTCAGGGTCTACGAGCGTGGCAGCGGCGAGACCCTGTCCTGCGGCACCGGCGCCTGCGCCGCGGCGGTGGCCGGCATCCTGCGCGGGCTGCTGGACACACCCGTAGACGTCACCACCCGCGGCGGCGATCTACGCATCGCCTGGGCCGGTGACGATGCGCCCGTGTTCATGACCGGTCCTGCCGTGACCGTCTTTCAAGGGGAATACGAAACATGATGCTCAATCAGGACCAGGTGGCCCAGTATCTCAGGGACCACCCGGATTTCTTCATCCAGCACGCCGAACTGCTCAACACCCTGAGCGTGCCCCATCCCTACAGCGGCCAGACCATCTCCCTGGGGGAGCGTCAGGTCATGCTGTTGCGCGAGCGAGCGCGCGGCCTTGAGGCCAAGCTCAGGGAATTCATCCAGTTCGCCGAGGAGAACGACGCCATCGGCGAAAAGCTGCACAAACTGGCCCTAAGGCTCATGCGCGCACGCAGCCTGGACGCAGTCTTGGCCGAGCTCTATCTCTGCTTGCGCGAGGACTTCGCCGTCCCGCACGCCTGTCTGCGGTTGTGGACGGGTCAAGCCGCGCCGGACCGGGTGGAGTTCGCCGCGGTGAGCGATGCCCTGCGTGAACAGGCGGGTAGCCTTGCCACCCCCCGCTGCGGCCACGAGGTCCCCGACGAGGTGCGCGCCTGGTTCGGCGAGAGCGGGGCGCATCTGCGCTCCTTCGCCCTGGCCCCGACCGCCGACCATGGCGTCAATGGCCTCATGGTGCTGGCGTCGGAGGAGGCCACCCGCTTCTACCCCGAAATGGGCACCCTCTACCTCACCTGGCTCGCCGAGCTCAGCGGCGCCGCCGTGAGCCGCTTCCTGCCGTGAACTTCGCCGCGGCGATCGAGCGCTTCGTCACCCACCTGCGCGGTCGCCACTACAGCCCGCGCACGGTCGCGCTCTACGCCGGCGACCTCGGCCGGCTCGCCGCCTGCGCCGGCGAGCGGGCGCCCGGCGAGCTCCAGGCGCATGATCTGCGCCGTTGTCTCGCGCAACTACACGCCCGCGGTCATGCCCCGGTGAGCCTCGCCCGCATGCTCTCGGCCTGGCGCAGCTTCTACACCTGGCTGGGACGCGAGGGCTGGGTGACGGCCAACCCCTGCTCGGGGCTGCGCCCGCCCAAGGGGATCAAACGCCTGCCGCACACCCTCACCCCCGATGCGCTCGTCCGCATGCTGAACGGACCGGTCGAGGCGGAACCGCTCGTCCTACGCGACCGGGCGATGTTCGAGCTGATGTACTCCTCGGGCCTGCGCCTGGCCGAGTTAGTGGGTCTGAACCTCGCCGACCTCGATCGCGACGGCGCCGAGGTGACGGTCACCGGCAAGGGCCGCAAGACCCGCATCGTCCCTGTGGGGCGCGCCGCCCTCGACGCACTGTCGGCCTGGCTTGCCGTGCGGCCTGCAATTGCCCGCGATCCGGAGGCGCTCTTCGTCGGCGCGCGCGGCGCGCGCATCGGCCCGCGCGCGGTGCAGGCCCGGCTCAAGCGGCTCGCCCAGGCGCGCGGCCTCGATGCGCTCGTGCACCCCCACGCCCTGCGCCACTCCTTCGCCTCGCACGTGCTTCAGTCCTCCGGCGACCTGCGCGCGGTGCAGGAGATGCTGGGCCACGCCAGCCTGTCCACCACCCAGGTCTATACGCATCTGGATTTCCAGCACCTGGCCCGCGTGTACGACCAGGCGCATCCGCGGGCGCGCAAGAAATAGGGGCCAGGGTGGCCGCGAGGGATGCGCCGCCCGGCCTTTGCGACATGGGTCGGTCGGCCCTCTGGCCGACGGGGTGATCGTAGCGATTCACGGTTGTCGGCCCGAAGGCCAACCTACCGTCCGACCCAAGACCGTTCCACGCCCGACGCCGGCCCGCCGGCATCCTCCCCTCCAGTCCGCCCCGAAAACGCCGTTATAGGGTTGGGCGGGGGCGAAGGCGTGCACCGTTTCAGTGCAATCCGGCGCCGTGGAGTTCTGTCATGATAAGGTCGTCGATCGGTCACGGCACCAAAGCGTGGCATGGATGTCAAAGTCTTGATTTGCAGCCGACTTGAACATGGCATACACATTGCTAGTCTGAGATACGCCCCGCGGCAAAGCGGCCGGGACCATCCCGGTGGCTTGCGCGGCCGACGGCCACGGCAAGACGGCGGCACGGGGCGCTTCGTCGTCCATCGCATGGAGAGGTGATCATGAGCTTGTTCAACCAGTACATCGCCCGCTACCGCAGAGAGGAGGAGGAATATTCCCTGGAGGAATACCTCGCCCTCTGCAAGAACGACCGCATGGCCTACGCCACGGCCGCGGAACGGATGCTGGCGGCCATCGGCGAGCCGGAGCTCGTGGACACCCGCAAGGATCCGCGGCTGTCGCGCATCTTCTCCAACAAGGTGATCAAGATCTATCCGGCCTTCAAGGACTTCTACGGCATGGAGGAGACCATCGAGCAGATCGTCTCCTACTTCCGCCACGCGGCGCAGGGCCTGGAGGAGAAGAAACAGATCCTCTACCTGCTGGGGCCGGTGGGCGGCGGCAAGAGCTCGCTCGCCGAGAAGCTCAAGCACCTGATGGAGCACGCACCGTTCTACGCCATCAAGGGTTCGCCGGTGAACGATTCCCCCCTCGCCCTGTTCTCCGCGGAGGAGGACGGCGAGATCCTGGAGCAGGAGTACGGCATCCCGCGGCGCTATCTCAACCGCGTGCTCTCGCCCTGGGCGGTCAAAAGGCTGCACGAGTACAACGGCGACATCACCAAGTTCCGCGTGGTCAAGCGCTGGCCCTCCGTGCTGGGCCAGGTGGGCATCGCCAAGACCGAGCCGGGCGACGAGAACAACCAGGACATCTCCTCGCTGGTGGGCAAGGTGGACATCCGCAAGCTCGAGAAGTATTCCCAGGACGACCCCGACGCCTACAGCTATTCCGGCGGTCTGTGCCTGGCGAACCAGGGCCTGCTCGAGTTCGTCGAGATGTTCAAGGCGCCGATCAAGGTGCTGCACCCGCTGCTCACCGCCACCCAAGAGGGCAACTACAAGGGCACCGAGGGCTTCGGCGCCATCCCCTTCGACGGCATCATCCTCGCCCACAGCAACGAAGCCGAGTGGCAGGCCTTCCGCAACAACAAGAACAACGAGGCCTTCCTCGACCGCATCTACATCGTCAAGGTGCCCTATTGCCTGCGCGTGTCCGAGGAGGTGAAGATCTACGAGAAGCTGCTCAGGAACAGCTCGCTCGCCGAGGCGCCCTGCGCGCCGGGGACGCTCAAGATGCTGGCGCAGTTCTCGGTGCTCACCCGGCTCAAGGAGCCGGAGAACTCCAGCATCTATTCCAAGATGCGCATCTACGACGGCGAGAACCTGAAGGACACCGACCCCAAGGCGAAGAGCTACCAGGAATACCGGGATTTTGCCGGGGTGGACGAGGGCATGACGGGCATCTCCACCCGCTTTGCGTTCAAGATCCTGTCGAAGGTGTTCAATTTCGACCACAGCGAGGTGGCGGCCAACCCGGTGCACCTGCTCTACGTGCTGGAGCAGCAGATCGAGCAGGAGCAGTTCCCGCCCGAGGTGGAGCGCCGCTACATCGCCTTCATCAAGGAATATCTCGCGCCGCGCTACGCGGAGTTCATCGAGAAGGAGCTGCAGACGGCCTATCTGGAGTCCTATTCCGAGTACGGCCAGAACATCTTCGACCGCTACGTCACCTACGCCGACATGTGGATCCAGGACCAGGAATACCGCGACCCCGACACCGGCGAGATCCTCGACCGCGCCCAGCTCAACGCCGAGCTGGAGAAGATCGAGAAGCCGGCGGGGATTGCCAACCCGAAGGACTTCCGCCACGAGGTGGTGAACTTCGTGCTGCGCGCGCGCGCCGCCAACCACGGCAAGAACCCGGCCTGGACCAGCTACGAGAAGCTCAGGACGGTGATCGAGAAGCGCATGTTCTCCAGCACCGAGGACCTGCTGCCGGTGATCTCCTTCAACGCCAAGGCCTCCAGCGAGGAGCAGAAGAAACACCACGAATTCGTCCAGCGCATGGTGGCCAAGGGCTACACGGAAAAACAGGTGCGCCTGCTCGCGGAGTGGTACCTGCGCGCGCGCAAGGCGTCGTGAGGGGTGTATACAGGAGCCTGATCGCGTGAGTGCCTTCGTCGACCGCCGCCTCTCCGGCAAGAACCGCAGCGCAGTGAACCGGCAGCGCTTCCTGCGCCGTTTCAAGGGGCAGATCCGGCGGGCGGTCGCCGAGGCGGTGTCGGGACGCAAGGTGGCCGACCTGGAGCGCGGCGAGCGGATCTCCATCCCGGCCAAGGACCTGAACGAGCCGGTATTCCACCACGGGCCGGGTGGGCGGCGCTCGATCGTGCATCCAGGCAACCGCGAATTCGTCACCGGCGACCGCGTGGACCGGCCCGAGTCGGGCGGCGGCCAGGGCGGCGGGGGCGGTTCCCCCGAGGGCGAGGGGCTCGACGAGTTCGTCTTCGAACTGAGCAAAGAAGAATTCATGAACTACTTCTTCGAGGACCTGGCCCTGCCGGACCTGGTGAAGAAGCAGTTGACCGCGGTGCCCGAGGTGAAGAAGGTGCGCGCCGGCTTCGTCAGCCAGGGCAACCCGGCCAACCTGCACGTGGTGCGCTCCATGAAGCAGGCCATCGGCCGACGCCTGGCCATGGCGGCGGGTCCGCGCGAGGCCCTGCGTGAAGCGGAGGCGGCCCTGGCCGAACTGGAGGCGAAGGGTGAGGGCGGCAGTGCCGAGGCCCAAGCGCTGCGCGAGGAGATCGCCACCCTCAAGCAGCGGGTGGCCGCCGTCCCCTTCCTCGACACCTGGGACCTGCGCTACGCCCACCGGACCGACCAGCCGCAACCGACCAGCCAGGCGGTGATGTTCTGTGTCATGGACGTCTCCGGCTCCATGGACGAGGAGCGCAAGGACATCGCCAAGCGCTTCTTCATGCTGCTGTACCTGTTCCTCACCAAGAGCTACGAGAAGATCGAGCTGGTCTTCATCCGCCACCACACCGTGGCCCGGGAGGTGGACGAGGAGGACTTCTTCTCCTCGCGCGAGACGGGCGGCACCGTGGTCTCCAGCGCCCTCGAGCTGATGGCCGAGATCATCCGCGCGCGCTACCCCAGCGGCGCATGGAACATCTACGTCGCCCAGGCCTCGGACGGCGACAACTGGGAGGACGACTCCCCCCGCTGCCGCGAGCTGCTCATCAACGACATCCTGCCGCTGGTGCAGTACTACGCCTACGTCGAGATCCAGGCCGAGCAGCCGCAGAGCCTTTGGCACCAGTACGAGTATGTGAAGTCGGTCAACCGCAACTTCGCCATGCAGCGCATCCTCGGCCTGGAGGACATCTACCCCGTGTTCCGGGAATTGTTCAGGAAGAAGGTGACATCGTGAGCGCACAGCACACCGGCACGGACGTGCCGCCCCTCCCGACGGAGCCCTCCACGGCAGGCCCGCGCCCCGACGACGGCGCCCACGCCGGACCCGTCATCCGGCGGCAATACCTGTCCGAAGGCTCCGAGTGGACCTTCGATCTGCTGCGCACCTACGACCAGGAAATCGGCCGGGTGGCCGCCCACTACGGCCTGGATACCTACCCGAACCAGATCGAGGTGATCACCTCCGAGCAGATGATCGATGCCTACTCCTCGGTGGGCATGCCGGTGGGCTACCACCACTGGAGCTTCGGCAAGCAGTTCATGGCCACGCAGAAGAGCTACATGCGCGGCCACATGGGGCTCGCCTACGAGATCGTGATCAACTCCAACCCCTGCATCGCCTACCTCATGGAAGAGAACACCATGACCATGCAGGCGCTGGTGATCGCCCACGCGAGCTACGGCCATAACTCCTTTTTCAAGGGCAACTATCTCTTCCGCACCTGGACCGACGCCGAGGGCATCCTCGATTATCTGGTGTTCGCGCGCAATTTCGTCGCCCAATGCGAGGAGCGACACGGCGAGGAGGCGGTGGAGGAGATCCTCGATGCCTGCCACGCCCTGATGAATCACGGCGTGGACCGCTACAAGCGTCCGGCCAAGCTGTCCATGGCCAAGGAGCAGGCGCGTCAGCGCGAGCGCGAGGCCTACCTGCAATCGCAGGTCAACGACCTGTGGCGCACCCTGCCGCCAAAGGAAGCGGCCAAGCAGGCCAAGAAGGAGGAACGCTTCCCGCCCGAGCCGCAGGAGAACCTGCTCTACTTCATCGAGAAGAATGCCCCGCGCCTGGAGCCCTGGCAGCGCGAGCTGGTACGCATCGTGCGCAAGATCGCGCAGTATTTCTATCCGCAGCGCCAGACCCAGGTGATGAACGAGGGCTGGGCCACCTTCTGGCATTACACCCTGCTCAACCACCTATACGAGGAGGGCAAGCTCACCGACGGCTTCATGATCGAGTTCCTGCAGTCGCACACCAACGTCATCTACCAGCCGCCCTACTACAGCCGTGCCTACAGCGGCATCAACCCCTATGCCCTGGGCTTCAACATGTTCCGCGACATCCGGCGCATCTGCGAAGCGCCCACCGACGAGGATCGGCGCTGGTTCCCCGACATCGCCGGCTGCGACTGGCTGAAGACCCTGGACTTCGCCATGCGCAACTTCAAGGACGAGAGCTTCATCGCCCAATTCCTCTCCCCCCACCTGATGCGCGAGATGAAACTCTTCGCCGTGCTGGACGACGACCGTGAGGAGCAGCTCGAGATCGCCGCCATCCACGACGACGCCGGCTACCGGACGATACGGCAGACGCTCGCCGACCAGTACAACCTCGGCAACCGCGAGCCCAACATCCAGGTCTGGAGCGTGGATGTCTATGGCGACCGGTCGCTTACGCTGCGCCACTACATGCACAACCGCCGTCCCCTGGGGGAATCGACACCGGAGATGCTCAGACACATCGCCCGGCTGTGGGGCTACGACGTGCGCATCGAGAGTGTGGACGAGACCGGCAAGGCGGAAGTGGTGGGCGAATGCCTGGTGTGACCGCCGCCAAGGCCGATACACGGGCTGACTGACCCTTGCACGGCGCAGGCACCGTCTCGGCAGTCGGGCATGTTTCTCCCTAGCAGCCTGTCGGACATGAGCTGGCGAAGTCAGTGAAATCCATGCGCAGCGGGTTGGGGCTGACGAATATCGGCAATCGACGCACGAATTCCTCCGTTACCTGCTACTGCGGACGCAATACGGCCATGTGTTTCAACCTAAAAACCTCAGTTGAACGCGCCCGAAGGCGGGTTTGTGCGTGTGGGGGGGCTCGGCGCGACGACGCCGCGGGGTCGGCGACTGCGTAGCGCGGAGCAGGGGCCCCGCAGGGGATGCGACCGCGG
>JBBIKZ010000097.1:0-9174 GCA_037445185.1 Hydrogenophilales bacterium | reverse complement strand
CCTTCTATCTCTTGGCCTGGGCGTCGCTCGGTTTCGGCGTGTGGCGCTGGTTCGATGAACCGCTCACCCGCGACGTCACCTTGATCACCATGGGCTGGGGGGTGTTCAACCTGCTGCTCCTGCACGGGGTGCTGGGCACGTTGTACGAGCGGTGCCAGCGCCGCGGTGCACCGCGCGTGCCGGCCAGGGAGACGGTGCGCCTCATCGGCAGCAGTGGCGTGGCGCTGACGGGGCGCATCCTCGACGTCTCCGCCACCGGACTGCAGATCGGTTTCGATCCGGCGCAGGCCGTGCCCGAGGGGGAGCTGCACGTCGAGGTGACACCGGCCGCGCTGGGGCGCAGGGTGCGCCTCCCGGTGAGCCCGACCTGGCAACGGCTGGGCGCGGTCAGTCTGCGCTTCGAGCCCGAGGACGTCGCCCAGCAACGCGAGATCGTGGCCCTGGCCTACGGCGACAGTCAGCGTTGGGTGGACATGCAACGGGCCAGGCAGTCTGCCGAGGTGGGGGTCCTGCGCGCCTTCGGCCTGCTGGTGGCGGTCGGCGTGCGTGCGGCCGCGGCGCATTTCAACGCCTTGATCCTGGACCTGCCAGCCCGCATCCGCCGCAGCCTGCACCGGCGCGGCGCGCACGCAGGCAAGTCGTCGGCACCGGCCCCTTCCGCCCGGCCTGTCATGGCCCAGCCGGGTGCCGCGACCGGCCCGAAGTCCACGGTCAGGGTCCATGACCTGAACGTCCTGGGGTCGAGATGAACCCAATCCCAGTCCTGTTTTGCCTGCTGATGTTCATTGCCGGCCGAAGCGGCCTCGCCGCCTTGCCCGAGGCACCGGAGCGCCCCACCCTGACGCGGGCCGCCCTGGCCGACTTCATGCCGGAGCCGGCGCCGATCGACCTGCGCGGGGCACACGCGCGTGCCGAGCTCTTCATCCCCATCGCCGCCGGCCTCCAGCCCCAGCGCCTGACGCTGTACCTGGCCGCGACCAATTCCGTCGCCCTACAGCCCTGGCGTTCCGTGCTGCGCGTGCTGCTCGACGAAAACCTGGTGGCCCAGATCCCCCTCGACCCAAAACTGCCGCGCATCGAGGCGACGATCGAACTGCCGGCCGGGCGCCTGCGGCCCGGCTACCACCGTCTGGTGTTCGATGCCGCCCAGCACTACACCGAGGACTGCGAAGAACCCGCGGCCCCCGAGCTGTGGACGCAGATCGACACCCGCCGCTCCTGGCTGGCGCTGGAGGCCGTCCGGCGGGAGACCCCGCTCAACCTGTCCGAGCTGGACCACCTGTTCGACCTGCGTCTATGGGGTCCGCGGCACCTGACCATCGCCCATGTCGGGGCTGCGACGCCGGAGTTGATCCGACTGGGCGGGCTGGCCGCCCAGATCGCGGCGTTGCGCTACCGCTACCACCCGCTGCGCGTGACGCAGCGCAGTCTGCCGCCCGCACCCGGTGCCCTGGCGGCGCTCATGGAAACAGCCGAGAGCGGGCCGGTGCTGCTGCTCGCCACGCCGACGCAGGCGAGGACGTTGCTGGGCGGGGACGCCGGCCTCGCCGGCGGCAACGGACTCGCGCTGCACCGCTGGCCCACCCGGCCGGATCGCCCCCTCCTGGTCGTGCAGGGTGACAACCTGGCCGGGATGGAAAAGGCCCTCGAGGCGCTGCTGCTTCAGCAGTCCCCCCTGTCGAACCGGCCGCAGTACACCCTGCGCAGTGTCCAGCAGGCCGACCTGCCAGCGCCCATGCCGGCCGGCCGGCCGGTGTCCCTGCGTGAGCTCGGCTGGCGGGACGACTGGAGCGTCGTCGGCCGACACGGCAGCCGGTCCATCGAGTTCGAGCTGCCGGCCGACTTCTACACCCCGCGGGCGGATGTCCTCGTCTTGCGCCTCAACCTCGCGCACGGGGCCGGACTGCGCACCGATTCAGCCCTCAACGTGTTCGTCAACGGCGCCTTTGCCCAGGCCGTGGCCCTGGTTGACGCGCACGGTGCGCGCCACGACGACTACGCGGTGCATATCCCAGTCGAATTGCTCAGGCCCGGGCCCAACCGTATCGAGCTGCGCGCCCGGCTGGTGCCGGCCGTGACCGGCCACTGTCTGGAGCAGGCCATCGATCAGATGCAGCTTGCCGTGCGCGCCGACTCGAGCCTCACCCTGCCCGAGTTCGCGCACGTGGCGGCCGTGCCCGATCTGCGCCTGCTCGGCCGCAGCGCCTACCCCTACGCCGAGGACGAGCGCCTGGGCCTGTGGCTGGGTGAGGCCGACGACGCCACCGTCGGCGCCGCCTGGACCCTGCTCGGGCGGCTGGCGCAGGCCCATCGTCGGCTGCTGCCAGAGGTCGTGGTCGGGGTGGGCAAGTCGCCGCCCGCCGGCCGGCAGGACCTCATCCTGGTGGGCGAACCCCGTCGCTACCCCGCCGAGCGGTTGCGGGCGGCGCCGATCAGCGCCGATGGCCGCATCCTGTTCGCCGGCGACGACCGCTTCGCAGCGGCCCCCCCCTGGTGGCGGCGTTGGTTCGACTGGCTCGCGCTAGGGCAGCCGCCGGCCAAAGCTGCGCCACCGGTGGCAGAAATCGTCACCGGGGGAGACGTCCTCGGCCGCCAGGCGGCGCTCATGCAATGGCTCGACGACGCGGGACGGCTCCACACCTGGCTTGCCGCCGAGCAGGGGGAGATCCTGCTGGAACGCGTCGGCCAGCTGATCGAGCCGGCGCTGTGGGGCCGGCTCGAAGGCGACATCATGGTCTGGCGCGACACGCAGACGGCGTATACCCAGCGGGTGGGCAACACCGCCTTGCGCGGTGCCGCGCCTTGGGCCATGCGGCTTGGCTTCCTCTTCAGCCAGCGGCCGGTGTATTGGCTCACGAGCGGTGTCGTCGCTTTGCTGCTCGCCTGGACGACCTGGCGGCTGCTGCTGCGCTTCAGGCAGCGCCGGCACGGGGCGGTGGCGGAGGAGTAGGGGGCATGAAGCTCGCCGCCCTCGTCCTCCTGGTGGCGTGCCTCATCACCCCGGCCCATGCCCTGGATGCCCCGTCCTGGCTGGGCTGGCGCGAGCGCTTCCTCGCCGACGACGGCCGGGTGATCGACACCGGTCAGGGTGGGGTGAGCACCTCGGAGGGGCAGGGCTACGGCATGCTGCTCGCCGCCGCCGCCGGCGATGCGGCGAGCTTCGCGCGCATGTGGGGCTGGACCCGGCGCCATCTCGCCATCCGCGCCGATGGGCTGCTCGCCTGGCGCTACCACCCGCAGCGCGGGGTGGAGGACGACAACGCCGCCAGCGATGGCGATCTGCTGGTCGCCTGGGCCCTGGCGCGCGCGGCGGTGCGTTTCCAACGCGAGGATTATCGCGACGATGCACGTGCGCTGGCCGTGGCCATCCGCCGCCATCTCATCGCCGAGACCCTCTGGGGGCCGGTGCTCAAGGCGGCACCGACCGGCTTCGAACGTGGCGATGGACAGGTCATCAACCTCTCCTACTGGGTCTTTCCCGCCTTCACCGAGCTGGCCCGCATCGACCCCGACCCGGCCTGGCAGCGGCTCGAGGCAAGCGGCCTGCACCTGTTGCGCCTAGCCCGATTCGGCCGCTGGGGTCTGCCGCCGGATTGGCTGCTGCTCGTCGATCCGCTGCGTCCGGACCCTGCCCGGCCTGCGCGCTTCGGTTATGATGCCCTGCGCATCCCGCTCTATCTGGTCTGGTCCGGCAAGGCCCCGCCGGACCTGCTCGAGCCGTTCCGCGACTTCTGGCGCACCTGGGTCTGCACGAGGCAACTGCCGGCCTGGACCGACTTCGACCAGGACGCCGTCGACGCCGGGGGCGGCTTTGCCGCCGTGCACGCCATCGCCCGCCTGGTCGGGGTGGCTGCGGCGCCCCCGGATACCCCGCCGGCCGACTACTACCCCGCCACCCTGGTCCTGCTGGCGCGGCTGGCGGCGGAGGAGGGGCAGAGGTGAGGGCGGCCCCGGGGCTGCTCGTCGCGAGCCTCCTGGCCGGCGCCGCCGCCGGCCAGACCTGGACGGCGCTGCCCCAGGACGCCCGGCTGGATCGGGCCGGCCAGGCCGGGGTGCACCTCGAGCGCCAGGCCGAGCCGGTGGTTTTGCCGGAGCGGCACGGTGCAGTGTCGCCCGCGCCCCCCGCGCCGCCGAAGACGATGCGCGCCGGCAGCCGCCCGCCTGCCCCCACACCGGCCAGGACCGCCGCGACGCCTCCCCAGGAGACGGACCGGCGGGCGGTCTGGCTCGCGCTGCTGGCCGAGGCCGAGGTGCAGGGCCTCTCGCCCGACCTGGCCGAGCGCATTGCGGCGGATGCCGCCTGGCTGGAGGCCGAGGCGGAGGCCGATCTGCTGCAACGCCTGGGCTGGGTCCTGGTCGCCGCCGGCCGTACCGAGGCGGCCGAGCACTGGTTTACCCGGTCGCTGGCGCGCGACCCCGACCAGCCCGCCGCCCGTCTGGGCCTGGCGCAGATCCTGGGCGCTCGCGGCGATCTGGCGGCAGCCCATGCCTTGCTCGCTGCGCTGCCCGAGGCCGCCGGCCAGCGCCGCGATCTCGCCAGCGCCCTGGCGGAGCGGGCGCGCGAGGACGGGGACGTTGTCGCGGAACGGCAATGGCTCTTGGCTGCGCTCGCGGAGGACGCCGAGGCGCTGGATCTCATCGAGCGGCTGGCCTGGAATGCCACAAGCCGCCAGGACTGGGCGGAAGCGGTGACCCTGTTCCACCGCCTGCTGAATCGGGAGCGCCGGCCAGACTGGGCCGAGGGGCTGGCGACGGCCCTGCAGGCGCAGGGCGAGCTCGCCGCCGCCCACCAGGCCCTCAGCGGCCTAGAGACGGCCGCGCCGTGGCGTGCCGCACTCGCCTCCGAGCTGGCGGAGCAGGCCAGGCAGGAGGGGCGGCTTGCGGTGGAGCACGACTGGCTCCTCGCCGCCCGTCAGGATGCGCCCACCGACGCCGATCTGCCCGCTCGCCTGGCGCGCAATGCCGCGGCGCGCGGGGACCAGGATGCGGCCTGCGCCGCCTGGGGCGAGGCCTATCGGCTGCAACCGGACGACGCGGGCGCGGCCGCCTGGGCCGGGTGCCTGTTGGCGAGCGGTCGTCAGGACGATCTCGCCCGGCATGCGCTCACCGATGCGGGGGCGCTCTGGCGCTGGTGGCGCACGCACGAGGCGCGCCGGCTCGAGGCACGCGGCCTGGCGCGCGCCGCCGCCCGCCTGGCCCCACCGGGTGCCCTGCCGGAACTCGACGGCGCGCTCGCCCCCCGGGTCGGGCTGGGACTCGCTGGGCGGGACAAGTCCGGCAGCGTGGGCGGCAGCCGCCTGCGCCTGCGCCTCGCCCCCACCCTGCGCTACGCCTGGCCGCTGGGCGGTGGCTGGGTCGAGGCCGAGGCGGGCGGTATCCACGCCGATGCAGGACTCGCCCAGGCGGGCCTGCCCTTCGGTTCGGTCACGGCCGGCCAGCCGGCCGGCGCCACCCGCGTCGATGGCGCCGTGGGCCTCGAGCTGCGCTGGACTCCTCTCGATGCCAGCGGTCTGCACGTGCGGCTTGGCACCACCCCCAGCGCCGCACCGCTGCCGGCCACCGCCACCTGGGCCCTGGGCTGGCGCGAGGACGGCGCGGCTGCCGCCTGGTGGGTCGAGGCCGCGCGCGAGCCGGTGCAAGACTCCGTCCTCTCCCGCATGGGGCAGACCGACCCGGCCAGTGGCCGGGCCTGGGGCCGGGTGCTGCGAACGGGGCTCGCTGCCGGCGGCTACCGTCGCCTGGGGTCGGGGTCCTGGTCGCTCGCGGGCGAGCTGCGCGCGGCCCATCTGGACGGACCTTCGGTGGCGGACAACCGGCAGCTCGCCGTCCAGGCAGAGCTCATGCACGGCTTCGCGGCGCCGGGATTCCGCTATCTGCAGGCCGGCCCGTCGCTGGGATGGGAGGGGTACCGCCACGACCTGTCCGCCTTCACCTGGGGGCATGGCGGTTATTTCAGCCCGCGCGCTTACACGCGGTTGGGCGTGGCGGCGCAGTTCGAGACGGCGTCGCGTGCCGACTGGCTCCTCGCCGGACGCCTGAGCGGCGAGTGGCAGCACGTTACACGCCGCGCCGCCCCCTGCCACCCCCTGCCGCCGCCGGCCACACCCACCCTGTGCACGGGCGATTACCCCGCCGAGCGCAAAACCGGCCTGGCCGGCCAGATCGAGCTGCGCGGCGTGGCGCGGATCGCCCCGCAGTGGCAGCTCGCTGGTTTCTATGGCCGGCGGCATGGGCCGGCTTACCGCGATCAGGTCTTCGGGCTGGAACTACGCTACCTCTTCGCCCCCCAGGCCAGGCTGCACCCGGAGGACCTGCCCGGGCCGCTGAGCCGGCTGTGGTGAGGCGGCGCCCGCCGGTCGCAGCGTCGGCCAGCGTCGGCTACAGGCCGCGCCGGTACTGGATGGCCTCGGCGATGTGCGCCGCCGCCACCGCCTCGGCGCCGGCCAGGTCGGCGATGGTGCGCGCCACTTTCAGCACCCGGTGGTAGGCGCGGGCGGTGAGGTTGAGCCGCGCGATGGCCTGCTTGAGCAGGGCCTCGCCCTGGGGGTCCGGGGCGCAGTGGCGGTCGATCTCGCGCACGGTGAGCGCGGCGTTGGGCTTGCCCTGGCGCGCGAGCTGGCGGCTGCGCGCGGCGACGACGCGCTCGCGCACCTTAGCGCTCGCCTCGCCGCTGGCCGCCTGCATGAGGTCGGTTTCGGGCAGGGCCGGCACCTCGACCGTGAGATCGATGCGGTCCAAGAGCGGCCCGGACAGGCGGCCGCGATAGCGGGCGACCTGGTCCGGCGTGCAGCGGCACTTGCCGCTGGGGTGGCCGAGCCAGCCGCAGGGGCAGGGGTTCATCGCCGCCACGAGCTGGAAGCGGGCCGGGTAGTCGGCCTGCTGCGCCGCGCGCGAGATGGTGATGTGCCCGCTCTCCAGCGGCTCGCGCAGGACCTCCAGCGCCTTGCGGTCGAACTCCGGCAGCTCGTCGAGAAAGAGCACGCCGTGATGGGCGAGGCTCACCTCGCCGGGGCGGGGAGTGCTGCCGCCGCCCACCAGCGCCACGCCCGAGGCGGAGTGGTGCGGGGCGCGAAAGGGGCGCACGCGCCATTGCTCGAGCCGGAACGGCCCGGTGAGCGACTGGATGGCGGCCGCTTCCAGCGCCTCTGCGTCGGTCATCGGCGGCAGGATGCCGGGCAGCCGGGCGGCCAGCATGGACTTGCCGGTGCCGGGCGGGCCGGTCATCAGTAGCGAGTGGCCGCCCGCAGCCGCCACCTCCAGGGAGCGCCGGGCCGCGACCTGGCCCTTGACGTCGGCGAGGTCGGGATACTCGGGCATGTATCCTACCGCGACCGGCTCGGGCGGGCGCAGGGCCTCGCGCCCGTGCAGGTGGGCGCAGACGGCGAGCAGGCTGCCGGCGGCCAGGACCGCCGCGCCCTGCACCAGGGCCGCCTCACGGGCGCTGTGCTCAGGTAGGATAAAAGTGCGGCCCTCGCGCCGGCAGGCGAGCAGCATGGCCAGCGCCCCGCGGATCGGGCGCAGCTCGCCAGTGAGCGCCAGTTCGCCGGCGAACTCATAGCCCCGCAGGGGCGCCTGCGGGATCTGGCCGGAGGCGGCCAGCACCGCCAGCGCGATGGGCAGGTCGAAGCGGCCGGACTCCTTGGGCAGGTCGGCCGGGGCCAGGTTGACGGTGATGCGCCGCTGCGGAAACTCGAAGCCGGACTGGGTGAGGGCGGCGCGCACCCGGTCGCGCGCCTCCTTGACCTCGGTGTCGGGCAGGCCCACCAGGTTGAACTGGGGCAGCCCGTTGCCCAGATGGCATTCGACGCTGACCAGCGGCGCCGCCATGCCGGCGAGCGCCCGGCTCATGACCACGGCGAGACTCATGGCGGCTGCCCCGGGCTGGGTGCGGGTGGTTCAGGGGGCGTGCGGCGACGTCCCGCCGCCCGGCGCATCCGTGCTTGCCGCTGCTGCGGTGTCGGACGATGGCGCGCCTTCCAGGTGGGCCAGGCGCGCCTCCAGTTCTGCGAGCTTCTCGCGTGTGCGCGCCAGCACCTGCGCCTGCACGTCGAACTCCTCACGGGTGACCAGATCCAGCTTGGCGAATAACGCAGCCAGGGCGGCCTTCAGGTTTTTCTCCATGTCTCTGGCCGGCGTGGCGGCCAGGGCCTCGGACAGCCGGGCGGTGAATTCCTCGACGAGCTTCTGTTTCAGCATGGGGACTCCTTGCGGACGGTACCGATCGAGTGTAGCAGACGACCCTGCACCCTCAGAGGGTGCCATCCTGGTGCAGCCGGCGCATCAGCATGCACCAAATTGGTGAATGGATGCGGCCGGTTGTCGGGAGTATTGCATAACATATTGATAATAAACGACAAAAAACATGGCACGGATACTGCTAGGCGCGGATGTGCGCCTTTGCACCGTCAACTGTCGAGGAGATCGAAATGTACAAAGTGTTTCACGCGCTCCTGCTCACCGGTGTGGTGACGATCCCTGCCCTGGCCACCGCCGCGGACAGTCCCCACAGCATATCGGGCAACATCGGCATCACCACTGACTACGTCTTTCGCGGCGTCTCCCAGACCCAGAACAAGCCGGCCCTGCAGGGCGGATTCGACTACGCTCACTCGAGCGGCTTCTATGTCGGCGCCTGGGCCTCCAATCAGGCCTGGGTGAAAGAGAACGGCTTCAAAAACGACAGCAGCCTGGAGCTCGACCTCTATGCCGGTTACAAGGGCGCCGTGGGCGACTTGGGCTATGACGTCGGCATCATCACTTATTACTACCCCGGCGATGAGGTCGCCGGGGCCAACGATCCCGACACCACCGAGGCCTATCTCGGCCTGGCCTGGAAGACGCTCAGCCTGAAGTACAACTACGCCGTATCCAAGTATTTCATCGGCTGGGGCACCACCCTGAACCAGGCTGGCAAGACCCGCGGCAGCTGGTATCTGGATCTGTCCGGGAGCTTAGACCTGCGCAACGGCTGGAGCCTGCTCGGCCACGTCGGCTACCAGGAGGTCAAGGACAACGACCCGGCCTCCTACACGGACTGGAAACTGGGGATAGCCAAAGACATCGGTTTTGGCACCCTGACCTTGGCCTACACCGATACCGACGCCGACACGCAGCCCTATACCTGGGCGGGTGAGGAGGTGGCCGACGGCCGTGTCTTCCTGACCTTCTCCAAGT
>JBBIKZ010000096.1:0-9201 GCA_037445185.1 Hydrogenophilales bacterium | reverse complement strand
GCCTTCGCGGGATCGAGGCTGCAAATCCCGGCGGATCGCTATCGCCTGCACTACGTGAAGGTCAGGGTGCGGGTGCATCGCTAGCTGGACGAGCGGCTGGCGATCTTCCATGGCCCGCGAAGGCTCGCGTGCTACAGCGCCGACGGTCAGTTGCAACAACCCGACTTGCTGGCCGCCGCGTAGGTCCGCCGCGGCGCTGAAGAGCGGACAGTTTATGTGCTACGAAACCGGACAGTTCTATTTGTTGACAACAACAAGGCGGTGGTCGACCAGTTGCTGGAAGACGGCCACGCCTACTACTGCTACGCCAGCAAGGACGAACTGGAGGCCATGCGCGAGGCGCAGAAGGCGCGCGGCGAGAAGCCCCGCTACGACGGGCGCTGGCGACCGGAAGCGGGCAAGACGTTGCCGCCGCCGCCCTCGGGCGTCACCCCGGTGATCCGCTTCAAGACCCCGCGCGACGGCGAGATCACCTTCCACGACATGATCAAGGGCCCCATCACCGTCGCCAACGCGGAGCTGGACGACCTCGTCATCGTGCGCGGCGACGGCGTGCCCACCTACAACTTCGGCGTGGTGGTGGACGACTGGGACATGGGCATCAGCCACGTCATCCGCGGCGACGATCACGTCAACAACACGCCGCGCCAGATCAACATCCTCATGGCCCTGGGCGCCCCCATCCCCACCTACGCGCACGTGCCCATGATCCTCGGCCAGGACGGCGAGCGCCTGTCGAAGCGCCACGGCGCGGTGTCGGTGCTGCAATACCGGGACGAGGGCTACCTGCCCGAGGCCTTTCTTAACTACCTGGCGCGCCTGGGCTGGAGCCACGGCGACGACGAGAAGTTCGACCTGAAGCAGTTCGTCGAATGGTTCGACGTCGGCCACGTCAGCCATTCCGCCGCCCGCTTCGACGCTTCCAAGCTGTCCTGGCTCAACCAGCAATATCTCAAGGAAGCCGACAACGCCCGCCTGGCGGAACTGGTGCTGCCCTTCCTGCAAGCCCAGGGCATCGATACCGCGGGCCGCGCCGAGTTGCCCGGCCTCATCGGCCTGGTGAAGGAGCGGGTGAACACCGTCGAGGAACTGGCCGACGGCCTGCACATCTACTTCCGCCAGGCCCTGGCGGCGGTGGACGAATTGCGCGCCAAGCTGCCGCATACCGCCCTGACCGCCTTCGCGCAACTGCGCGCCGCCTTGACCGACGTGGCCTGGGAGGCGCCCGCCCTGAGCCAACTGCTGAAGGACACCGCGGCCGCGCACGGCCTGAGGATGGGCCAGATCGGCATGCCCCTGCGCCTGATCCTGTTCGGCACCGCGCAGACTCCCGCCATCGACCAGATCCTGGCGCTGCTCGGCCGCGAAGAAACCCTGCGCCGCTTCGACGCCGCCTGGCCGCATGCGCAGGCCGTGGTCGCCTAGTTCAATCCCGCTTCAACCAACCCCCGTTACGCAGCATGGTCACCAAGAACCACAAACCCGCCCCTTCCCAGAAAATGAAGCTGATCGGCTCCCTGAGCAGCCCCTTCGTGCGCAAGGTGCGCATCGTCGCCGCCGAAAAGTTCATCGAGTACGACTTCGTCGTCGACGTGCCCTGGGAGGCCGACAGCCGCGTGCCCGAGTTCAACCCGCTGGGCAAGGTGCCGGTCTGGGTGATGGAGGACGGCAAGTCGCTGTTCGATTCGCGCGTCATCGTCGAATACCTGGAAAACGTCAGCCCGGTCGGGCACCTGCTGCCCAAGGACGCGCGCCCGCGCATCACCGTCAAACGCTGGGAAGCCCTGGCCGACGGGATCTGCGACGCCGCCGCCCTCATCGTCGTGGAAAAGAAACGGGCACTCGAACGACAGGACCCGGACTGGATCCGCCGCCAGCTCGGCAAGGTGCGCGCCGGCCTCAAGGCCATGAGCGAGGATCTCGGCCCGCAGCCCTGGTGCACCGGCGAGTTCTTCGGCCTGGCCGACATCGCCGTCGGCTGCGCCCTGGGCTACCTGGACTTCCGTTTCCCGGACATCGACTGGCGCCGCGACCACCCCAACCTGTCCGAGCTCTACGACCGCCTCATGCTGCGGCAGGCCTTCCGCGACACCGCGCCGGTAGGCTGAGGACGCCTGCTAGAACTTGCCGGCGTCCAGCCGCGCCAGCAGCTCGCGGGTCACCTCGTCGAAGCGCAGGATGCGGCGGCCGCGGTGGTCGCGCATAAACTCCTCGGCATCCTCGCGGCTGGCCAGGGGGATCAGCTCATGCCCCATGGGGCCCAGCACGTCGGAGCCGATGACGTACCAGGCCTGGCGCGCGTCGATGCGCTTGAGGCCGTAATACTCGGTGACGCCGATGCGGACGATGTCTTCCCGGCGACGGCCGCGCGCATAGCGCTGCACATCGAACAGGTACTTGAACAGGTCCTTGGCGCCGTCGAAGTGGTGCGCGTGGCCATCCTTATAGACGATGCTGGCGATCCAGGCCGGATACTTAGACACCACCATGCCGCATACCGGACACAGATCGCGCTGCGCCGGCTCGGGAAACCCCTTTGCCCCGACCGGCAGGGCCAGGGCAAGCAGGCAGACGGCGAGGAAGCCGCGCATCAGCCGGTCTTCCTCATCATGTTGCGGCGGCGTTCCTCGCGCTTCTTGCGGATCATCACGGTGTCCGCGGCCATGTCGGCGTAGCTCGCCGCCAGCGCCGCGCCGAAGTCACCCAATTCGCCGCCGTGCTTCGCGCGCGCCGCCGTCGCCGCCTCGGCGCTGCCATAAGAGGTCTTGCTGCGCTTGGTCATCACCCCGGGCAGATCGCCGCCGATGAGATAGGTGGCCTGGTCCACGCTGATCAGCGGCTTCACCGCTTCGGGGCTGGCGTTGTCCGGGGCATAGATGGCCTTGGGCTCGCGGTCCAGGTTGATGGCCAGGGAAATCGCCAGGCAATGGATGGAGCAGGTGCCGTCCACCAGGTCGTCCGCGTACTGCACCAGGTGACGGGCATGGTGGAACTTGGTGCGGTCCATGCCGCAGTAGGGGCACTTGGGATACTTCTTCAGTTCGTCCAGTAGCGGGTCCGGATCCTTGGGCGACTTCGGAATGAACTGGTTCGGGGTGCCGTCCGTATCGCACTTCGCCGCCGCGCGGACGGGCCCCGCCAGCAAGGCGGCGGAGGCGATAAGGGGAAGTTTGAACAGGTCGCGTCGTTGCATGGTGCTCTCCTTGAAGTTGAAGTAAAAACATGCCGCTCAAAGGTGCAGCATGACGTGGATGAACTTGGCGCCCGCCCAGATGGTCTGCACACCCAGCGCGACCACCACCAGTCCGGCCAGGCGGCGCAACCAGCCCAAGGACTGCCCCCCCAGCCAGCCCGCGAGCGCGCCGGCCAGGGCCATGGCCGGCAGCGTGCCCAGCCCGAAGACCAGTAACCAGGCCGCGCCCTGGGCCACGGAGTGCGCGGTGGCGGCCTTCGCGGTCAGCGAAAAGACCAGGGCGCAAGGCATCAGGCCGTTGACGAAGCCGGCTGCCGGCCAGGCCTTGCGCCACCCCGGGCTGTTGACGCTCGGCGGCACGCCGACCGCCGTGCGCCGGCGCCGGAAGTGATCGGCGGCGCCGGCGACCCACAGCCCGGCCAGCACCACCAGGATGCCCGCCGCCACGTAGAGTGCGCCCTGCGCCCGGCCGACGCCGCCGGCAAGGACGATGGCCTGGCCGATGGCCGCCGCCAGGGCGCCTAACAGTGTGTACGCCAGCACGCGGCCGGCGTGATAGCCGGCGTGCGCGGCGATGCCTGGGACGCCGGCGCGGCAACCCGGACAGAGGAAGGCGGCGCCCACCAGGCCGCCGCACATGGCCCAGCAGTGCCCGGCACCACCTAGGCCGGCAAGAAATGCAAGTGCCAGGGTCATCTCAGGGTGCATGCAGCAACTCCCGCACCCTGGCCTCGAACACCGCCGCCGTGGCCTCGCCGACGATCTTGCCGCGCACCCGACCGTCGCGGTCCAGCAGATAGGTGACCGGCAGCGCACGCACGCCGTAGCCGCGCGCGATGGCGCCATCCGTATCGAGCAGGATGGGATAGTCGATGCCCAGGCCGCGCGCGAAACGCGCCACGGTGTCCGCATCCTGGGCCACATTCACCGCGAGGACGGTCAGCCCGCTGTCGCGCAGGCGGGCCTGTACCGACGCCAGCGCGGCCATCTCCTCGCGGCAGTAGGGGCACCAGTCCGCCCAGAAGCGTAGGGCCACCACCCGGCCGGCGTAGTCGGCCGGCACCTTCACCGCCGCACCGGTCAGGGTATGCGCCACGAAGGCGGGCGCCGGCTGGCCGGTCGCAGGGGTCATCGGCTCCTCGCCGCAGGCCACCAGCAGGCAGCTCAACAGCACGATGCATGCTTTTCTACCCTCTTTTGCAAAGGAGGGAGAAGACCAGGCCGGAGCGGGGAGGCGCCATGCCATCACATCACCAGATTCGAACGCCAGAGGTAGAACGTCACCGCCGCACCGAACGCGGCCAGGGCGGCTACGGCGATGCGGGCCAGCGCCGCCGCCAGCCTGGGAGCCTCGGCTTGCAGGCTGGCGGCGCGCACGCCGGCGGCCAGACCCGCGCCCACGCCCGCCGCCGTGCCGAGGAACAGCAACGAATAGAGCAACCAGCCGGCGTAGCCATGCTCGGCCTGCAACAGGCAGAAGGGGCAGTGATGATGCGGCTGCTCGTAGATATGGGGGGCGATGAAGGCGACGATGGCGGCCAGCGCGACCAGAAAGTTGAGCCCCGCCAGCATGCCGAAGGCGCGGCCCAGGCGCCCCCGAACGAGAAAGACGGCGCCGGCCGCGAGGGTCAGCGCCAGCGTGAAAAAGAACAGCGGCCGGGCGATGGTCTCGGGCATGGCCGACAGCTCCGCCAGCGCGCCCGCCGCCGCGGGGCCGAACAGGCTGCCGCAGCAGGAGGTGATGACCTCCGCCTTGAGGCCGCCGAAATACAGCCACAGCAGCGCGGCCTGCGCCATGACAAGCGGTGCTAGCAGCAGGAGCAGGCGGTACTTGGCGAGCAGCAGTGGCTGATCCCAGCCGCGCGTGTCCAGACGGTGCAGCACCAGCCAGGCAGCCGCCAGGAAAAAACCGGCCAGCATCACCCACAGGGCGGGCAGGCCCCAGGCGTTCGCCTGCAGGCTGCCCACCGCGCACATGGCACCGGTAAAGAACGGCGCCATGGCGTCGGCCGTGTGCGTGAACAGGGCCAGCATGGGCAGGCTCAACAGCAGCGACAGGGCGACCAGGGTGGAGACCAGATGCGTGCGCCGCTCCAGGGCGATCTGCGCCTCGCTGCCGACGTCGGGATTCCAATTCCGCAGCATGCGCAGGGCGAACAGCCCGGCCGCCGCGAGGCCGAGGGCGTTCAGGCTGGTGGCCAGCAGCAGAGCCAGGGCGGCGGGCTGGAAGATCATGCCAGCACCCTGCCGTCGCGCAGGTCGACGACGCGCTCGACCAGATCCGTCTCGAACACCAGGGGATCGTGGCTGGCGATGACCAGGGTGCGGCCGCGCCGGCGCAAGTCGGCGAGGATCTGCAGGATCTGGCGGGAAAGCGTGCTGTCCAGATGGGCGGTGGGCTCATCGGCAAGGATCACCGGCGGATCATTGATCAGGGCGCGGGCGATGGCGGCACGCTGCGCCTCGCCGCCGGACAGCCATTGCACCCGCGCAGCGGCGCGCCGGCCCAGGCCCACCTCGCCGAGCAGCCGCAGCGCGCGTGCGCGGATGTCGGCATGCGCGCGGCCTGTGGGAACGGCCGGCAGCATGACGTTTTCCAGCACGGACAGATCGCGGATCAGCTGGAACTGCTGGAACACGAAGCCGAAGGTGTCGCGCCGCAGTTCGGTGAGAAAGCGCTCCGGCAGGGCCGAGATGTCGCGCCCGTGCAGGCGCACGCGGCCCACGCTGGGCCGGGTGAGGCCGCCGATGAGGCCCAGCAGCGTGGTCTTGCCGGAACCGCTGGGACCGCGCAGGGCGGTGATCCGCCCGGCCTCGATGCTCAGGCTCACCTCGCGCACGGCGTGGAACTCGTTGTCCCGCCCAGGGTTGAAAGTCTTGCCGACGCCGGCGAGTTCGATCATCGCGCCGTCCTGCATTGCCTGCGCGCGTGCACGCAAAGGCGGGCCGCGAACATTGGACGTGGACTGCGCTTCATTCCCGCATCACCGCGTCGGGGTCCAGCGTCGCCGCCCGCCACACCGGCACCAGGGTCGCGGCCACATAGGGCAGCACGGTGAGCAAGGCCAGGCTGACGATGCGGCTGATGTCCACCTCGGGCGCCAGCGCGAAACGCGGATACAACACCGACCAGCCCTTGAGCACCGGCTCGAACAGGGGCGCGCCGGCGTAGTAGACGTGCAGCCAGGCCAGGGTGTAGCCGAGCAGGAAGGCCAGCAGCGAGAGGAGCGCGCCCTCCCACAGCTTCATCGCCAGCACGTCGCCGCTGTCCCAGCCGAGCGCCTTGAGGATGCCGATTTCGCGCCGCTCCTCGGCGCTCAGGCCGGAAGCCTTGTCCCAGGCCAGCAGGGCGAAGGCCGCCAGCAACACGGACAGGACCATGAGCGACAGGCCCTGGCGCCAGTTGAACACCGCATCGTAAGTGCGCCGCATCTCCTCGCGGCTGATCACACGCGCGGCGGGCAGGCGCGCCAGCACCTTCTCCGCCAGCGTGCGCGTTTCCAGGGGATTGGCCACGCGCAAGGCGGCATCGGTGTAGAGTCCCTCGGCGATGCCGAAGAAGGCGCGGAAATCCGCTTCGCCGAGCAGCACCAGATCCGCCGACACCAGCTCCGAACGACTGTCCAGCAGGGCCTCGACGACGAAGGCGTAAGGCCGCCCGGCATGGTCGCGCAGCGACAGCACGTCGCCCGGCGACAGCCCGCGAAGGCGCGCCAGGGTGGCGCCCAAGTGCACGCCCCCCGCCGCCGGCGGGGCCTCCCTCGGCACCTGCAAGGTCAGGTTGGCGCCTACCGCCGCGTCGTGGTAATAGCCCCATAGGCGACCCTCGGCCGCAGTCACGCCGCGCAGGCCGGCGATGCGCTGCAGCCATTGCGCGGGCATCAGATCGTGCCGGCCGGCGGTCAGCCGCTGCACCACCAGTTCTGGGGCTTCTTCCAGCAACAGGCGCGCCTCGCGCCGCATGCCGTCGCCGAACAGCACCACAGAAGCGAGCAGAAACACCAGCAAAACGTAGGCCAGGAACAACCCCAGGTAGCGTGCCTTACGCCGGCGCAGGTTGGCCACGGCGGTGTCGATGATGCCGCGTTGACGTTCGATCCAGGCGTTCATGGCGACGGGCGGGGTGGTCCCGCGAGAGAGCCCGAGGGGAAATGCTCAAGGGCGCCGGGGTGATCCTGGAAGGCGGCGTGCCGATCCGCCTGGCTCAGGTGGCGGGTATAGCGCGCCTCGTTGAGCAGGGCCAGATCGGTGAGACCGACGCGGGCAACCAGGGCGCAGCCTTGCGCGCGCTCGCGCGCACGCTCTTCCGTCATGCGGGAAGCGTCCAGCAGAACCAGCAACAGGCACGCCAGACTTCCCGCCAGCAGCCAGGCCGCCAGGCCGGAACCCCGGCGCGCGGAGAACAGGGCCATGCAAACCACCGCGCGAAATCCGCCGGTGGAACTGCCACCGCGCGGTGAGGCCATGTTAGCACTGCGGCCACGGCAGTCCCCGCGACAAATTGTCGCGGCCCGCGCTCAGCGCCAGCGCAGGCTGACCTGTCTCGTGCGTCCCTTCTCGAACAGGCGCAGCAGCACGCCATTCGTGGCCTCGCCGACCACGGCGGCGAATTCGGCCGGGTTGCCGACGTCGCGGCGGTTCGTCTCCAGGATGACGGCGCCGGGCGCGATGCCGGCCATGGCGGCGAGCGAGCCGGGTTCCACGCTCACCACCACCACCGCGCGGGCAACCCCCAGGCGGCGCAATTCCTCCGCCGAGGCCGCGCGCACGGCCAGACCCAGGCGCGCGGCGGATACGGCGCCGGGCGGGTCGTCCTCTTCCAGTAAGGCCACGGTCACCGGGATTTCCATGCGCCGGCCCTCGCGCAGCAGGCCGATGCCGACCTGGCTGCCGGGTTTCGCCAAGGCTGCCAGGTTGCGGTAGTGGCCGCCGTCGTTAAGCGGCGCGCCGTCCATGCTGAACAGCACGTCGCCGGCGCGGATGCCGGCGCGCTCGGCGGGCGAATCGGGGTTGACGCGGCTCACCAGCACGCCGCGGGTATCGCGCAGGTTCAGGGCCTCGGCGAGGTCGGGCGTCAGCGGCTGCACGCCGAGGCCGATGTAGCCGCGCACCACCCTGCCGTCACGCACCAGTTGCTCGGCGATGGCGCGCGCCAGGTTGCTGGGGATGGCGAAGCCCACGCCCATGTAGCCGCCGCTGCGGCTGAAGATGGCGGTGTTGACGCCCACCACCTCGCCGTCCAGGTTGAGCACGGGGCCGCCGGAGTTGCCGGGGTTGATGGCGGCGTCGGTCTGAATGAAATCCTCGTAGTCGTTGATGCCCAGACTGGTGCGGCCCTTGGCGCTGACCACGCCGGTGGTCAGGGTGTGCGAGAGGCCGAAGGGATTGCCCAGGGCCACCACCCATTCGCCCACCTCCAGCGCCGCCGAATCCGCCCACTTCAGCGCCGGCAGGTCGCGCGCGGGAATTTCCAGCACCGCCACGTCGGATTTCGCGTCCGCCCCTTTCAGGCGGGCGACGAACTCGCGCCCGTCCTGGAAGCGCACGCGGATACGGCACGCCTTCTCCACCACGTGGTGATTGGTGAGCACATAGGCGCCGGCTTCGCCGTGCGCGAAGACGAAGCCCGAGCCCTGGCCGACGTCGCGGCGCTTCTGCCGTGGCGCGGGCCGCGACAGGCCGGGGAAATCGTCGCCGAAGAAGCGGCGGAAGAGATCATCATGGAACGGCCAGGCCTCCCGTTCCGCCATCTCCTCGCCATCGCCCTTCTCCTCGACCGGATGAAGGCCACCGCCGGCGCCACCTTTTTCGCCACCGAGGAGAACGCCTTGCCGGTCTGGCGCAGGCTGTCGACGCCACCGTCGCCGGCCGGAACCGGCGGTGGCAGCAGGAACAGGGGAAGGAGAAGAAGCAGTCGTTTCTTGGCGGCAACGTGGAGTGTTCGGCTATGCACAGTGGAGCCTCTTGCAAAACTCCTCGCCGGAGCGGTCTGACGGGGAATCGTCCGC
>JBBIKZ010000095.1:0-9233 GCA_037445185.1 Hydrogenophilales bacterium | reverse complement strand
CCACACGCACAAACCCGCCTTCGGGCGCGTTCAACTGAGGTTTTTAGGTTGAACAGGAACGGATGGTTCATCCAGGTGTCCAGGCGGATGTAGAGGCCTCCCCGGACCTGGTCTACGGAGATCTTGACTTCGGACAAACTCATATCGGCTTGTGGGCTGGAGGGCGGAACCGACCGGCGCGGCGACTCAGAGTCATCGTGCCGGCTGCTTAGTCGTCTATATCGGTACAGGAGGAAAAAAAATGAGCACAGCCACCCACACCGCCACCCTGGCCGGCGGTTGCTTCTGGTGTCTGGAGGCGGTCTTCGGCCGCATGCGCGGGGTGCGGACGGTGACCTCGGGCTACATGGGCGGTCACACCGTTCGCCCCGACTACGCGTCGGTCTGCACCGGCACGACGGGGCATGCCGAGGTGGTGCAGATCGCGTTCGACCCCAGCGTGGTGAGCTACCGCGAGCTACTGGAGGTCTTTTTCGCCATCCACGACCCCACGCAACTCAACCGTCAGGGCAACGACCGCGGCACCCAGTATCGCTCCGCCATCTTCTGGCACGACGAGACGCAGCGCGAGGAGGCCGAGCGCATGATCGCCGAGCTCACGCGCCAAGGCATCTACCCCGCCCCCATCGTCACCGAGTTCACCCCCGCCGGCACCTTCTGGCCGGCCGAGGACTACCATCAGGACTACTACGCGCGTCACCCCAACCAGCCCTATTGCCTGTTCGTGGTGGCGCCCAAGGTGGCCAAGTTCACCACCCGCTTCGGCCACCTGCTCAAGCCTCAGGCCTGAAGCGTGAGGCTGTCCAGGCCCAACACCGCGCGGGCATTCGCCGTCGTCTGCCGCGCCACCTCCGCCACGTCCATGCCCCGCAACTCGGCCAGGGTCGCGGCGATGCGGGGGAGTTCCCCCGGCTCGTTGCGCCCACGGCCCACCCAGGCGGGGGGGATGTCGGGGCTGTCGGTCTCCAGCACGATGGCCTCCAGCGGCAGCTCCCGGGCGAGGGACTGCAACCGCGCGGCGCGGCTCCAGGTGAAGGCGCCACCGAAGCCCAGCTTGAAGCCGAGTTTCATAAAGACCTCGGCCTGCTCGCGGCTGCCGCTGAAGGCATGGGCGATGCCGCCGCGCACGCGGATCTTGCGCAAGTGCTTGAGGATCTGGTCGTTGGCGCGCCGGCAGTGCAGCAGCACCGGCAGGTCGTAGGCGCGCGCGATCTTCAGCTGCTCGACGTAGTAGTACTCCTGGGTGGGCCAGTCCAGCCCCTGGACGAAGAGATCGAGCCCGATCTCCCCCACCGCCACCGGCCGCCAGGTCTCGATCTGCCGCCGCAGCGCGTCGAGATGGCGTGCGTGATGGACGTGGATGTACATGGGGTGCAGGCCCCAAGCCGGCAGGCAGCCGGGGTAGCGCCGACAGGCGGCGGCCACGTCGTCGAAGTTGGCGACGGTGACCGCCGGGATGACCTGGACCGCCACGCCGGCGGCCCGCGCCCGTGCGTAGACTCGATCCCGGTCCGGGTCGAACTCGCCGGCATCGAGATGGCAATGGGTGTCGACGATGCCTGCGGGCGGGAGGACAGGCTGGCCGATCGCGTCCACCCTGCCCCCCGCAGCCGCCGGTCAGCCCCGCTTGAGGGCGGCGATGCGCTCCTCGAGCGGCGGGTGGGTCATGAACAGCCGCTTGATGCCGCCGCCCAGCCCACCGGCGATGCCGAAGGCGGCCATCTGGTCGGGCAGGGGCTCGGTGTGCACGCGCGCCAACCGCTCCAGGGCGGCGATCATCTTGTCGCGACCGGTGAGGTTGGCACCGCCCCGGTCCGCCCGGAACTCGCGCTGACGCGAGAACCACATGACGATGAGGCTGGCGAGTATGCCCAGGACCAGTTCGGCGACGATGGCGGTGACCCAGAAGGCCGGGCCGTGGCCCCGTTCGGTCTTGAAGACGACGCGATCGACGAGGTGACCGATGACGCGCGAGAGGAAGATGACGAAGGTGTTCACCACGCCCTGGATCAGGGCCAGGGTGACCATGTCGCCGTTGGCGACGTGCGACACCTCGTGCGCCAGCACCGCCTCCGCCTCGTCCTGGGTCATGCTGCGAAGCAGCCCGGTGGACACCGCGACCAGGGCGCTGTTCTTGCTCATGCCGGTGGCGAAGGCGTTGACCTCGGGCGAGTCGTAGATCGCCACCTCGGGCATGCCGATGCCGGCCTGCTTGGCCTGACGGCGCACCGTCTCGACCAGCCAGATCTCGGTGGGGGTGCGCGGCTGTTCGATGACCTGGGCGCCGGTCAAGCGCTTGGCCGTCCACTTGGACATCGCCAGCGAGATCAGCGACCCGCCGAAGCCGAAGACGGCGGCGAAGACGAGCAGCGAATTGAGGTTCAGCCCCACCCCCTGCTCGTCCAGGATGCGCTCCACGCCGAGCAGGCGCAGGGTGATGCTCAGTACCACGATGATGGCCAGGTTGGTGGCCAGGAACAGGAAGATGCGTTTCATGACACTCCTCTCGTCAGGGTTGAAATCAGTGCGATTTGTGCCGGGCGGGCGCCTCGGGGTTCCCCACCGGTGGCGCTTCGGGCTGCTCGCGTTCCTCCGGTGCCGTGGCCAGCGAGGGCAGATGCAGATGCAGAGCGGCCTTGGCGAGCAAATGCGCGGAGACGGGCGCGGTGATGAACAGGAACAGGGTCACCAGCACCTCGTGCAGGCTCACGCCCTCGCCACGGGCGCTGAAGTACAGGGCCGAGGCGATGAGCAGGCTGCCCACCCCCAGGGTGGTGGCCTTGGTCGGCCCGTGCAGACGGGTGTAGAAATCTTTGAGCCGCACCAGCCCCAGCGAGCCGATGAAGGTGAAGGCCGCGCCGGTGAGGATCAGGAAAGACAGCACATACTCGAACATATCGCCATCAACGCTGATTTGAACCCTTTATGCCTTGCGTCTCGGAACTCGTCAAAGTCTTCGTCACGAGCGGGCCGAGGTTGCAGTGAGAAGCGCCGTCGTCCGATTTATACGGCGAGCCTCGACGCTGCGAGATCGGCACGCGCATCAGAAAAATGCACAAGTTCTCACTCGATGATGTCCCCGCGCAGCAGGTACTTGCACAGCGCCACCGTGCCGATGAAGCCCATCAGGGCGATGAGCAGCGCGGCCTCGAAATAGAGCGCGCTCGCCAGGTGGATGCCAAGCAGGACCAATAGCGCGATGGTGTTCACATACAGGGTGTCCAGGGCGAGGATGCGGTCGGGCAGGCTTGGTCCGCGGAGCAGGCGCCAGAAGTTCATCGCCACGGCCAGCGTCACGAGGGTAAAGGCGATGGGGATCACTGCGTTCAGCATGGTTCGAACACCTCCTTGAGCGGCGCCTCGTAGCGCGCCTTGATGGTGGCCCGGAGCTCGTGCTCATCCGGCACGTGCAGGCCATGCACCAGCAGGCTCCGGCGGTCCGGCGCGAGGCGGGCGGAGACCGTGCCCGGTGTGAGACAAATGGTGTTGGCCAGCAGGCTGATGGCGAGGTCGGACGTAAGGTCCAGCGGCACCGTCACGAAGGCCGGCCGCAGGTGCTCGGGCCGGCCGAGGATACGCAGGGCGACGATCAGGTTGGCCACCACGATGTCATACAGCACGATGAGGGCGAAGCGCAACAGCGTGAGCGGACGGCGCATGCGCACCCGCTCGGGCCAGAAGCGCAGGGTGAACCAGGGGATGGCCCAACCCAGCAGCAGGCCGAGCACGAGGTGTCCGGGTGCGAGGCTGTTGTTGAGCAGCAGCCAGATCACGGTCAGGATGGGCGTGAGCAGGGGGTGGGGCAGCAGGCGCATCATCCGCCCCCCAGCACGGCATGGATGTAACGGGAGGGCTCGAGCAACTGGCTGGCGGTGGCCTGGGCATACTCGGCCGCCGGCCCGGCGGCCACGGTGAGCGCCGCCACCAGCAGCATGAGCCCCAGCGGGGGGGCGAGCTCGGTCGCCAACGCCCGCGCCGGGGCGGCCGGCGCAGGGCCATGGCTGCGGTAAAAGATCAAGCTGCCGCTGCGCGCGAGCGCGATCAGGGCGAGGAGGCTCGCCACGAGCACCGTGGCCAGGATGCCGGCCAGCCAGGCATGCCCCAGGGCCGCGCGCAGGAGCAGGAACTTGCCGAGAAAGCCGGACAGCGGGGGCAGGCCGACCAGGGCGACCGCGGCGACGAAGAACACGCCGCCTATCACCCGGTTGCCCGGGAGGGTCGGGCCGGGATCGAGCCGGTCGGCGAGCTCACCGCGGCGCGCGGCGATGGCGTCGGCGATGAGGAAGCCCGCGGCGGCGGCGAAGGTGGTGTGGGGCAAGTAATAGAGCCCGGCGGCGATGCCGTCGGCGCTGGCCAGCGCGAAGGCCGTGAGCAGCGTGCCGGCCGAGGCCACCACCAGATAGGCGATCTGGGCGCGCAGGCCGCGGCTCGCCACCGCGCCCAGGGCACCGACGGCGAGGGTGGCAAGCGCCACGGGCATGAGCCAGGGGGCGAGCAGCCCCGCCACCGGTCCCGCCCCGGCGCCGAAGATCAGGGTATCCACGCGCAGGATGCTGTAGAGCCCCACCTTGGTCATGATGGCGAACAGGGCCGCCACCGGGGCGCTGGCCTCGGCATAGGCGGCCGGCAGCCACAGGTGCAGCGGCAGCAGCGCGGCCTTCAGCGCGAGCACCCCAAAGAGCAGCAGCCCCGCGGCGCGCACCAGCGAGACGTTTTCCGCCGGGGTCGCCGCCACCTTCACCGCCAGATCGGCCATGTTGAGGGACCCCAACACCCCATAGAGCGTGCCCACCGCGAACAGGAACAGGGTGGAGCCGGCGAGGTTGAGCACCACGTAGTGCAGCCCCGCCCGCGTGCGCGGCGCACCGCCGCTGTGCAGCAGCAGCCCGTAGGAGGCGATGAGCAGCACCTCGAAGAAGACGAACAGGTTGAACAGGTCGCCGGTCAGGAAGGCACCGGCGAGGCCGAAGAGCTGGAACTGGAAGAGCACGTGGAAGTGCCGGCCGGAGGCGTCGATTCCGCGCAGGGCATAGAGCAGGGCGAACAGCGCCAGCAGGGCCGTGGTCAGCAGCAGCCAGGCCGACAGGCGATCCGCGACCAGCACGATGCCGTAGGGGGCCGGCCAGTCGCCCAGGGCATAGATCAGGATGTCGCCATCGGCCACCGCGGCGGTGAGCGCGATGGCCAGCCCGATCTCCAGGACGACGGCACCCAGGCTGAGCAAGCGGCGCAGCCGGATATCGACGCGACGTAGGAGCAGGAGCAACACCCCCGCCAGCAGCGGCAGCAGCACGGGGGCGATGGCGAGATGATCGGTCACGGGCGGCCGTCCACGTGGTCGTTGCCCAGCTCGGCGCGCGCCTTGAGGGCCAGCATGATGACGAAGGCGGTCATGGCGAAGCCGATGACGATGGCGGTGAGCACCAGGGCCTGCGGCAGCGGGTCGGCAGAGGCTGCGGCCGGCTCCGAGACGATGGGCGGATGGCCGATGACGAGCCGCCCCATGGCGAAGAGGAAGAGATTGACCGCATAGGAGAGCAGGGTGAGCCCCAGCACCACGGGGAAGGTGCGTCCTCTCAGACTCAGATAGACGCCGCAGGCGGTGAGCACGCCGATGACCAGCGCGAGCAGGGCCTCCATCAGCGCCCCTCCCCGGCCGGCTGCGTCGGATGACTGGCGCCGTGCATGAGGCCAAGGTAGACCAGGATCAGCAGGGTGGCCCCCACCACCACCAGATAGACCCCCAGGTCGAAGGCCATGGCGCTCGCCAGCTCGAATTCGCCCACCACCGGCCAGTCGAAGTGGCCGAAGGTGGAGGTGAGGAAGGGATGATCGAAGGCCCAGCTCGCCAGGCCCGTGGCGAGCGCCAGGCCCAGGCCCCAGCCGATGATGGGGTGGAAATTCGCCGGCAGGCGGGCGTGGGTCCAGGCCACGCCGTTGGCCAGGTATTGCATGATCAGGGCCACGGCGGTGACGAGCCCGGCGATGAAACCGCCACCGGGCAGGTTGTGCCCCCTGAGCAGGATGAAGGCCGAGGTGAGCAGCGCCAAGGGCAGCAGCAGGCGGGTGAGCGAGGCCATGATGGGCGGGTGCCGGTCCCAGTTCCAGGGGCGGCCTTCGGCATCGCGTTCTGGGGCACGCAGCTGGAGGCGCTCTAGCATGGCATAGATGCCGAGGGCGGCCAGGGCCAGCACGGTGATCTCGCCCAGGGTGTCGAAGCCGCGGAAGTCCACCAGGATCACATTCACCACGTTGCGCCCGCCTCCCTCGGGCAGGCTCTTGTCCAGGAAGTAGCCGGCGATGGTGTCATAAGGCCGGGTCAGCACCGCCCAGGCGAGCGCCGCCGCACCGCCGCCGGCGGCCAGCGCCAGCACGGCGTCGCGCATCCGGCGCAGGCGGCTCGATTCGGCGGGCCCGGTCTGCGGCAGGAAATAGAGGGCCAGCAGCAGCAGCACGATGGTGACCACCTCGACCGAGAGCTGGGTGAGCGCCAGGTCGGGCGCGGAGAACTTGACGAAGATGAGCGACACCACCAGGCCCACCGCGCCGATCACGATCAGGGCGGTGAGCCGCCGCCGGTGTAGCCAGACGCTGGCGATGGCGGCCGCGACGAGACCCACCGCCGCCATCAGGCTCACGCCGTCGACCGGCAGCAGGGGGCGGCGGCCGGTGAGGGGGGTGTCGCCATCGATGAGGCCGGCAGCGCCCAGGACCACGGCACTGGCAAAAAACAGCACGAGCAGCCGCTGCAGCGACCCGGTGTCGAGTCTGCGGGTGACGCCTGCGGCCAGGGCGTAGAGCGCCTCGAGCAGGCGCTGATAGACGGCGCGGGCGTCCACCCTCCCCTCCCAGCGCGCGGCGAGCGCAAACAGCGGACGCCGACCGGCATAGACCAGGACTCCCCCGATCAGGGCGGCCACACTCATCAGCAGCGCCGGACTCCAGCCATGCCAGATGGCCAGATCGAACGCGGGCGGGGGTGCCTGCAACACCGCGCCGGCGGCCACCGAGAGGATGGGCGCCACGGTCAGCCCGGGCAGGATGCCTACCAGCAGGCACAGGGCCACCAGCACCTCGACCGGCACCTTCATCCAGCGCGGCGGCTCGTGCGGGGTGCGCGGCAGGCCGACCGGTTCGCCGTTGAAGAACACGTCGTGAATGAAACGGATCGAATAGGCCACGGAGAACACTCCGGCCACGGTCACCGCGAGCGGCAGCAGCCAGCCGAAGCGCATGTGGGTACCCATGCTCACCGCCTCGGCGAAGAACATCTCTTTCGACAGGAAGCCGTTGACGAGCGGCACGCCGGCCATGGCCGCCGCCGTCACCATGGCCAGCGTGGCGGTATGCGGCATATGGCGCCACAGTCCGTTGATGCGGCGCATGTCGCGCGTGCCGCACTCGTGATCGATGATGCCGGCGGCCATGAACAGGCCGGCCTTGAAGGTGGCGTGGTTGATGATGTGGAACACCCCCGCCACCGCCGCAAGCTCCGTGCCGATGCCGAAGAGCGTGGTGATGAGCCCGAGGTGGCTGATGGTGGAATAGGCGAGCAGTCCTTTGAGGTCGTGCTTGTAGAGCGCGAAATAGGCGCCGACGAGCAGGGTGGCGAGCCCCACGCCGCCGACCAAGTGCGACCACTCCCAGGTGCCGGAGAGCGCCGGGAAGAGGCGCGCCAGCAGAAAGACGCCGGCCTTGACCATGGTGGCCGAATGCAGATAGGCCGAAACCGGCGTCGGGGCGGCCATGGCGTGGGGCAGCCAGAAATGGAAGGGAAACTGGGCCGATTTGGTGAACACCCCGAGCAGGATGAGGATCAGCACAGGCACGTAGCCGGGATGGGCGCGGATCGTATCGCCCGAGGCGAGGATCACGGAAAGCTCGTAGCTGCCGGCCATCTCGCCCAGCAGCAGGAAGCCCGCCAGCAGGGCGAGCCCGCCCGCCCCGGTGACGGTGAGCGCCATGCGCGCGCCGTTGCGGGCGTCCTCGCGGTGCTGCCAGTAGCTGATGAGCAGAAAGGAGGCCAGGCTGGTGAGCTCCCAGAAGACCAGGAGCTGGATCACGTTCTCGGACAGCACGATGCCCAGCATGGCGCCCATGAAGAGCAGCAGATAGGCATAGAAACGCCCCATGCCGTCGCGCTCGGACAGGTAGTAGCGGGCGTAGAGGATGATCAGCAGCCCGATGCCCAGGATCAGCAGCGCGAAGAGCAGGGCGAGGCCATCCAGGCGGAAGGCCAGCGTCAGCCCCACGGCAGGCATCCAGGGCAGGCGGTGGATCACCGTCTCGCCGGCAAAGGCGGCCAGCGCCGCCGGCGTGATCAGCGCCAGGGCGATCAGGGTGACCGCGGCGGCCACCCAGGCCGCGTGCAGGCGTCCGTGGCGGGACGCCCAGGCGGCGAGGGCGGCACCCAGGTAGGGGGTGAGGACCGCGAGCAGGAGTGCGTTCATGCTGCCGGGGGTGGTGTTTTCAACATCTGCGCACAGGGAGGCGGGTGAGCTGCAGGGCTGGGTTCACAGCTCGGTGAGCGGCTTGGTGGCGGCGGACGCGTCCGCCACCTGCAGATTGTCGGTCACGGCCTGCAGGTCCTCGATCAGGCGGCGCAGAACTCCTTCGGGGAGCTGCTCCAGGGCATGGGTGAGCACGCCCGAGAGCGGCTGCGGCGCGCGCGCGAGCACCTTCTGCCCGGCCTCGGTGAGGTAGAGCTGCACGACCCGCTGGTCCGCGCTGTTGCGTGCGCGCTCGACGAGACCGGCGCGCTCCAGCTTGTCCAGCAGGTTGCTGGCGGTGGAGGGATGGAGCGACAGGTCGCGCGCCAGCTGGGTCACCCTGAGCCCCGGCGTCCTGGCCACCAGGGCCATGGCCCAGATCTGCGCCCCGCCCACGCCACAGGCCCTTTCCATGTTGCGCGAATGCTTGCGCACCGCGCCATAGATGATGCGGAACTTCTTTAGGGAACCGCTGAACAAATGCCATTCCAAGCGAGTAAGTTGCCTAAATTGTGGTGGCGCTCATTTTTTAGGCAGGGAGTGATCGAAAAATGACCTGTTTCTGGTCGAAAAAGGTCGATTTCGAGGCGTTTCCCCTGCATTTTTCGAATTCAGGACGCACTTTGGGTATCGACCGCCAACAACCACCGGCGAGCCAGGACCAGATTGGCCAGGCCGAACAGGGTCAGCAACTGCGCCGTGTTCTTGGCCAGTCCGCGGTAGCGGGTCTTGCGGTGGCGGAAC
>JBBIKZ010000094.1:0-9505 GCA_037445185.1 Hydrogenophilales bacterium | reverse complement strand
AGGGGGATAAGTAACGTAGGAAAACCGTGAAGAGCCCAGGAACGCCGGCTCCTTGCCATAGCCGCCATCCACCGCGATATAGCCATAGCGCACGCCGTTGCGATCCGCCTCAGCCACCCTGTCCAGGGCCAGGTCGGCCTTGGAACGGCACATCCGCGCCGACTCCGGAATCGCCGCGCGCTCGCAGCGATCCGCATCCGAAACCCAGGACTGGGGCAGATACAGGCGGCTATCGAACAGACTGGCCATCGTTCCCCGGCACAGGGCCATGAAGACGCCGACCTGACTGTTGTCCACCTTCCCCAAACGACCGTTCCACTGCCGGGCCACGCCGGCAGAAGCCTCTCCCTTCTTGGCCATCGCGCTCTCGTCGATGAGGGCCACGGCCTCCTCGCCGCCAAGCAGGGCATTGGCGTCCGCCGCGACTTGCCGGGCCAACCCGGCCCAATCGACGCTATCGGTGGTGAGCATGTGCTGCATGGATTGATGGTTCACGGCATCAGGAATGCATCCTTGGGCAGCGAGGCGAGTCTTTTGCCACGAATGGCGCTTATGCTACGTTCGTACCTTGATGAACTCGCCCGATCTCACCCCCAAGCGCAAGGCCATTTCGGGCAGCCGCTGGCTGCTCTCCGTCTGGAACAGCAAGGTCAGAAGGCCATCTGACGTGCGGCGGGAACCGGGGCTCGGTGCCAGGAGCGCGGCTCGGCAGGAAATCGCATAGCGACGGACGGCGGTTCTTATCGCTCATCGCTCCCGGCCTGCCTCATGCCAGGCCTTCTTCACCGGCGAGAGCAGGTATTGCGCCACCGTGCGGCGGCCCAGCAGGATTTCCGCCGTGGTCTGCATGCCCACCGACAGCGGGTATTTCACCCCATCCGTCTCCAGCGCGCTCGCCTCGATCCTCACCAGGGCCTTGTAGCGCAGCGGGCGTTGCCCGGCACCTTGCAGGCCCTTGTCGCGGGCCTCCTCTTCGCTCTGGGCGTCCGCGCTGACGTGCTCGACCGTGCCGTGCCCCATGCCGTACTTCTGGAAGGGGTAGGTGGCGAACTTCAGCTTCACTGGCTGGCCCGGCCGCACGAAGCCGATGTCCTCGTTCGATACCCACACCTCGGCCTTGAGTTTTTCCTCGCGCGGCACCAGGCTGGCGAGCACGGCGCCGGGCTGCACCACGGTGCCGGCGGTGTGCGTGGCCAGGTCCTTGATCACGCCATCCTGCGGGGCCTTCAGTTCCAGCAGCTCGCGCCGGTGCTGCTGCTTCTCCTGCTCCTTGGCCAGTTTGTCGAGTTGCGCCTGCGCCTCGTTGCGCTCGGCGTGCAACTGCCGCAGGTAGTCGGCCTCGATCTGCTTCAGTTTTTTGAGCGACTGGTCGATGCTGGCCTGGGCGGAGGCGATCAGGTGCCCTTGCGTGGCCAGTTCCTGCTCCTTCTCGATGCGCTCGCGCCGCTTGTCCGAGCCCATCAAGCCGCCGGCGAACCCTTCCTTGACCAGTTTCTCGTAGGCCTTGTCCTGGTCGCGGTAGTGAGGCAGTACCGCCTCCAGTCGCTCTTTCTGCTGGCGGGCAGCCGCCAGTTCCTGCTGCGCCTTGACCAGGCGGCTGCGTTCCTCGGCCAACGCGGCGGCCAGGGCAGCGCGGTTGGCCTGGTATTGCGCACCGGTCTCACGCAACAGCGCCGCTGGGGCTTGAACGTCAGGCTGGAAGGGTTTGCCTGTGAGCTCGGCATCGATGCGGGCAAGCGCCAGGCGCTTGCGGGCGTATTCGGTGGTGATGGCGTCCAGATCGGCATTGATAATCAGCGCATCCATGCGCATCAGGACTTGTCCGGCGCGCACGGTCTCGCCCTCGCGCACCAGGATTTCCTTGACGATGCCCGCTTCCGAGGGCTGCACGATCTTGAGGTAGCTGGCCGGTACCAGCTTGCCGTCGGCCACCGCGACGATATCCAGCCGCCCCAGCAGCGCCCAGACGATGAGAAAGGCGACCAGCGCCAGGATGGCCCACAGCACCCGCCGCCCCTGCGGATGCGGCGCGCTGTGCTGCAAACGGATCAGCGGCGGATGAAAGTCCTGATGATCGCTGTGGGCATGTTGGATGAGGGATTTCAATGCAGGCATGCCGGGGGGCTCTCTTGGGGTTCTTGGGTCTTCCGGGTGCGGCCGGTGTTCCAGCCATCGAGAAACGCGCGCTCGATGCGGGACAGGCCTTGTTCGATGGCCTGGCTGGGCGAGAAGTCGGCATGGCGATCCCGGAACGCGCGGGCGGCCTTGAGCGCCAGCGTCACCCCGCGCCCGCGGGCCGCGAGTCCTTCAGCCAGCCGCAGGCACCGGGCGAGGTGACCGAAGGCATCGCCCAGTTCCCACGCGATCAGCACGCGCGCCATGGGGACCAGCAGCGCAAGGCGGTGGCGCCCTCGCGCAGACCCGCGAAGCCCTTGAGCTCGACGCCCGCCGCCAGCCCCACGGCATCGCCGTGGGTGCGCAGCATCGCCGCGTTGCCGGAGACAAGCCCCACCAGCCCCGAGAGATCGGCGCCTTGCCCCTTGCCCTGCCACGACGGCGCGCCCTGCCGTTCGGCATCGAGCCGGTTCAGAGCCTGCAGCAGGTGCTGCCAGTGCTGCTCGGTGGACTGGCTGTTTCCCGGCGATGGCGCATGGCCGTTCGACGGCGCGGACGGCGATAGCCAGCGTTCGAACCAGCGGGCATCCAGAGCGCCCAAAGCGCCCGGAGAGCGCCTGTCCGCCGCCTTGGCATCGGCCTTGAAGCCCTCCAGGAAGCGCTCGAGCAGGTCGTCCTTCTTGCCCTGGTTGCCGGGCTGCCCGGGGCCGGCGCCCGCACCGTCGTTCTGGTTGGTCGCATGGCCCGGTGGCGGCGCATCCGCACCGTTGCCCACGCCTTCGTTGCCCTTGCTGGCGGTCGGTACCACGGTCTTGTTGCCGAAGCTGACCTTGAAGACATCCGAGGCGGTCGAGCTCTCGCCATGGCCGTCGGACGCGGTGACGCGCAGGTTGATGCTGCCCTTGGCATTGGCCGGGGCCGTGCCGCTGAAGGTCTGCGTCGCGGCGTCGAACTTGAGCCAACTCGGCAGCGCCTTGCCGTTGGACAGGGTCGCCGTGTAGGTGAGCGTGTCGTTGCGGTCGGCATCCTTGAAGCTGCCTGCGGGCATCTGCCACGAGAACGCCTTGCCCTTGGCCAGTCGCACGTCGGCCAGGCAGCGCACCAGATCGGGCGTGTCGTTGGTGCCTTGCACGGTCACCGTCAATGCGCCATTGCTGCGCTGGCTGCCGTCACTGGCCAGGTAGTTGAAGGTCTCCGTGACCGTCTCGCCCGCGCCCAGGCCCTGCACCTTGGACGAGCGATCGTCGAGCACATAGGCGTAGGCGCCGTTGGACAGCAGAGCCAGCACGCCGTATTCGCCGCGCCGGATGCCCGGATCGGCCACGCGCAGGCGCTCGCCTTCCGGGTCGCGGTCGTTGGCGAGGACATTGCCCCAGGTCAGCAGCTTGCGATCCTCGATCACATTGGCGGCATCGGGCGCGGTGACCGGCGCCTGGTTGCCGCCGCCGGATTCCACCGCCAGGGTGAAGCTCTGGCTGGCTGACGCGCCCGCCCGGTCGGTGGCGCTGACCCGCAGGGCATAGTTGCCCGCCGTGGCCGGGGTGCCGCTGAAAGTGCCGGTGGCGGCGTCGAACGAGAGCCACCCAGGCAGCGGGTCGCCATTGGCCAGCGTGGCCGAGTAGGCCAGCACATCCCCCGCATCGACATCGACGAAGGCCGTGCCGGGCAGTTGCCAGCTCAAGGGCGTACCCGCGCGTCCGCTCTGGTTGGCGAGCAGCGTGCCCACCTCGGGGGCATCGTTGACGTTGGTCACGCCGATGGCGAAGGTCTGGCTGGCCGAAGCACCCGCCACGTCAGAGGCGGTCAAGCGCACGGAAACGCTGCCCACGTCGCCATTGGCCGGGGTGCCGCTGAAGGTGCGCGCCGCCGCATCGAACTGCAGCCACGACGGCAGCACCGAGCCATCGGCCAGGCTGGCTGACAGCGTGAGCGCATCGCCCGCATCCACATCGCGGAAGGCATCCTGCGGCACGGTGAAGGCAAAGGGCGCGTCTTCGGTCGCTTGCTGGTCGGCCAGCGCAATGGCCACGTCCGGCGCGTCGTTGGTGTTCTGCACCGTGACGTGGAAGCTGTGCAGGCTCGATGCACCCAGCGTGTCCATGCCTTGCACGATGACGTCGAATTCGCCTACATCGCCGTTGTCCGGCGTGCCGTACAGGGTGCGCGTGGCGGCGTCATATTGCAGCCAATCCGGCGGCGTCGTGTAACCCGAAACCGTCACCCGCGTCAGGATGTCATCGCCATCGGCGTCGATGAACAGATCGTCCGGCAGCACCAGGCTGAAGGCCGCGTCTTCCAGCACGACTTGATTGTCGATGGGATTGGCTACTTCCGGCGCGCGGTTCATGAATTCGCGCAGCGTGACGGCGGTGCCGTCGGCGAACTCGAAGGTATCGATCACCGTGCCGCCGTCCGTGCCATGCGGGGCGTAGTTGCGCACGCGCACCACGTCGCCATGGGCGCCGTAACGAATGAGCAGGTCGTCGCCATCGACTTCCACCCGCACGTCCTCGCGTGCGATGCCTGCGCCGAAGGTGAGCACGTTGCCGATGCCCGCATCGAGATCATCCTCGATCACGTCCTCGCCATCGCCCAGATTGACCACGTAGGCGTCACGCTGGGCGCCACCGCGCAGGACATCCTTGCCCAATCCGCCGGTGAGCACGTCCTCGCCATCGCCGGAGGCCATGACATCGTCGCCGTCGTAGCCGTAGAGGCGGTCGCCGACGTTCGTGCCGGTGAGCGCATTACCCGCATTGTCGCCCTCGACCACGAAAGTCCAGGACACCAGGGTCGCGTAATCCACCGCCGTGCCGTCGGCGAACTCGACGCGCTCGATGGCATGATTGCCCAGCACGTCCTGCGGGTTGAAACCGGTCAGGCGCACCACGTCGCCGGTATCTCCGTAGGGGATGAGCAGGACATAGCCGCCGTTGCCGTCCGCCTCGAAGCGCAGGTTGTTGCGCAAGACGTTCGGATCGATGCCGGGGCCGAAGCGCAACACGTTGCCGGCGTCTTCCCCGGCCACGTCGGCTATGGTGACAATGCCATCGCCCAGCTTCACGACGTAGGTGTCGTTGCCGCCTTCGCCCGCCAGCCAGTCGCCGCCGGGTGTCGCTTCGATCAGGTCGTTGCCGTCGCCACCCCGGATGCGATCCGTGAGGGCAGTGCCCTTGAGAGCGTCGGCGTCGATCGTGCCGACGATATCGAAACCGCGCGAGAGTAGTTCTTCATAGCCGATCTCGTCGCCGTCGATGCCGAAACGGAAACGCTCCACGGCGCGCGGCCCCAGCGGGTTCTGCGGATCGAAGCCCGACAGCCGCACGCGGTTGCCGGTGTTGTCGAGGTCGAGGATCAGGAAACCTTCGGCATCAAAAGACAGGCGCACGTCATCGAGCGTCGTGCCTTCTGGCAGCACCAGCGTGTTGGGTACGTCACCCGCTTCGCCGTCGATGAGGGTGTCGCTGCCTGCATCGGCGTCGATGAGGTAAAGATCGCCGCCTGCTCCTCCGCTCATCGTGTCGTTGGCTTCGCGACCCTCGATCCAGTCGGCCAGGGCCGTGCCGGTCAACACGTCGTCGTTGGGCGTGCCGATGATGCGCACGCCTCGCGCCAGCAGATCATCGAACGTCATCAGACCGCCACCCGGCAGCAAGATTTCGGAAGCGTGCGCCTGCATGCCTGGTGCTCGGGGATCAAAGCCGGCGAAGCGCACTACATGGTCAGCCGAGACTCGCAACAGCAAATCGTCCCCGTCGAACTCCGCGCGCAGCATTCTCTCGTCCACATCTCCGACCAGCTCAATGCGGTTCGTGTCATTTGCCCGCCAGGTTTCCACAATCAGGACTTCCCCCGGGCGGGCTGCGTCGACACGTACGCGATAGGTGTCGGATCCGACGCCTCCATCCAAGACGTCACCGGGGTTCCGGGCCTCGAGCAGGTCGTCGCCCGAATCGTCCGGGACGCCGGCCGCCACGATCTCGCTGCCATCGGCGAACCGGATGATGTCCACCGATCGGCTCCGTGTGGCCCGGCCAGATTCGTAACCGCGCAGGATCACGCGGTCAGAGGGGCGCCCCTCGAATTCGATTACCAGATCGCCGTTCTGCTCCGAATAGCGCAGATCGTCCGAGCGGATGCCCGGGCCGAAGACAAGAATATTGGGAGCGGCTCCCGGAAGCCAGCCGGTCGTGCCGTGCCCGTCGTCGATGATCACCTCTTCGTCGCCTGCATGGAACACGTACGTATCGCCGCCTTCCCCGCCGAAGAGGTAATCACGTCCACTGCCGCCGCGCAAGGTGTCAGCCCCGCCCCCGCCATGGAGTACGTCATCGCCCGCTTCGCCGTCGAGCAGGTCGTTACCGTCGCCACCATACAGCGCATTCGCACCGGCATTGCCTACGATCACGTTGTCGAGACCGTTGCCGCGCCCCTCGATTGCCATCGCGCCGGTCAGAGTGAGGTGCTCCACATGATCGGGTAGCGTGAAGCTGACCGATGCATTGACACGGTCGACGTCTTCGCCTTCGTATTCGATGACCACATCGCCTGCGCTATCGACCACATAGGTGTCGTTGCCCGGCCCGCCGTAGAGCAAATTGATGCCTGTGTCGCCATTGCGGATGATGCCGCGATTGTCCGCGACTGGCTCGCCGCTGCGCACATGAAAGACGTGCACACCGATGCGCCCCGTGTTGCCTTCCACCTCATCCAGGGCGAGCATCGCGGCCTGGTTGCCGGATCCGGGTATTTCGTAATAGTGCTGCGGGTTGCCATTGCCCGCCGAATAGCCTGCGCGCGCGGGCGTGCCGCCCAGACCGAGGCTTCCGCCACTGGCGCCACCAGCTGTCCAGTTGACCGCTTCGTAACGGAACACGATGTCGAAATCCCCGGCCCCGCGACTGATGAGTTGCAGTTGGACGGCGTTCAGTTTGTCCATCCCGTAGGAGTAATAACCAACGTCATCCCAGGTTGCCGTGAACACGCCGTTTTCCGTGTCCAGATCGTAATACACGAGATTGGTGCCCTGGGAATTCCCGCCTGGGGTAACCCCCCCCACGCCTGCGCGGGTATCGACGTCCGCCCAGAACGGCGCGACGATGGCAAGTCCGCTCATCCCGATCTGGGATGGCGTAAATTCACTCAACGGTGAGCCGAAGGTAATATTGCCGTTGTTGTTTACATATAGCTGCGTATACGAACGCCCGAAGAAGTTCAGCCCCTGGCCCCCGAATACCGGCGTAATGTCGATAGCGCTGGTCGAACCGTCATCGTTGCGCCACAGATACTGCTCGCCGAAGCCCGGCGTGGCGGTACTCAAGCCGTTAACGAGCGCGTTGCCGGCGCCGTAAAGATAGTGATAGGCGGTAGGCGTGAGCGTCGAGGCGCTATCCCCTCCGTCAGTCTCCCGCAAGAACCCATAGAGAATGTCGTCGCCCTCTCCTCCACGCAGGGTATCTGCGCCCAGGCCGCCGATTAGGATATCGCCGCCGCCGCCCCCTTCGAGTACGTCGTGATCGTCGAGGCCTTCGAGAAGGTTATCGAGGGAGTTGCCAATGAGGTTATCCGGCCCGGCAGTGCCGCGCAGATGAGCGGATTCCGGCGAGAGCGTGGCGCGGCCTTGAACCTCGTTTGCAGACCACCTCGTACCGTCGGCAAACTCCATGAGCTCGATGCGGTGCCGCCAACCTCCGGCCTCCCAGAGATAGAAGTTCCTGACGGTTACGCTGTCGTCGGTTTCCGCGATCCGCGCCACCAAATCTACGCCGCTGCGAATAAGTTCTACGTCATCTGGCTCTACGCCGGACTTGAAGCGCAGGATATCGACGTTTCCAGGGTTCGGGTCGCGGTCGATGATGACATCCTGCCCGTCTCCCCGTCCGAAGAGATAGACGTTGCCGCCTGTTCCACCCAGGATGAGATCGTTGCCCGGCCCGCCATCGAAGGTCTGGTTGAGTCCGTCGAAGCCCTCGATGCGATCGTCCTCATCCGACCCCATGATGGCACGGTCTTGAAGCACCGCGTAATCCCAGCTCGAACCGTCGGCGAAGCGCACACCCGCAAAGGCAGACCCGGTGGCATAAGTGGCTGCGCCACGCAGTGTCAGCGCATCGTTGGAGCCCTGAAGTTGGAGCACGAGATCGTTGCCTACCTTGCGGACTCGCACCTCGGTCGGGGAGACGCTGTCGTTCAACTCGACCCAGTTCCCCTGCGACGTCGGGCTCGCGTCCTCCTCGGCGACATCATGTCCGTACCCCAGGCCGAACCTGTAGGTATCCGCGCCAGATCCGCCGACCAGAATGTCATCGCCTGCCCCGCCGTCAAGGGTGTCGTCCCCGACGCCTCCGAAGAGACGATCGGCGCCCGTACCGCCCAGTAGGTTGTCATTGCCTGCCCCACCATACAGTACGTCGTCGCCGGCATGCCCGTACAGGAGGTCATCGCCGTCGTCACCGAACAGCAGGTCCCGGCCGTCGCCCCCGAGCAGGACGTCATCGCCGGCGCCGCCCTCGAGAATGTCATCCCCCGAACCAGCGTCCAGCGTGTCGTCGCCGGAGAGACCTGTCAGCTTATCGTTACCCGCGCCGCCCTCGATCAGGTCGTCACGTTCATTGAAACCGCGCAGCTCGTCGTTGTCCGCTTCGCCCAGCAGGCTGCGGGACTTGATCGCCTCCGCATCCCACCGCGTGCCGTCGGCAAAGGCAATCTCTTCCACTGCAAAGCGATTGCTCTCGTTGAAGTGGTTCTTGACGGTGAGTGTCTCGCCCGTGTCGCGGAGCGTGATCTTCAGGTCGTCGCTCACTTGCCAGCCGTTGACCGTGCGCACCCGCTCCAGCCGGACATCGGAAGGCAGCACGCCCGCCTTGAGCTCGATGCGGTCGGTTTCGCCCTGCTGCCAGGAGTCCTCGATGAGGGTGTCGTGCCCATCGCCCCGGCCGAAGCGGTAGGTGTCGCCCTCGCCATTCCCGTCGTACACCTGGTTGCCCCAGCCGATGACACCCCCGCCGCGCAGCACATCATTGCCCGCGCCACCGTCCAAGATGTCCCGGCCCGCGCCGCCGAACAGCACGTCATCGCCGCCCTGGCCGGTCAGCACATCCGCCGCTCGCGAGCCGATGATGGTTTCCGCCTCCTCGCTACCGGCAAAGAGAATGGCTTGCACGTTGGCATAGGACAGCACCGTGCCGTCAGCAAAGGCAATGCGCTCGATCAGGTAAGGGCCATTGACCCCATTCCAGGCTTCGTCGAAATACTGCTTGAGCGTTACCTGATCGCTGCTGCCGCGAATGGTCAGCACCAGATCGTTGCCGCTGCGAATGAGTTTCACGTCCGCAGGCGCCACGCCTTCCTTGAAACGCAGGGTGTCGCTGTTGCCGATGGTGTAATCGCC
>JBBIKZ010000093.1:0-9587 GCA_037445185.1 Hydrogenophilales bacterium | reverse complement strand
GAGTGAGTGGGAGTGAGCAGTCGTCTGGCGCGTCTGGCGATGACAAGCGGCCTGGTCATTGACAATCAACCACCGTTTAGTCCTCTTCGCCGCTGGGCCGGTACTGTGCCGCCAGTTGCTGCTGCACGTTGGGCGGCACCATCTGGTAGTCGGCTAGTTCCAGGCTGTAGGAGCCGCGTCCGCCGGTCATGGCCTTGAGGCGGGACTGGAAGTTGTCCAGTTCGGCCAGCGGCACCAGCCCCTCCAGGATCATCATGCCGCCGCGGCCGCTGTTGCTGCCGGTCAACTGACCACGCCGACCCGACAGGTCACCGCTCACGTCGCCGAAGCATTCCTCCGGAACGGTCAGCTCGATCTTGACGATGGGTTCCAGGACGATGGGGCGGGCCTTGGCAACGGCATCCAGATAGGCCTTCTTGCCGGCGGTGATGAAGGCCACCTCCTTGCCGTCCACCGGGTGGGTCTTGCCGTCGTAGACCGTCACGCGCACGTCCTGCATGGGGAAACCGGCCACCGCACCCGCGGCCATGGCCTGCCTGACCCCCTTCTCGACGGCCGGGATGAACTGGCCGGGGATGACCCCGCCCTTGACCGCGTCGACGAATTCGAAACCGGCGCCGCGTGGGAGGGGCTCGATCCTGAGGAAGACCTCGCCGAACTGGCCGGCACCGCCGGTCTGCTTCTTGTGCCGATGATGGCCTTCGGCCGGCTGGGTGATGGTCTCGCGGTAGGGGATGGAGGGCGGGTGGGTCTCCACGTCGAGCTTGAACTGCTCGCGCATCTTCTCCAGCACGCGATTGAGATGCATCTCCCCGAGTCCGCGGATCACCGCCTCGTGCGTGGCGGGGTCGTGCTCCACGGCGAGACCGGGATCCTCGGCGGTGAGCCGGTGCAAGACCTCCGCCAGCTTGGTCATGTCCGACTGTTTCTTCGGCCGGATGGCCAGACCGAACACGGCGTGCGGGAAGTCCAGCGGCCGCATGTGGATGTGGTCGTCCTCCGGCGCGTCGTGTAGGACGCTGTCGAACGAGACATCGTCCACCTTGGTCACACAGCAGATGTCCCCCGGCACGCAGGCCTTCACCTCCACGAGCTGCTTGCCCTGCAGCATGTAGAGATGGTTGACCTTGAAGGGTTTTCTGAGCTCGCCGATATAGAGCTGCGTGTCCGGCGTGACGGTGCCCTGATGCACGCGGAAGACCGCCATCTTCCCCACATAGGGGTCCATCTCCACCTTGAACACATGGGCAAGCACATGTCGGGCCGGATCCGGCTCGGCCATGAGGGGGCGGGCCGCCTCACCCTCGCCCTTGAGGAATAGGGGCGGGTTGCCCTCGGCCGGGTTGGGCAGCAGGCGCACGATGACGTCCAGCAGTTCCCGAACCCCCGCGCCGCTGCGGGCGGAAACGAAGCATACCGGGATCAGGTGGCCGTCACGCAGGGCCTTCTCGAACGGCTCGTGCAGCTGCTCGGGGGCGATTTCACCCTGTTCGAGGTAGAGCGACATGAGCGCCTCGTCCACCTCGACGACCTGATCCACCAGCGCACGGTGGGCATCGGCCACGGACAGGAAATCGGCGTCGCCGCCGGGATTGAAGAAGCAGTCGACCACCCGCCGACCGCCGTCCGCGGGCAGGTTGAGGGGCAGACACTCGCGCCCGAATGCGCCCTGCAGGTCGGCCAGCAGGCCGGGGAGGTCCAGGTTCTCGGCGTCGATCTTGTTGATGATGACCATGCGGCAGAGCTTGCGGGTCTGCGCCCAGTGCATCATGCGGCTGGTGGTGAATTCGATCCCTTTGGCGGCATCGATGACCACCGCGACGGTCTCGACCGCGTCGAGGGCGCACATGGCCTGACCCATGAAATCGGGATAGCCGGGTGTGTCCAGCAGATGGATGCGGGTGTCCTTGTGCGTCAGATGCGCCACCGCCAGCTTGACGGAATGCAGATGCGCCTTCTCCAGGGGGTCGTAATCGCACACCGTGTTCCCCTTCTCCACCGTGCCGGCACTGGGTATGGCACCGCTGGCTGCGAGCAGGGCCTCGGCCAGGGTGGTCTTACCGGCGCCGCCATGGCCGACCAGAGCGAGGGTGCGAATGTTGGGCGTGGTAAAACGGGTCATAAACGGCTCCAGACTGGGTGGATGAGGCAGATGATGCGCGTGCGGTCATCGGGCCATGCCCTGGGCGGCCCCAAGCGCGGAGACCATGGGGTCGGGTGGTCCGGACGTGCCGATATTATTGGATTTTACCCCCCCTGCGTCCACGGCCGTCTGGGATCACTCGGTGCCGCAGGTATATCTACCCCCGTCGGTCATCAGATCCCACACCTGCGGCGCGACGCGCTTGATGTTGGGCAGGAACTCGTACACGTCGCCCAGACAGGGGATGCGCTGGCCGTGATAGTCGACGGCCGGACCGATTTGATGGAAAGTGAGGCCGAAGCGGCTGATCAACCGGTGCAGAGCCGGTTCCATCGCCGCGTAGCAATGGGTCAGGCCATGCTCGTGCATGCTGCGCAGTTCCACCGCCAGCAGTCCCAAGGAGAGGTGGGGGAGGATACGGCGTTCGTCTTCCTCGAAATACAGGTCCACAGGCTCCGCCACCCCGGCCAGGGTACCCGCCTCACCCAGACGCCGCTTGAATGACTTGGAGACGGCGAAGCGCGAGACCTCCCCCAGGCGCAGCCGCCGCTGCGGATCGGTCACCCCGGCCCCCGGATACAAGCTGCAATGCTGTTCCATGGGATAGGGGCAGTCGGGGGCATCGGGTGCCGGCAGGATCATGCGCGCCGTGGCGGCGTAGAGGCCGGTGCGTCGGTGCCGCAGCAGATGATGGTCGGAGCGGCTATCATAGGCGTCCCGTTCCAGTCCGTCCGGGAAATCCTCGGCCCGCTCGAAGCCCGTCTCCACGACATAGACCTGATAGCGCAGCCGGAAGACCTCCTCGCGCAAGGCGTCGGTGTCCGCATGCAGCAGCTCGAAATATTGGTGGAATGCCGCTTTGAGATCGATGGCCATGCCGGATTGCTCTCCCTTAGCCAAGGTTAATGGCATGGACGCAGCGCGTAAACCGTCGTCGTGTCAACCGGCACACGGTCGGTCCGACGCCATGCCCGCAGGGGTCAGCCGGTCCGATCGGCCTGCTGTATGGAGAGCTTGAGCAGGGCGGCGATCTCCTGGACGGAGCGATGTGTGGCGTCGATGCAGGCGATGCCCTCGGCCCGCATCAACGCCTCTGCCGCCCTCAGTTCCTCGCGGCAGGTCTTCAGGCTGGCATAGCGGCTGCCCGGTCTGCGCTCGGCGCGGATCTGCGCCAGTCGCGCCGCGCTCAGGGTGAGCCCGCGCAGCCTGGCCCGGTGCGGGACGAGCGCGGCGGGTAGGCCGGGCCGCTCGAAATTCTCCGGCGTCAAGGGGTAGTTGGCGACGTGCAGGCCGTACTGCATGGCCATGTAGAGCGCGGTCGGCGTCTTGCCGCAACGCGAAACGCCCACCAGGATGAGGTCGGCCCTGGCGTACTTGTCGACGTTGAGTCCGTCGTCGGCAGACAGGGTGTAGTTCAGGGCATCGATACGGGCACGGTAGGCAGCCGTGTCGTTCATGCCGTGCAAGCGGCCGCGCAGCGCCACCGGCTGTCGCCCCAGCTCGGCGCTGAGCATGCCCGCGAAGTGGGCATAGACATCCATGAACAGGGCACCGCTCGCATCGAAGAGGGCACGCAGGCCGGCATCGGTCAGCGTCGAGAACACCAGCGGCCGCAGGCCCGAGATTTGGCCTGCCTCGCGGATGCGGGCAACCGCTTCGCGCGCTTTCTCCTCGTCGTCGACGAACGGTAAACTGGAACAGGCGAACGCTTCGCCGGGATATTGGGACAACAGGCTCTTGCCGATGATCTCGGCGGTGATGCCCGTGTGATCGGAGACGAAAAAGACCGGACGCGCCGCGGTCATGGTGACAGACACCGCAATGTGCCGCTGATGAGGGGAACAGCATGGACTATATCGTGCGCTTTGAAGAGCTGTCGATGCAGGACGTGGCGCGGGTGGGCGGCAAGAATGCCTCGCTCGGGGAGATGATCCGCAACCTGGCCAGCCGGGGGGTCAGGGTGCCCAGCGGCTTCGCCACCACGGCCGATGCCTTCCGCGAATACCTGGTCCAGGCGGGCCTGGCCGAGCGCATCGCCGCCAGGCTCGCCTCGTTGGACCACGAGGACGTGGCCGCACTGGCCGCGGCGGGCCGGGAGATCCGCGGCTGGATGCTCGCCACACCGCTGCCGGCGGGTCTGGAGGCCGCCATACGCGCCGCCCATGCGCAGATGTGCCACGAGGCGGGCGAGGACCTCACCTTCGCCGTGCGTTCATCGGCGACCGCCGAGGACCTGCCCGATGCCTCGTTCGCTGGCCAGCAGGAGACCTATCTCAACATCCGCGGCGCCGACAACCTGCTCGATGCCGTCAGGCGCTGCTTCGCCTCGCTCTACCACGACCGCGCCATCGCCTATCGGGTGCACCACGGCTTCGCCCATGCGGGAGTGGCCCTGTCGGCGGGCATCCAGCGCATGGTCCGCTCCGACCTGGGTGTCTCCGGGGTCATGTTCACCCTGGATACCGAATCGGGCTTTCGTGACGTGGTGTTCATCAACGCCGCCTATGGGCTGGGCGAGACGGTGGTGCAGGGGGTGGTCAACCCGGACGAGTTCTACGTGCATAAGCCGACCCTGGCCCGCGGCCACCGCCCGGTCATCCGCAAGAAGCTGGGTGACAAGGCCGTCCGCATGGTGTTCGCCAGCGAGGCGGCGGCCGAGCGCTCCACCCGCGTGGAGGAAGTCCCCGCCGCCTACCGCCAGCAGTTCTCGCTGACCGACGCGGAGATCCTGGAACTCGCCCGCTACGCCATGACCATCGAGGACCACTATGGCCGGCCGATGGACATCGAGTGGGCACGCGACGGCGTGGATGGCAGGCTCTACATCGTGCAGGCCCGGCCGGAGACGGTTAAGTCGCGCGCGGGCCAGGTGCAGACCCGTTTCGAGTTGCTGGAGAGAGGCCCGCTGCTGGCGCAGGGCCGGGCCATCGGCAGCCGCATCGGCCAGGGCCGGGCACGGGTGATCCGCAGCGCCGCCCAAATGGACGAGGTCCAGCCCGGTGACGTGCTGATCACGGAGATGACCGACCCGGACTGGGAGCCGGTGATGAAACGCGCCGCCGCCATCGTCACCGACCGGGGCGGGCGCACCTGCCACGCCGCCATCGTCGCCCGCGAACTGGGCGTGCCGGCGGTCGTCGGGACCGGCAACGCCACCGCGACCGTGCCTGATGGTGCCGAGGTCACCGTCTCCTGCGCCGAGGGCGAGGACGGTCATGTTTACGCGGGGCTGCTCAGGTACGAGAAGTCCGAGGTGGTCATGCAGGCCATGCCCGAGATTCCGGTCAAGATCATGATGAACGTGGGCAACCCCGAGCAGGCCTTCTACTTCGCCCAGCTACCCAACGACGGCGTGGGCCTTGCTCGCCTGGAATTCATCATCAACACGGCGATCGGCATCCACCCCAATGCCGCCCTGGACTACCACGAGCTGCCGCCGGAAGAGCAGCAGGCCATCGCTGCGCGCAGCAGGGGGTATGCCGATGCGGTGAGCTTCTACGTCGAAAAGCTGGCCGAAGGCATCGCCACCATCGCCGCCGCCTTCTGGCCAGAGCGGGTGATCGTGCGGATGTCGGACTTCAAGTCCAACGAATACGCGAACCTCATCGGCGGGCGTCACTACGAGCCCGAGGAGGAGAACCCCATGCTGGGCTTCCGCGGCGCCGGCCGCTACGCCCACCCGATGTTCCGGCGCGCCTTCCAGCTCGAGTGCCGGGCGGTGCGGCGGGTGCGGGAGGACATGGGGCTCACCAACGTCGAGGTGATGCTCCCCTTCGTGCGCACCCTGGCCGAGGCCGACGCTGCCCTCGGCGTCCTGGCGGAGAATGGGCTCGAGCGCGGCGAGCGGGGCCTCAAGGTGGTGATGATGTGCGAGATCCCCTCCAACGTCCTGCTCGCGCGCGAATTCCTGCAGCGCTTCGACGGTTACTCCATCGGCTCGAACGACCTCACCCAGCTCACGCTCGGGTTGGACCGGGATTCGAGTCTGGTGGCGGAGAAGTTCGACGAACGCGATCCGGCGGTCAAGACGCTGCTGGCGATGGCCATCCGCGCCTGCAAGGCAGAGGGGAAATACGTCGGCATCTGCGGCCAGGGCCCGTCCGATCATCCGGACCTGGCGGAATGGCTGATGCAGCAGGGGATCGACAGCCTCTCGCTCAACCCCGACACGGTCGTGAGCACGTGGCTCAGGCTGGCGGGCAAGACCGGCTGAGTCTCACTCGCCCGCTTTGACTTTCGCCAGCCCGCGTACGGCCTGCAGGCAAAGGCGCTTGAAATCGTTGTAGGTGGGGCCGTCCAGGCGGCAGCCGGCGCGGCCGCGGTCGGCATAGATGAGGCCGAACGGCCGCTCGCCGACGAAGAGCGACATGGCGAGGAACTCCCCCTCACCGATCATCTGCCTGAGTTCGGGTCGGATCATGGGCGCGAGCCGTGCATGGTTGTCGGGGTTGAGCCAGACGCCCTGCATCTTGGTCATCAGGTGCCCGAACAGGTCCTTGGAATGCAGCGGAAACTCGAAGTGGCGCAACGGCTCCTGCGCACTGACGCCGAGGGTGAAGCGGCTTTTGACGAGCTGGCCGTCGGGCGTGACCATGGCGAAGACGACGCGCGACAGGCCCAGGCCGTGGTGCAGTCCCTTGAGGACCAGGGCGAGGAGTTGATTCAGGTTAAGGCTGCCATCCAGGTGGGCTTCGATCTCGTTCAGACAAGCCTGCAGGGCGTGCGCATCGGGCCGTAGGCAGACGGCTGGTTCGCCCTTGCCCTCGCCCGTTGCGGCCTGTGATGGGGCAGCGGCCGGAACCACCGAGGTGGGAGCGGACGCGCCGGGTGGCGCGGAAGCGGAGACCTCGGGCGCGGGTTGCGCCGGCTGTTCGTGCGGCCAGGCCCCCGGCAACATCGGCAGCCAGGCCGCTGCCGGTCGGGCCGGTATCCAGGCGCCGTGGTGGGCGACCCGCACGGCATTGCGATGCACGGTGCCGACGACCACCTCCAGCGGGGTGTGCTCGATGTCCGCCAGGGCTTGATAATCGGCCAGCAGGTGCTCGTCCCACCAACCGAAGCGGCTGCGGTGCGCCAGGTCGAGGCAGGCCTTGAGGATCACGTTGCGCGACCGCACGGCATGGCGCGCGTCCAGCATGTCGCGGATCACCTCCGGGATCTTCCAGGCCTCGAGCAGCATCAGCCGCAGGGGCTCCAGGGCAAAGCCCAGTGCCTCGACCTCGGCGGCCTCAGGCTCCTTGATGCGGCGCAGCCTGGCCAGTTCCCGTGCCGTTTCGGGGGCATCGAGCCAGAACAGGAATTCCGGCGCGTAGTAGAGCAGGGCAGCCACCTCCACCTCCTCGGCGCGCACGTCGGCGTGAAGGACGGCGAAATCCCGCGCCTGCCAGGCCGCATGCTGGGCTAGGCGCAGGAGGCGATAGAGCGAGTTGAGCGATTCGCGCTCGCGACCGAGTGGGGTTTCCTCCAGGACGGGATACGCCGCCACCTGTTCGATGTAGACCCCCAGACCCTGCATCATGATGGCGTGTTCGACGGTCGCCACCTCGTTGCCGAAGTGACGGCTCACCCGGTTGTTTGCCAGATAGATCAGGCGCAGGCTGGCCAACGGGTCGGCCAGAACCATATGCGAGACCTCGCGTGCGCCGACCGCGTCGATGCGGTCCTCAAGGGTCTGCAGCGCGAGCTTGGTGTGGCGGAAGATGGGGGTCTGGCCGGGTTTGAGCCGCTCCAGCCAGGTCTCCAGGGTCATGGCATGCGCCACAGGAGCAGCCTCGAACCGGTGAGATCGTCGAGTTGCAGCACCTCGTCGGGTGCGACCCCCGGGATCTCGAAACTGTTGCTGATCAGCAGGGTACCAGGGCGCATCTGGCGGCGCGCCTGGGCCCAGAGCCGGGCCATGGGCGCCGGCGAGAGGTAGGCATAGACGATGTCGTAGCGCGACAGGTCCTCGTCCCACAGGCTGCCCAGGCGGATGACTGCACGACCGTCCAGCCGCAGCCGGCTTACGAGCCAGTTCAGAGGCGCCGCCTCCACCCCGTGCAGCAGGAGGTCGGGGCGTAACCGGGCCAGTCCGGCCAGGGGCCCGCCGAGGCCGCAGCCCAAGTCGATCAGCCGTAGTCCCGGACCGGACGGCAGGCGCTCAGCCAAGGCCTCGACCACCTGCTGGCTGGATAGGAACAGCGGCACGCGCGTGAACACGCTGCCCAGGGAGGTGAGGGCGAGGACCAGAAAGCCGCCGAGATACCAGACGGGCTCGACGTCGTGGCGACTGCTCAGCCACAACAGCGGGAAGAACAGCAGATTGATGAGCTGCCACCAAACCGGCAATCCCAGCCAGCGCGACAACCCCCAGGCCAGCAGCCCCTCGGCCATGAACAGCCAGGGCAGGAAGCGTTCGCAACCGGCGGGGACAGCGAGGCAGAGGAGCAGCAAGCCGCACCACAGCGGGACGTGCAGTCCGAGGGCGATCAGCGCCGGCGGCATGCGCCGGGCGAGCGGCAGGCCCCCAGCTTCAGCGCCGGCCATGCTCGAGTCTCTCCTTCACCTGCTCGGCGGTGGTGGCCTCGATCTGATGGCTTTCCTTGCTGATGGACTCCTCCGCCTTCTTGTTCATGACGATGATGGAGATGCGCCGGTTGACGGGGGAATTCGGGTTGTCGCGGTCGAAGGGCACCGCCGAGCCCAGGCCCACCACGCGCAGGATCTTGCCCTCCTCGAGGCCGCCTGCCACCAGTTCGCGGCGCGAGGCGTTGGCCCGGTCGGCGGACAGTTCCCAGTTGCTGTAGCCGCGCTCGCCGCTTGCGTACTGCACGGCATCAGTGTGTCCCGAGAGGCTGATCTTGTTGGGCAGTTCGTTCAGGGTCTTGCCGATCTCACGCAGGATGTCGCGGGTGTAGTCCTTCATCACCGCGCTGCCGGAATCGAACATCGGCCGGTTCTGGTCATCGACGATCTGGATGCGCAGCCCCTCGCTGGTGATGTCGAGTTTGAGCTGCTTCTTGAATTGTTTCAGCTTGGCGTTGCTCTCGATGAGCCGTTCGAGCTTGGTCTTCATCTGGCTGAGCCGCTCCGCCTCGTCCTTGGCCAATACCTTCCTGGCCGTCTCTGGGTCGATCTCGCCCATCTTGACCTGGCCGGTACGCCGGGTGAGATCGGTGCCACCGCCCTTGATGATGCTGGTGGCATCCCCCGCCCCGGAGCCGCCTGCCAGGGCCACCTTGAGCGGGGTACGGAAGTATTCCGCGATGCCTTCCATCTGCGCCTTGGTGGTGGAGCCGAGCAGCCACATGAGCAGGAAGAAGGCCATCATGGCGGTGACGAAGTCGGCATAGGCGATCTTCCAGGCGCCGCCATGGTGGCCGCCGCCAGCTTTCTTGATGCGCTTGATGACGATCGGTCTTTGGGAGTCGTCGGCCATGGTCAGGTTTCAGGTTCCAGGTTCCAG
>JBBIKZ010000092.1:0-9785 GCA_037445185.1 Hydrogenophilales bacterium | reverse complement strand
CCTCCGTGCTCGGCAAGGGGGCGATGCAGGCCATGCCCTCGGCGAGCTTCGGCGCCTTCTATTTCGCCTTGGTCGGCATCGCCACCCTGGTGGTGTTCGCCTTCTGGCAGCCCGAATCGCTCAGGACGCTCGTTCGGCCGCGACCGGCCCACCTGGTGGTGGCAGGTCTCATGGCGGTGATGATCATCACCCACTTCATGGCCCTGGCACTGGTCGAGACCGCGTATATGATCGCCGTGAAACGGGTGAGCATCCTGTTCGGCATCCTCATGGGCTACTGGTTCTTCGCCGAGCGGCACCTGGCGCGCAACCTGACGGCCGGCGCGCTGATGGTGGGCGGGGTGGGCCTGATCGCGCTGTGATACGGCATGCCAGATCAGTATCTGCACTGTGTGCGATCTAAGTGAGCATTCACATTGATCGCGGTCATGGCTAATTCTGGGCGTTGTGGGAGGATGACGGCATGAAGGTATTGGGCATCGTCGGCTGGAGCGGCAGCGGCAAGACCACGCTGATCGAAGCGCTGCTGCCGCTGCTCGCGCAGGCGGGGCTCGAGGTGTCCGTCATCAAGCAGAGCCATCACGACATCGAGCTCGACCGCCCGGGCAAGGACAGCTGGCGCCACCGCCAGGCCGGTGCGCTGGAGGTCCTGCTCACCACCCCGCAGCGCTGGATGCTCGTGCACGAGCTGCGCGGGGCGCCCGAGCCCGGGCTGGACGCGCTGCTGCGGCACCTGTCGCCGTGCGACCTGGTGCTGGTGGAGGGCTACAAGCGGGCGGCACTACCCAAGCTCGAGGTGTGGCGCAGCGCGCTGGGCAAGCCCTGCCTCTATCCGGACGACCCCGACATCCTGGCGGTGGCGAGCGATGTTCCGCTGCCCGACATATGCCGTTATGATTTGAACGATCACGCGGCGATCTGCCGTTTCATTGGGGAGGTCGTGCAAGCCGATGAGTGAGCAATTACTGACGATGGACGCGGCCCTGGCGCGGCTCATGGAGTACGCCGTGCCGGTCACCGGGACTGAGGTGCTGAGTGTCGATGCCGCGCTCGGCCGCATCCTGGCCGCACCGATCGTCAGCGGCGTCGCTGTCCCGCCCATGGACAACTCGGCCATGGATGGCTATGCCCTCAACACGGCAGACTGGGCGGAAGGGCGCAGGCTCGCGGTCGGCCAGCGCATCGCCGCCGGTTCGGTGGGCAGGGCGCTCGCCCCGGGCGAGGCGGCGCGCATCTTCACCGGTGCCCCCATTCCGCCGGGGGCGGACGCGGTCGCCATGCAGGAGGATTGCGAGGTCGCGGGTGAGACGATCCTCATCTGGCGGGCGCCACGGCCAGGCGATCACATCCGCCGCGCCGGCGAGGACATGGCCGCCGGCCAGACCGTGCTGGCGGCTGGCGAGCGCCTGACGCCGGCCCGCCTGGGGGTTGCCGCCTCGGCCGGGTGTACCGAGCTGACCGTCTGTCGCCCGTTGCGGGTGGCCGTCTTCTTTACCGGCGACGAGCTCGTCGCGCCGGGGCGGCCGCTGGCGCCCGGCCAGATCTACAACTCCAACCGCGCGACCCTCACCGCCCTGCTCGGGGCGCTGGGCTGCGAGGTGATCGACCTCGGCGACGTGCCCGACGACCCGGATGCCACCGTCACGACCCTGGAGGCCGCGGGCCACCAGGCCGACGTGGTGATCACCAGTGGCGGTGTGTCGGTGGGCGAGGAGGACCACGTCAAGGCGGCGGTGGCGCGGCTGGGGCACATCGCGCTGTGGCGGGTGGCGATGAAACCGGGCAAGCCGCTCGTCTACGGCCGGGTGGGGGCGGCCGATTTCCTCGGCCTGCCCGGCAATCCGGTCTCCGCCTTCGTGGTCTTCTGCCTGTTCGTGCGCCCCTTTCTGCTCAGGCGCATGGGCGCGGTCGTGCGGGAGCCGTTACGGTTTTCCGTGCCTGCGGGTTTTTCCTGGAGCAAACCCGGCACACGGCGCGAGTTCCTGCGCGCCCGCATCGAGGACGGTCGGGCAGTGCTTTACCCCAACCAGAGTTCGGGTGTGCTCACCTCGGTCGCCTGGGCCGACGGCCTCATCGACCTGGACATCGGGCGCACGGTCGCGCCAGGGGAGGCCGTCGCCTTCATCCCCCTCACGGAACTCACGACATGAAGGTGAGACTGCTCTATTTCGCCCGCCTGCGCGAGGCCTTCGGCACGGGCCAGGAGGCGGCCGAGCTGCCGGCCGGGGTGGCCACCTTGGGCGACCTGCTCGACTGGCTGCGCGCGCGCGGCGGCGTCTGGGCCGAACAGCTCGCGCCAGGGCGCGCCTATCGCACGGCGGTGAACCAAGACATGGCCGGGCCGGAGGTGCGACTGCAGGAGGACGACGAGGTGGCCATCTTCCCGCCCGTCACCGGTGGATAGATGAAGATCGTCGTCCAGACCGAGCCGTTCGACCTCACCGCCGAGGTCGTGGCGCTGTACCGCGATCACCCGGGGGTGGGTGCCGTGGCGAGCTTCCTGGGCATCGCCCGCGACCGCAGCGACGGCGAAGAGGTCGCGCGCATGACCCTGGAGCACTACCCGGGCATGACGGAACGCGCCCTGGCGCAGATCGTGGACGAGGCGCGCGCGCGCTGGGACCTCATCGACGTGACCGTCATCCACCGCGTGGGGGAACTGCGCCCCACCGACCCCATCGTCCTGGTCGCCGTGGCCGCGGCCCACCGCGGCGAGGCCTTCGCCGCCTGCGCGTTCATCATGGACTACCTCAAGACGCGCGCGCCGTTCTGGAAGAAGGAGCGCACCGCCGCGGGCGAGCGCTGGGTCGATGCGCGCGAATCGGACGACCTGGCGGCGGCGCGCTGGACGGAACGGAAGGCGCAGGGCTGAGGCCAGCCGCAGCGCCCGGCGGCGGCAGGTCGTCTGCACGGCTCAGACCGCTTCGTAGAGCGCCAGGTCGCCGACCGTGTCCGCCTCCAGCCGCAGGTCCGGCACGTGCGTGAAGGAGATGCGCATCGGCGCCTCCTGCATGGCGCCCCAGGCGCCGCCGAAATAGATCGCCTCCGGGCCGTACTTCAGCCGCAGGCGGTCCAGGGCGGCGTCGAGGCCGGCCTGCTGGTCTGCCTCGGGGAACAGGGCCAGGGTGGTCTGATCGGCGGGGGTGAGCTCCCACAGCGTGACGCTCACCTTCATCGGCTCCCACCGCTCGCGCCGGTGTCTGGGCCGAGGCCGTTCGGCCCAGAGGGTGGCGAGCACCTTGAGAAAATCCAGGGTCGCGCGCATGGGGGCGAAGCGCACGCCGGCCGCCCAGCCCGGGCGGTTGCGGTATTCGACCGCCAGGCTCATGCGGCTGGCGAGATAACCCTCGGCGCGCAGGCGCACGGCGGCCTTCTGGGTGAGCTTGGACAGCACCGCCCAGGCACCCTGGTCGTGGCGCAGGTGCGGCGGCAGGACGTGGGAGTGGCCGATGCTCCCGCGCCGGGTGGGCGGCAGGGCGGGTTCGAGCCCGCGCAGCCGATCGTACATGCGCTCGCCCTCCACACCGCCCCAGATGCGGCGCAGGTCCTCGCGACTGGCACGGCAGAGTGCAGCCACCGAGTCGATCCCGGCGCGCCGCAGACGCGCACTCATGGCGCGCCCCACCCCGTGCAGGTCCTCCAACTCCAGACCGAACAAGATGTCGGGCAGGTCGGACGCGCGGATGACGGTGAGCCCGTTCGGCTTCTGCATGTTGGAGGCGACCTTGGCCAGGAAACGGTTGGGGGCGATGCCCACCGAGCAGGTGAGGCACTCGCCGACCTCGTCGAGCAGCCTCCGTTTCACGCGGCGGGCGAGCTCGACCGCCACCGCCTCCTGCTGCCAGGAGCCGGTCAGCTCGCACATCACCTCGTCGATGGACAGGACCTCGCCGATGGCGATGACGCTGTCCACCACCGCCATCAGGCGGTGGTGCATCTCCACATAGACCCGCGGTCGCGCCTGGACGAAGACGATGTCCGGGCAGAGGCGCCGCGCCTCGGCCACCGGGGTGCCGGTCTTGACGCCGAAACGCTTGGCCTCGTAGCTGGCGGCGATCAAGCAAGTGGTCTCGGCCAACACCGGCAGGATGCCCACGGGCCGGCCGCGCAGCGCCGGGCGCAGCTGCTGTTCCACCGCGGCGAAATAGGAATTGAAGTCCAGCAGGAGGGCGTGCAGGGACATGGCGGAAGGGGGAATCGCGTCAGAACGAGAGCGGCAGGCAAGACGAGAACGATCATTCCATGTGTGCACTATAGAACGATCGTTCTCTTCGGGCAAGCGCGGCCAACAGGCTTTTTTATGGGGCTATGAACTTTTCTTGCCTATGCCCGACTAATTTACTGGGACATTAGTCCGGGGCGCGTAGGCGCCTTTTTCCGACCCCTTTCATCAGTATCTGTTGATTTGCTTTTATAGGAGGAAGTCATGGCCCTGATCAACGGCTTCAACCCCGACGGCGTCATCACCATCAACCGTGTGATCCTGAAACCCGAGTACAGTGTCGACGACCTGGAGATGCGGGTGGCGGAGCTGTGTGAAAACGTGAAGACCTATCACTCCGACACCGGCTTCGTCGGCGGCTTCGTGGCCATGAACTCGGGTCAGGTCTCGAACGAGGGCTCCACCATCGGCCAGGCGGTGGTGAGTCCCCTCGAGGACCGCGAGGCCCTGATCGTCACCTTCTGGCAGAGCTTCGAGGATCATGAGCGTTCACACCGCTCGGACACCTTCCAGCCCCTGTTCAAGAAGGTGCTGGAGCTGTGCGAAAACGGAAACGAAGAAATCGCGTATCGCATGCTGTGGTCCGGCAAGGCCTATACGCCCGAGGAGGCGCGAGCGGCAAGGCAGGCGAAGGAGCGCTACGCGATGGCCGCGTGAGCGGCCTTGGGCTCCGTTTCAAGGCGTAAAGGCCGCCTCTGGAGAGGTGAGGGGCCGCGCATGCGCGCCTTGAGGTTGACGCCCACCAAGCTGGCCAGTAACGGTCAGGGTAGGAGGTGGAGGGTGGCGGGCAGGCCGGCCAGCATGCCGTCCTCGCGCGGGATGGCTACGTCCACGGCATAGGCCGCAGCGTCGCTGCCGACGTGATGCACCGCGCGCACGACACCGCGGTGCGTCTTGCCGCCAAGCGCGACCTCCGCCTGCATCCCAGGCCGTACACCGACCGCCTGGCGGGGAGTGAGTCTGGCACGGGCGAGCATCTCGTCCGCACGGGCGATCCTGAGCAGCAGCGGCGGCTGGCATTGGGCCGCGACCGCCATGCCCGGTTCCGCGTGGCGTTCCAAGATGAGAGCAGGGTAGGGCGCGCGCACCTCCGTTTGCGCCAGTTGCCAGCGCGCCCGCTCCAGACGTGCCTGCGCCGCCGCCAGCGAGGCGCTGGCCCGCGCCTGCTTGAGTTTGGCCGCGTCGAGCTCGGTGGTGGCGGTCACGGTGCGGGCGTAGAGCTCCTGGGCACGCGCCAGTTCGCGCTTGGCGTCGGCCTCGTCTTCCGCCAGGCGATCGGCCTCCGCACGCGCCTCCGCCACCTGGGCCTTGTAGGGGGTGGGGTCGAGGTTAAGCAGCAGGGTCCGCGTCGCCACGGTCTGGCCGGGGGTCGCCTGCACGGATTTGACGATACCGGAGAGCGGTGTGGAGAGATCCACCCGCTGTGACCATTCCAGAACGGCCGGGAATTCCCCCGCCCGCGCGGTGAGGGCCAGCAGCAGGATGACCCAGGCCGCCTGTCCGGTTATACGCTTCATTTCTGCCTGTCCCCCGCGTTGGTGACCGCCTCGATCAGCGTGCCGACCAGTGCGGCCAGCCGTTCCCAGGCGAGGGCGAGCCGGTACTCCACGGCACGTTGCCTGAGCTTCGCCACCTGGGTTTCCGCCATGCTGGTGCCGAGGTTGGTGCGCAGTTCCAGTTCATACTCCGCCCGCGCCCGCTCCAGGGCCAAATCCCGATATTCCGCCTCGACCCGGGCGGCTCGTCGCGCCACATTGCGCAGATACTGGATCTCCTGCCAGGTTTCGAACAGGCTCTGACGCAGGTCGAGCTGGAGTTTGTCATACTGCGCCTGCAGGCCATGCAGGGCGGCCAGCTCCCTCGCTACCCGGGCGTCGCGCTGTGTGCCGGTATAAAGCGGCCAGACCAGGTTGATGCCGGCCCGCACATCGTCCCGCGTCGTGCTGTCGCGGGAGTAGGCCGCCGCCTCCGCCTCGAGTTCGAGCGTGGGATGGTGGTCGGCACGCAGCGCCAGCAGGCGGTTGCGGGCGGCCGCTATGCGTTGCTGCTGCATCCTGAGGGTGGGATTGTCCTTCAACATCCTATCCAGCAGGACCTTGTACTCCGGCAGCGGACGGTCGTTCCCCGGCAACGGCGGATCGACCAGCTCGGCGGGCAGTTCGTCCGGCCGGTTCATGGCCGAGGCAAGCAGGGCACGTCGCTCGCGGGCACGTTGTTCGCTTTCCTGCTGCCGCAGGCGCAGCGACTGGAATTCGGCCTCGAGTTCGGCGAGCTGGGACGCCGACAATTCGCCCAGCTCGTGCCGGTGCTTGGCGTCATCCCAGCGGACGAAGCGGATCGCCATGTGCTCGGTGTCCGCCGTATGTTGCAGGTCGCTCAACAAGACATCGAAGAAGCGTGTCATCAGGGTCAGCCGGCGCTGACTGCGCGCATCCAGCATCTGCAGCGCACGGGCCTCGCTCTCCAGCCGCGCCGCCTCCGAGTAGGCCTCGTGGCGCGCCGCGTCCCACAGGGTCTTGCGCGCGGTGATGCGGGCGAGGTGATCCGGTGCGTAACGATCGCTGACCGTATTTCGGCCCCCACGCAGGGCCGTCTCCAGGGTGACCCGGAAATCGCGCAGGCTGGCGACCATCTGCTGTTCGGCACGGGCACCGTCGTACTGGGCCCTGACCTGTTCCAACTCGGGATGGCTCTGGTCGGCGTGGGCGAGTACCTCCTCCAGGGTCAGGCGTACGGCCACGGCCGGCTGGGAGACCAGGGCCAGCCACACGAGCGCGGAGAGCAGGGGGAGGGCCTGGCGTATGCCCGGCCACACGGCGGCCATGCCGCAACGGCTCAGGGTCGGACTGGCGGAGCCAGGCAACCGGCCGGTGGTCGTCATGGCCCCTTGCCAGCCTGTCGCTTATAGACGTTGAAGGGCATCGTCCTATAGGCCCCTTCGACCACGTAGCGACCCAGCAGCAGGAATTCCTCCGCCGTTTGTGTGGCACCGGTGTAGCGCGCCACGGGCTGCCCCGTAAGGTCGTAGAACACGAACACGGGGGTCGCACGCGCGCGCTGGGCGAGGGCGAAGGCCTTCTCGGTGGTGTCCCTGCCCTGGAAATCGGTGATGGGGACATCGCCCTTGGTATCGATGTTATAGATGAGGAAGTGCCGGCGGAAATAGTCCTGCACATCGGAGCGGTTGAGCACCGTCGCCTTCATGCGATGACAGAAGGGGCAGTCGTCCATCTCGAACATCAGCAGCACACCCAGCTTGCCCTCCTGCCTGGCGACGGCCAGGTCGCCGTGGAGGTCCCCCAGCTTGGGCTGGAAAAAATGCACCGTCGGGTCGCGCACCTCCGCCGAGGCGGACGTTGCGCAGAAAAGCCCCAGCAGCAGCCAGCTCAGGATCCTCCTCATCGCTTGGTCCTCGTCGCTTTGTTGCGGATGAAGCGCTCCACGTCAGCCCGCGTGAGCGGGCCCATGTTCTGCGCTACCAGCTTGCCTTGCGGATCGTAGAGGTAGGTCATGGGCAGCGCCCTGATCGGACCGATTTGCGCGGCGAGGGTATAGTTACCGAGCACGACCGGGTAGCTGATCATCATCTGATCGGCAAAGTCCAGCACCTCCTTGGGGTTCTTGTAGTCGAGCGCGATGCCGATGACCACCAGGTTGTTCTTGCTGTCCTCGTGCAAGGCGATCAGATCCGGTATCTCCTCCAGACAGGGCGGGCACCAGGTGGCCCAGAAATTCACCAACACCCATTTGCCCTTGTAATCGGCCAGACGGTGGAGCTTGCCCTGGTTGTCGGTCAGGCTGAAGGCCGTCGCCGAGGCGCTGATCAGACCCAGCAGGGCCACAAGTAGCATGCGTGCCAACACGTCGACTCCGACTTGAATGAACGATTGTGCAGGGACCCGCCTGCCCGCTTGGGGTTCCGGCGTCGACCCCGGCCCCGGCGAGCAAGCGGAAAGCCTGAATTTTACAAGTGCGAAACGGTTTACATACAATCGGCGCATCACGCTCAGACACCCACATGCAGCCGAGATACAACCTGCCTCCCATCAAGGCCGTCAGTGCCTTGAACTTGGACCTCAAACCCAAGCAAGTCGGTGCCTGGCTGAAGCGGCTGCCCATGTCCAATCCGCTGCAGGGAGCCGAGGAACTGGCGGACTATCTCGCCACCGCCAACCGGGCCAAGATGGGCCACGACGTGCGCGCCAAGATGGTCGAGTTGCTCGATCCCGCGGTGGAGGAGACGGTCACGACCTTGCGCAGCCAATACGTCAGTGCCCCCCTGCCGCTCGCATCCCGCCTGCGCCCGAACTCCGAGCTCGCCCACAAACTGCTGCTGGAGCACGCCACGGCCTACAAGATCCTCATCCTGGGCTGGCTGGGTCAGACCTTCCACCTCAGCAAGAAGCCGCTGCCACGTTATATCCAACACCTGCTGTTGTGTCTGCAGCAGCTGCTCGAGATCAGCTTCGAGACCCACGCAAACGTGCCTGCGGGGGTGTGGGTCGACCTGCACCAGACCTACAACTACGCCCTGCGCACGGGTCTGGCCGATGCCATCCCGGAGCAGAGCAAGTCCATGTTGTCGGCAGAACAGATCTACAAGGGCATCCTCCTCATGGCCCTGGCCGATCCCTACCGCTTTCCCCAGATCGAACTGCCGTGGGCCAAGGACCTCATCGCCCGCTTCAGCAACCTGGCGGAGATCTTCCCGGCCGAGGAATCCAAGGGCCATGCCGGCCTCTTCATCATCGAGGTGAACACCGACGCCCCGCCCAAGCCGCTGGCCTGGGAACAGCACCCCACCGATCCGCGCTGGGACCTGATGCTCAACACCACGGAACTGGCCAAGCATCTGGCCATGCTCTCCACGCACGTGAAGGCGAAGGAGGACCCCGAGAAACTGGGCCTTCCGGTCGCGGCCAGGGATCCCGAATATGCCGTGATGCTGCATCGCCTCAAGCTCAGTTGGGGCGCCTCGATCCAGCGCCAGTCGCAGCGCTGGCGTTATCAGCGTGGCAAAGAGTTCGAGGTGGGTTTCGGCCTGCGTTCCGTCTATCAGCTCATCGGACCCGTCGCTGGTGAGCGCCACCTGGTCAGTGCGCCCGGGGACCCGCCGCCGATGGTGATGCGTTGCACGACGGTGGACGACAGCATGGGGGGGCTTGCCATGCGCAAGAGCGGAACCGTCAGCGCCCAGGTCAAGGTGGGGGACCTGGTGGGCGTACATCAGGACAATGGCGCCTGGAGTGTGGGGCTGGTGCGCTGGTTTCGCGTGCCGAAGGAGGGCGAGTTGTTTTTCGGCATCCAGCTGCTGGCGCCCAAGGCCCATTCGGTGCACGTGCGTCGCAACGACACGGGCAAGCAGTACCCCAGCCTGCTGCTGCAAGCCACACCGACCCTGAAGCAATCGGCCATGCTGCTCGCCCCGCCGGGCAGCATCGAACCCGACTCCCCCATCGAGGTCCGCTCCAACGCCGGCCCGGTCTCCATCCGGGTGGAGAAACGGCTCGAATACACCCCCAATGTGGAGGTGTTCCGCATCACCGTGGCCTGATCGGTGAGT
>JBBIKZ010000091.1:0-9849 GCA_037445185.1 Hydrogenophilales bacterium | reverse complement strand
CCGGCATCCCCTCCGCTGTCCGATCCCCGCTCACGCGGGGCCCCTCGGACGACGCTACGGGGCGCCCCCGCAAGGAGGAGCAACGCAGCCAGACGCGCGCACAGACCCGAGCGCGGGCGCGTAGCGGTCTCACCTTCCGGGTGAGCGTGCTCGGAGGCGCAAACGTCAGGTTCCATGCGTCTTTGCGAAGGCCAAGGAGCGGTCAACTGAGGTTTTTAGGATTATGCGTGCATCCGAGCTCATCCGCCGGACCGGGATGACACGGCAGCCCCGACGGGTGGCGCGACGACCACCCCCGCGTCGGGGACACAGCTCACCCGGAACAGGGCCCCCCCCGCCTTGTCCACGTAGCGCAGCGTGCCGCCGTTGGCCTCGGCGAGCTCCCGGGCGATGTACAGCCCCAGCCCCGTGCCGCGGGAATCGGTGGTGTAGAAGGGCTCGAACAGGCGCTGCTGCATCTCGGGGGAGACCGGCTCACCGTTGTTGAACACATCGATCAGCACCGCTTCATTCACGGCGGCGGCGCGCAGCTCGATGCTGCCCGGCTCGCGCGTGCAGTAGCGCCAGGCGTTGCGGGTCAGGTTCCACAGGATCTGCGTCAGGTGCAGCCGGTCGAAGCGCACGCGCAGCCGTGGCGGGGCGGACAGACTGATGACGCCCTCTGGCACCCGTTCGGCCTGGGTGAACTGGGCGACGAAATCGCGCAGAAACGCATCTATCGGGATGGATTCCTGCTGCAACCGGTCGCGCCGGTTGAGCGACAATACGTCCTCCACCAGTCCGTTCAGGCGCTTGGCGTTGTCTTCGATGATGCGCGTGAGCCGGGCCATGGTCGGCGTTGCGGGTTCCTCCTCGAGCAGGGCCGCCGCCTGCTGGATGGCCGCCAGGGGGTTGCGGATCTCGTGCGCCAGATTGGCGGTGAGCCGGCCCAGGGCCGCGAGCTTCATGTTCTGGGCCGCGCGTTCCAGCTCGGTCATGTCCTGCAGCAGGATCATGGCCCCGGCGGTCCGCGTCGGTTCCAGCTCGGTGAAACGCGCGCGCAGCCGTCGGCCCTCGCCGCCGGAGACGAAGGGGGTCTCGGGATTGTTGCCGGTGCTGCGCCAAGTCTGCCAGATTTGGTCCAAGGCAGGGGAGCAGTGGCTCAGCGCGGCGTGAGGAAAGACCCGGCAATGGAGCAGCTGCTCGGCGCGGCTGTTGTGCTGCAGGATCCGGCCCCTGGCATCCACCACCAGGATGCCATCGTCCAGCTCCTGGATGACCCAATCGTTGATGCGGGCGAGGTTCTCCACCTGGGCAGCCTTTTCGTCGGCGAGCTGGGCAGAACTGAGGGTGCCCTTGGCGAGCACGTGCGAGAAGCCGGACACCGTGAAAAAACCGACGGCGAGCAGCCCGGCACGCATATATCCCTCGCCTCCCCCCTGCCAGAACAGGGTCTGCAGCGTCTGTTCCACCAGGACCGCCAGCGTGCCCACGGCAGCCAGCAGGAGCACCATGCGCGGCTGCGGATGCATACCGGCCGCGGCCATGGAGACGATCAGGAGCAGGCCGACGCCGCTCGCGTTGCCGCCGGAGAGCCCCATCAGGACGGTGATGAAGGCCACGTCGGTGCCCACGTGCAGGAGGAGCTGCTGGTGGAAGGCCGGCCGCCGGGCAGTGAGCAGCCGGCCGAGCACCCAGGTCACCAGGCCATAGAGCAGACCGGCCACCATCAGCGCGCGTGGCTCGGCCTCGGCCAGATGCGAGCCGTGGACGTAAAACGGCGCGAGCAGGAAGAACAGGGCGAGGAAGCCGCGGAAGCGGTTGAGGTGATCGAGCGAGCGCCAGAAACTGTCGGGATAGTCCGCGATCCCGAGCTTTAGACTCGCCATCAGGCCCCGTTCTGGCGGCGGTGTTCCTCGCCGCAGTAAAAGCGGCCGCGGCTCAGGATGGCCTCGGAGCGGGGCAGGTTCACGCCGCAGACGTGGCAGCGCACCATATCTTCGACCTTGGCCTCACCGGGCTTGTGTTTGGGCAGCTCGCCCCGCCGGGCGGCGTTCTTCATGAGCAGGACGACGACCACGACGACGGCGACGACCAGCAACCACTTAAGCACGGTCCAGCCCGTTCTTGTGGGTGTCGTTGATGCGCAGCAGCAGTTGCTTGAACGGGAAGTCGGGACCGTAGCGGTTCAGGACCTGCATGTAGGGCAGATCGCGGCCGGTGGGAAACTGGTAGGTGTCGGCCACCATCTCGTCGTAGAGCTTGCGCAGCACGCCGTCGAGCAGATCGAGCAGCCCGGCCCAGCGCTCCATGTACTCGGGCTCATACTCGATGCTCGCGCGCATCTCGTCCACCTCGTAGACCGCCTGGTGTACCAGGTCCACGTATTCCTCGTAGGTCGTCGGTTTTTTCATCGGTTGGGGGCTCAACACTCGGTGGCGAGAATATACCCTAACCCTCCCGCAGGTGACTCATTCCCGCCCGCCGCATGCGGTTCGTCTGCCCGGACCGTCCTGCCGGCTCCGGCAACGCGTCCCGCCAGTCATCGCGTCCGCGCCGGCGCGCCGTCCAGACCGGGCGAGACGGCCTCGCTGCGCGGCTCAGGACGCGCCGCTCGCCTGCTTGTCCCGGTACATGTCCCGGTCGGCACAGCTCAGGAGCGCCTCCACGCTGTCGCCCTGTTCGGGATAGCGGCAGATGCCGACGCTGACCGTGACCTCGACCTCCCTGCCGTCCAGCAGGTAGGGTTGGCCCACGGCCTGGCGCAGCTTCTCCGCCACCGACGCGACGTCCTGCAGGGATTCGGCCGTCTCGAGCACAACCACGAATTCGTCGCCCCCCACCCGCGCCACGGTGTCCGCCTCACGCAGGGCCGCGCGCAGACGGCGGGCGACCTCGACGAGCAGGGCGAGCCAGCGGGTGGCATGCTGGATCTCCCCGTAGCGGTAGGGCGTTGCCAGGTCGCCGCAGACGGGCCTGCACTGCGGCGACGCGAGGACAGCGGCGTCCCCGTGCTGTATGGATCGGATTCTCCCCTCGTCCCGGCACCGCTGGGGCGCAATGACCCAACAGTGAATCAGCTGGTGTTACGGTTATCGAACCATAGGTGGAACGACAACAGGTACGACTATACCCGGATTACCCTGATCCTCGTATCCCGGAAAGGGGGGGCATACACACCCTGCGACGGCTGAGTGCGTGGAGGTCGCAGGGACACCTGCGCCGGTGCCACGGAGGATGCAGCGCCATGACTACTCGGACCGGGGCCGCAGCCCCTGTCCGGTATCCGTCTGCGCCCTGCCTCGGACGGCCGGGCTACTTGGCGGCGAATTCTTCCAGTTTCCGCGCCCGGATGACGTTGCCGTCGAGCCCCGCCTCCTTGGCGCTGCCGCCATAGGCGAGCACCATCAGCTGCGAATAGTAGAGCACCGGCATATTGAACTTGGTGCCGTATTTCTTGTTGATCTGGCCCTGGTAGACCTCGGTGTTGGCCTGGCACAAGGGGCAGGGGGTGACCAGCATCTCGGCGCCGTTGTCGTAGGCGCTCTCGATGATGTCCTTGATCTGCGCCTGCGCCTTGTCCGGCTCGGAGAAGGCGAGCGCGCCGCCGCAGCAGGTGACCTTCTGATCGTAGGGCACCGCCTCGCCGCCGACCGTCTCGATCAGCTTGTCCAGATACACGGGGTTTTCGAAGCTCTCGCCGGCGATGCCGAACGGCCGGTTGGTCTGGCAACCGACGTAGCCGGCGAACTTCATGCCCTCGAGCGGTTTCTTCACCGGCTTCTTGAACTCTTCGTAGCCCAGGTCCTCGATCAGCACCTCGACCATGTGGCGGATCTCGGGGATGGCCTTGATCTGGAGTCCGGCCTCTTTGAGCGCCTCCTGGGTGTCGGCCATGAGCACCGAGTTGTGCTCCAGCCGTTCCTTGCTCTCGCGTGCCCCCAGCCAGCAGGCGGCACAGGTGGCGACGATGTCCTGGCCGGGCAGGTTGGCCTCGGCCAGCGCGAAGTTGCGCGCATTCATGACGTGGCGCGGCAGCTCACCCGATTCGGCGTAGCTGATGGACGCGCCGCAGCAGTTCCAGTCGGGGATCTCGGTGATCTGGATGTCCAGCGTCTTGCACATGGACTCGACCGAGGTCAGGTAGTTGGAGGCGGAGGCCCCTTTCTGGGAGGAGCAGCCGGGGTAGAAAGCGTATTGTCTGCGTGCCATGTCCTGTTCTCCTTATGCCGCGGCCTTGGCGGCCTTGCGCTTGGCCTCCAGTTCCTTGGCCTTGGCCAGCATCTTCTGGATGCCCTGGATGTCCTTGCACTTGTGACCGCCGCCCAGGGCCTCGAAGATGTTCAGCCGCTTGGCCTTGATCAGGCCCAGCGCGACGTCCTTCATCTCCAGGCCCTTCTTGATGCCGGCCATGAAACCGTCCTTGAAGTAGAGCGACTGGGTGAGTTTGACCTCGTTCACCCGGCCGGTCTTGGTGCAGTTGCGCCAGAAGGTCTGCGACAGGTGCAGGGTGGGCTGCATCTTGGGGGCGAGGCCCAGCCGGTAGGCATATTCGGCGATGCCGTGCATGATGTGGGTGATGGGCAGCTTCCGCGGGCAGCGCACGTAGCAGTTGTAGCAGGACGTGCACATCCACATGGAGGGCGAGGTGAGCACCTCCTCGCGCTTGCCGGCCCGGATCATCATGAAGATCTCCTGCGGCGGGTGCTCCCAGCCGGGGTGGAAGTTGGTCGGGCAGGAGCCGGAGCACACGCCGCACTGCATGCACATCTTGACCCAATGCCCCATCTCGGCCTGTTCCTCGATCTCCTTGAGGAAGTTGTTCTTGTAGCGCTCGGCCATCTGCTGGTTCGCGTTGCTCATCTTGCGCCTCCTCGCTCAGAAGCCCTTGAAGGGGGACATGCCGATTTCCTGGATCTTGGCCGCATACTCGTTGATCTTGCGCGGCAGGGTGTCGATGTCGGTGATCGCCACCTCGACGTCGAGCACGCGCTCGGACTCGAGATTCATGCCCTTCAAGGTGTCGTAGACCTTGGACATGCGGTAGCGACCCAGCTCGGAGCCCTTGACGAAGTGGCACTGGTACTCCTCGCCGTGCTTGCAGCCCATGAGCATGACGCCGTCGTAGCCGGAGTTGAGCGCGTCGGTGATCCAGATGGTGTTGACCGATCCCAGGCAGCGCACGGGGATGGCGCGCACGAAGGCGGAATAGTGGTTGCCGTTCATGGCCGCCATGTCGAGTGCCGGATAGGCGTCGTTCTCGCAGGCGAGGATGAGGATCCTGGGCTTTTCGGAGAACTCGTCCGGGATGTTCACCGCCTTGATCTGGGCGCCGACGGTGTTGACCGAGTAGTTCTCGAACGAGATCACGCGTACCGGACAGGCGCCCATGCAGGTGCCGCAACGGCGGCAGCGGCTCTCGTTGAACAGCGGATAGCGCTTCTCGTCCTCGTCGATGGCGCCGAACGGGCACTCCACGGTGCAGCGCTTGCACTGGGTGCAGCCCTCCAGACGCGCCGTGGGGAAGGAGAGGTCGCCCGAGCGCGGGTGGGCGGCACGGCCCAGGCCGGCGTTTTCCATCGCCTGGATGGCCTTCATGGCGGCGCCGGTGGCGTCTTCCATCGCCTGGGCGATGTCCATCGGACGGCGCACCGGGCCGGCGGTGTAGATGGCGGTGCGGCGGGTCTCGTAGGGGAAGCAGATGAAGTGGCTGTCGGTGAAGCCCCACTTGAACTGCGGGACGTCCGGCCCCTGGCGATAATCGAGGTTGAGGATGGAGATGGGTTTTTCCTCGACTACCGGGGCGGCGGCCTCTGCGCCTTCAGCAGCCTCTGCGGGGGCGGCGGCCACGGCGTCGATGTTCACACCGGAGTTGGGCACGACCCCGGTGGCCAGGACCACCAGGTCGGCCTCGATCTGGGCATTCCTGTCTTCCAGGATGAGGTCGTGGAACTTGACCGTGCAGCCGTTGCCGTTCGGCACCACCTCGGACACCACCCCCTTGGAGAAGATGACGCCCTTGTTCTGCGCCGAGCGGTAGAAGTCCTCACCGTTGCCCGGGGTCCTGAGATCCGTGAACAGCACCACGGTATCGACGCCCGGGTTGGCGTCCTTGAAGTACATCGCCTGCTTGATGCTGGTGTTGCAGCAATAGCCGGAGCAGTAGGGCAGGTGCTCGCCGCTCGCGTCGCGCTGGCCGGCACACTGCACGAAGACCACGGAGCGGACCTCCTTGCCGTCGGCGCGTTTGATCACCCCCCCGTTGGCCGCGCGGGCGAGCGCCTCCAGCCCGGCCTGATCGACGACGTGCGGCGTCTTGCCGTAACCCAGGTGGGGCAGCTTGTTGGCGTCGTAGAGGGAAAAGCCGGTGGCCTGCACGATGGCGCCGATGTCCTCGGTCACCGTCGGGCCGCTCTCCATGGCGATGTCCACCTTGAAGCGGCCGGGGGCGCCGGCGGTCCTGGCGATGGTGGAGTTGAGATAGACCTTGATGTTGGCATCGGCCTCGATGCTCGCCACCAGGTCGGCCACGCCGTTGTCCTCCGGGGCCTTGAACGGCTCACGGGTGGGCACGCGCTTGTGGAGTTTGGCCGCCCAGCCGCCCAGCGCGCCGGTCTTCTCCACCAGCACGACCTTGTAGCCGGCGCGGGAGGCCTCCAGGGCGGCCGTCATGCCGGAGACGCCACCGCCCACCACCAGCAGGGTCTTGTTCATACCCGTGTTGGGGTTGCCGGCGGGTTGCGCCATGGCCTTGACCTCGGCGCAGGCCATGCGCACGTAGTCCTCGGCCATCTCCTGGGTGGTCTCGCGCGCCTCCTCGGTGTCGGGCCGCACCCAGATCACGCCCTCGCGCAGGTTGCCGCGGGAGATGGCGGTGGTCGGGAAGTTGAAGGCATCGGTCTTGGCCCGGCGCGAGCAGGCGCAGATGGCGGCGTGGGTGACGCCTTCGTTGTCGATGTCGGCCTGGATCATGGCCACGCCCTCCTGGGAGCACAGGAAGGGATGGGTCCTGACGACCTGCATCTTGCCTTCCTTCTTGGCCACCGACTCCAGGGCGGCGAAGTTTAGGCGCTCGCCCAGACCACAGCCGGAACAGATGTATGCTGCGTGTTTCTTCTCAGACATGCTCAAGCCTCCGCACGGGCAACCTTGTTGACGACCTGGATGGCGCGCAGCGCGGCGGCGGTGGCGCTCTGCACGGCGCGGTTGACATCCAGCGCGTTGGTGGCGCAGCCGGCGCCGAAGATCCCGGCATTGGCCGGATCGGCCATGATGAAGCCGGAGGAGTCGGCCATCACCTCGGCCGGGATGTCCACGCCCTTGACACTGGGCTCCATGCCGATGGCCAACACCACCAGGTCATGGGTGTTGGCATAGCGCTTGTAGCCCTCGGTGTTGACCCCCCAGCAGACCGGGTTGCCATCCTTGTCCTGCGAGATGCGCGCCACCTTGGATTTGATGAAGGTGACGTTGGGATTGGCCTTGACCTTGTGGTAGAAGTCCTCGAAGCGGTCGATGGCGCGGATGTCGATGTAATAAATGGTGCTCTTGCCCTCGTCGCCGTATTTCTCCTGCACGTAGTGGGTCTGCTTGAGCGAGGCCATGCAGCAGAAGCGCGAGCAGTGGCGCAGATGGTTCTCGTCGCGCGAGCCGGCGCACTGGATGAAGGCGACGTTCTTGGCCTCGCGTCCGTCCGAGGGACGCAGGATGCGCCCGCCGGTGGGGCCGTGCGGGTCGGCCAGCCGCTCGAACTCGACATTGGTGATGACGTTGGGGAACTCGCCATAGCGATAGGGGGTGATCTTCTCGGCGTCGTAGGGCTTCCAGCCGGTCGCCCAGACGATGGCGCCGGCCTTGAGGCTCACCACCTCCTCCTTTTGCTCGAGATCGATGGCGCCGTATTTGCAGGCGGCGCGGGCGGCCTCGGCCTCGGGCGTGCCGAGGATGGCGCGGTCGATCACATAGCGCTGCGGGTAGGCCATGCTGTGCGGCAGATAGGCGGCCTTGACCTTGCCCAGGCTGTAGTTGAAGGCGTCCGGGATCTCGGTCGTCACCGCCTTGGCGCACTCGCCGCAGGCGGTGCAGTTCTCGTTCACGTAACGGGGTGTGAGTTTGACGCTGACGGTGTAATCCCCCTTGCTGCCGCTGATGCCGGTCACCTCGGCCAGGGTCAGGACCTGGATGTTGGGATTGGCCTTGAGGCGGCGCAGGTTGATCTCCAGCCCGCAGGTCGGGTGGCACATCTTGGGGAAATAGCGGTAGAGCTGGGCGGTGCGGCCGCCGAGCCAGGGGTTCTTCTCCACCAGCACCACGCGCTTGCCGGTCTCGGCCGCTTCGAGCGCTGCGGTCATGCCGGAGATGCCCCCGCCCACCACCAGGATGGTCTGGTTGGTCGCCACAACGGATGTCATGTGTCGCCTCCGAAGGTTGATACGAGAAAGGGGGATTTGCGCTCGCTGCGCAAAAACTGCCGAATGTTACCCTGCAAAGACCGTCGGGGCGACCATCGGATCAATCGAATGTTTCTATGCGGAAATAGATAGCGTAAATCTGACGGGCGCGAAGGGTTACCGCCACCTGCTGACCTCTGATCCCTGAACCCCGACACCTGAATCAGACATGCACGCTGACCGGCGGCGTGTTGCAGGCCTCGCCCGGGGCGGTGGGCACCTCGAACACCTCGAAGCGCAAGACCGCCAGGTCGGCCAGGACATAGGTCGGTCTCGCCCCCACGCCGCCCACCGTCCCGGGGTTGACCAGAAAGGTGGTCCCCCCCTTGACGTTGTCGATCCTGCGCACGCTGTCGCGGTGGTCGTGGCCGCAGCAGACCACGTCGTAGTCGCCGGTCAGCGCCATGGCCGCGGCGTAGTGCGGATAGTGCACCATGAACACGGTGCGCCCGGCCAGGTGCACCACGGCGTCCTGGCCGTGGTAGCGCACCACACTGTCGGGTTCGTGCGCGAGCCGGTTCATGGCGTAGAGGTCGCCGGTGTTGTTGCCGTGGATCACGTGCACCGGCAGGGCGAACTTCTTCAGCACGCGCAGGGTGGTCGGTGCGACGACATCCCCGCAATGCAGCACGGCCTCGGCCCCCCGTGCCTTGGCGTCCTCGACGGCGTGCCCCAGCAGCCGCCGGTTGTCGTGCGAATCGGACAGGATGCAGATCAGCATCTCAGGTTTCAGGTTACGGGTTACAGGTTTCAGCCAAGTTTCCGCGCCGCGCAGCGGCGCGCAAATATCTCTGGGACCTGTAACCTGTACCCTGTATCCTGATCAGAACATCGGCTTTTCGGGGGCGTTGTTGTACATGGCCACACTGTCGAGGATCTCTTTCTTCGCCGCCTCCACCCCCTCCCAGCCCTGCACCCGGACCCACTTGCCCTCCTCCAGGTCCTTGTAGTGTTCGAAGAAGTGGGCGATGCGTTCCAGCAGGTCGGGTGGCATGTCCTGCGGCCCCTGCGCGTGCGACCAGCGCCGCGTCAGCTTGTCGATCGGCACCGCCAGCACCTTGGCGTCGTCGCCGGATTCGTCGGTCATCCTGAGCAGGGCGACGGGCCGGCAGCGGATCACCGAACCGGAGATGAGCGGTATGGGAGTCACCACCAGGACATCGCAGGGGTCGCCGTCGTTGGACAGGGTGTGCGGGATGTAACCGTAGTTGCACGGGTAGTGCATCGCCGTGCTCATGAAGCGGTCCACGAACAGGGCGCCGGTCTCCTTGTCCACCTCGTACTTGACGGGGTCGGAATGGGCGGGGATTTCGATGATGACGTTGATGTCGTTGGGCACGTCGCGCCCCGAACTCACCCGATCCAGATTCATGGCATGTCCTCGGCTGGGAAATCGAAGATGACGAAGATGGCGGATTAT
>JBBIKZ010000090.1:0-9933 GCA_037445185.1 Hydrogenophilales bacterium | reverse complement strand
AAAGGGTTGCACAATCCGCAAGACGGGCTTCTCAAGTGCTGTAAAGACGTATCGGCGGGCAGGATGATGCGCCTTGCATCTGGCCATCCTCGCTACGTTTTTCAACGGCCTGCTACAGTCGGCTCGCGCCAACTTTCACGGCACCCCTTGCGCGCGATCAGCACCATGCACCTCATGCCAACCGACGCCCATCGGGTGTAGGGCCCTCATCCGCACCTTACACCGGCCCCAGGTCGAACACACGGGCGAGCGGTTAAACTAACCGGCATCACGCAGATCGCCCACATGGCCTTCATTCATACACAGTCATGTACCCCAGCGCCGATCGTCTCGTCATCCTGGATGCGGATGGCACCACCATCGATGCCTTCAGCGCCATCGAGCGCACCTTCGCCCGCCATGGCATGGACATCGGCGACCTGAAGCGCTTCCAGCAGCGGCGTCATCTGTTCAAGTATCTCGGCGGTCTGAAGGAGTTTCCCGCCAACCTGAAACGCCAGATCGGCAAGCAGCGGCGCCGGCAGCTCATCGCCACGCTGACCGAGGTCTACCGCCAGGAGGCAGGCCTGTTTCCTGGCATCGCCGAGCTCATCGCGGCCCTCATCGCGGCGCCGGACGTGCGCGTCGGCCTGGTCACGCGCAACATCACCCACGAGCCCGCCGAGACCCTGAGGCTGCTCTTCCTGCGCCACGACATCGATACGGGGGCGCTCGATTTCCTGATCAGCGTGCCCCTGGGCGAGACCAAGACCGCCTACTTCCGCGCGCTGCGCGAGCGCCTGGGCATCAACCCGGCGCGCGCCTATGTCTGCGGTGACGAGCACAAGGACTATCTCGCCGCCATCGGCGCCGGCATGCACCCCTTCATCGTCTCCTACGGCTTCGAGGGCTACGAGCGGCTCACACGCAAGTTCGACGTGCCGGAGGAGGTGATCGCACGCACGCCCGAGGCCTTGAGCGCCCGCCTGCGCCATGGCCTCGGCCTCGCCCCGCACACGGCCGGGCCGGCCGTACGGAACGATCAGACCGCTGAGCGCTCCATCGTGGGAACACCCTCCGGCCTGCATCCCGTCTGAACTCATCGATGAACATCCCAGGCGCCATCAAACGCTGGCTCCTCCCCCTGCTCCTCGTCGCCCTGGCCGCTGCCGCCGTGTGGTACTGGCAGCCGTGGCAGGACAAGACCCCGGTGCCACAGTATCGTCTGGGCAAGCTGGAGGCGGGCCGACTCTCGGCGGCCGTGTCCGCCAGCGGCACGCTGGGGGCGCTCACGACGGTGCAGGTGGGCTCGCAGGTCTCCGGCCAGATCGCCGAGCTGCTGGCGGACTTCAACTCGCCGGTGAAAAGAGGGCAAGTCATCGCCCGGCTCGATCCGGCGGCCTTCGAGACACGGGTGGCCCAGGCCCAGGCCGATCTCAGGGCGGCCGAAAGCGCCGTGCAGGTGGCGCGCGACAACCTGGCGGCGCGGCAGGCGGAACTCGCCAAGGCCCGCATCGCGCTGGACGATGCCGGCCGCAAGCTCGAGCGGACGCGGGCGCTCGTGGCCCAGTCCTTCCTGTCGCCGGCGGAACTGGACAGCGTGCAGGCCGCCTTCGACACGGCGCGCGAACAGGTGCGCCTGGCCGAGGCGAGCGTGCGCGTCAACACCGCCCAGGTCGCCAACGCCGAGGCGCTGGTGGCGCAGCGCCAGGCCGTGCTGCGCCAGGCCCAGGTGGAGCTTGCACACACGGTGATCCGCTCGCCGGTGGACGGCGTGGTCATCAGCCGCAACGTGGACATGGGCCAGACCGTGGCCGCCAGTCTGCAGGCCCCGGTGCTGTTCACCATCGCCCGCGACCTGCGCCAGATGGAGGTGAACATCGCCGTGGACGAGGCCGACGTGGGCCGCGTGAAGACCGGACAGAAGGTGCGCTTCACCGTCGATGCCTATCCCGGCGAGCGCTTCGGCGGTGAGGTCACGCAGATCCGCAAGGCGCCGCAGACGGTCAACAACGTGGTGACCTACAGCGTGATCGCCACCGCTGCCAACCCGGACGGGAAACTCCTGCCGGGCATGACCGCCAATGCCCGCATCCTCACCGACGAGCGCGAGAACGTGCTCAAGGTGCCGAACGAGGCCCTGCGTTTCCGACCCCTCAATCCGGACGGCTCGCCGGTCAAACTCGAGGTGCGCGCGCGCGAGGAGGGGCCAGGCATCCCCGGTCGCGTCTGGGTGTTGGACAAGGACGGCCGACCGCAGCCGGTCGCGCTGCGCCTGGGCGTGAGCGACGGCAAGGCCACCGAGGTGCTGCGCGGCGAGGTGCGGGACGGCATGGCGGTCATCCTCGGCTACGAGGAGGGTTCCGAGCCCAAACCCAAACGGCAGACGCGGCCCTTCGGCATGGGCATGTGAGGCGGTGAGGGGGCAGGGGTGAGGCGTGCGGGGCAGGCCGGCGAGGCGCTGATCGAGGTCGGCGACCTCAGGCGCGAATACCGTGTGGGCGAGGTCAACGTGCCGGCGCTGCAGGGCGTGAGCCTGACCATCTGGCGCGGCGAGTTCGTCGCCGTGATGGGCCCGTCGGGCTCGGGCAAGTCCACCTTCATGAACCTGCTGGGCTGCCTGGATCGGCCCGATGCCGGCCGCTACCTCCTGGCCGGCGAGGACATGACCCGTTTGGCGGCCGACCGCCTGGCCGCCGTGCGCAACCGCACCATCGGCTTCGTCTTCCAGAGCTTCAATCTGCTGCCGCGCATCACCGCGCTGGAGAACGTCGAACTGCCGCTCGTCTATGCCCGCGTGCCGGCCGCCGAGCGTCACCGGCGCGCGCGCGAGCGCCTCGCCCGCGTGGGCCTGGCCGAGCGCGCCGAGCATCTGCCGCGCCAGCTCTCCGGCGGGCAGCAGCAGCGCGTGGCCATCGCCCGCGCGCTCATCAACGACCCGCCGCTCATCCTGGCCGACGAACCCACCGGCGCGCTCGACTCCCACACCAGCCTGGAGCTGATGGCCCTGCTGCAGGCACTCAACGATACCGGTATCACCATCGTGCTGGTCACGCACGAGCACGACATCGCCGCCTTCGCCGGGCGCGTGATCCACTTCCGCGACGGCAGGATCGTCGAGGACCGCACCGTGGAACGCCCCGCCCGCGCCGCCGAGCTCATCGCCGCCAACCCCGCGCCGATCGCATGAACCTGCTCGATACCACCCGCAGCGCCTTGCGCAGCCTGCGCGCCAACAAGCTGAGGAGCGGCCTCACCACCCTGGGCATCATCATCGGCGTGGCGGCGGTCATCACCATGCTGGCGGTGGGCGAGGGGGCCAAGCGCACGGTGGAGGAGCAGTTGAAGAGCCTGGGCAGCAACACCCTGATCGTCTTCCCGGGCACGGTCACTGCGAGCGGCGTGCGCCTGGGCACGGGCACCCGCAACACGCTGACCGAAGGCGACGCCCGCGCCATCGCCGAGGAGGTGCCGGGCGTGCTGGCGGCAGGACCGGGCATGCGCGGCACGGCCCAGGTGGTGCACGGCAACCTGAACTGGTCCACTGTCGTCTTCGGCGTCACACCGGAATGGCTCATCGCCCGCGAGTGGCGCATCGCGCGCGGTCGCGCCCTGGACGACAACGACCTGCGCACCGGTGCCAAGGTCGCCCTGGTCGGCCAGACCGTGGCCGACATGCTGTTCGGCGGCACCGACCCCACCGGCCAGGTCATACGGGTGAAGAACGTGCCCTTCGAGATCGTCGGGCTGCTCGCCGCCAAGGGCCAGAGCTTCGCCGGCAACGACCAGGACGACATCGTGCTGCTGCCCCTCAGCACCGCGCGCAGCCGCGTGCTGGGCGGCGGGCCGGGGCGCAGCCGCAGCGTCGGCCACATCTCGGTGAAGATGGCCACTGGCGTCGACATGACCGAGGCCGAGGCGCGCGTGCGCCAACTGCTGCGCCAGCGCCACCGGCTGCAGCCGGACCAGGACGACGACTTCAACATCCGCAACCTGTCCGAGGTGGTCGAGGCCGAGCAGGCCGCCTCCGGCGCGCTGTCCGGCCTGCTCGCGGCGGTGGCCGGGGTGTCGCTGCTGGTGGGCGGCATCGGCATCATGAACATCATGCTGGTGTCGGTGACCGAGCGCACACGCGAGATCGGTATCCGGCTAGCGGTGGGGGCGCGCAGCCGCGACATCCTCACGCAGTTCCTCGCCGAGGCGGTGATCCTGTCCCTGATCGGGGCGCTGGCCGGCGTGGCCTTGGGGCTCGGCAGCGCTGCTGCGCTGGGCCGGTTCGCCGGCTGGGAGGTCATCCTGCAGCCCTATGCCGTCCTGCTGGCGGTGGCCTCGGCCAGCGCGGTCGGCATCTTCTTCGGCTGGTGGCCGGCGCGCAAGGCGGCGCGGCTCACGCCCATCGACGCCCTGCGTTACGAGTGAGGCCGCGCATGGACGCCGAACACACTCGCCTGTTCGGCCTCTTCCCGGCCCTCGCCGGCCTGCCCCGGGACCTGGCGGCGGAGCTGGCGACGCGCCTGCAGTGGGTGAGCGTGCCCGCCGGCACCCTGATGTTCGACGCCGGCAGCCCCTGCACGGCGCTGCCCCTGGTGCTCGAAGGCAGCATACGGGTCAGCAAGCGCAGCGGCAGCGGGCGCGAGATCGGGCTCTACCGCGTGATCCCGGGCGAGATCTGCCTCATCTCCCTGAGCTGTCTGCTCGGTGGCGACGACTACGCCGCCACCGGCATCGCGGTGGAGCCGGTGCGCCTCGCCGCGCTGCCCCGCCCGCTGTTCACTCGGCTGGTGGAGGGATGCGCCCCATTCCGCGAGATGGTGTTCCACCTCTATGCCGAACGTCTGGCCGGACTCATGCAACTGGTGGAGGAGGTGGCCTTCAGCCACCTGGACGAGCGCCTGGCCGCATGGCTGGCCGAGCGTGGGCCGCACATCCACCTGTCGCACCAGGCCATCGCCCAGGAGCTCGGCAGCGTGCGCGAGATCGTCTCGCGCCTGCTCAAGCAGTTCGAGGTACGCGGCTGGGTCAGGCTGGATCGGGGCCATGTGGAGGTGCTCGATCCGGTCGCTCTGCTCGCCGCGCATACGGCGCCTGACAGATGACCTAGAACTTGTAGGAGCGGACCTTGTCCGCGATGAAAGCCGACTGTCACCAGGCCGCCTCCGGTAAACGCGCGTCCCCTCGTCGGGGCGGAAGCGAACCCGCCGGGGTGGCATCGCAATGGAGGATCGCCCATGTCCACACGAGCCTTGATCCTGGGCCTGAGCCTGGCCGTCCTGACGTCCGCCGCCATGGCCGCCGACGCCGCGCCGCAGGAGGCACCCCCCTCGGCAGGCCTGCCTTTCAACGCCTTCCTAAGCGAGGACGAGCTGCGGCTGCTGTTCGACTACACGCGCGAGGCCATGATCGCCGCCATGAAGGGCGAGCGCTACCGCATGCCGCCGGAGCTGGCGCACACCCTGGCGCGGGTGCAGGAGCGGCTCATGCGCCAGGGCAATGCCGCCGTGCGCCAGATGATGGAGATGATCCAGGAGGACCTGGACCGCGCGCTGGAGGAGATGAAGCCCCCTGCGCCGGAGCCGAGACCCGAGCGCACGGGCGGCTGAGCAGACCCGACTCTACCCCGTGAACGGGGTTTAGTCGTGGCCCGGCCCCGATGTGTTCATGCACCGGCTCACTGAAAAAAGCCCTTGTTCAACAGCTCCATGGTCAGGTGCCGGTAGTCGCGGGCGCCCGGGCTGTCGCCGGCGTAGGCGAAGATGTCCATGCCGTGTGCCGGGCTTTCCGCCAGGGCGGGGTCGTCCGGGATCTTGGTCTCGCACAGGACATCGCCGTAGCGCTGCTTGAGGTTGGCCAGGGCCTCGCGGCACTGGGGGCGCGATTCGTCGTAGCGGGTGAGCACGACGCGGCGCTCGATGCGGCGCTGCAAGGGCTGCTCCAGCACCTTCAGGGCGAGTTCCAGGCGATTGAGGCCCTGGATGGTGAGGAAGTCCGAGGTCACCGGGATCAAAACCCGGTCGGCGGCGAACAGCGCGTTGAGCGAGAGCACGCCCAGGGCCGGGGCGCAGTCGATGAGGACGGGGCTCGCGCCGAAGGCGTTGGTCTCGCGCAGGCCCTGCCTGAGCCTGCCGGCCACGCCGGGGGTGCTGCCGAGCAGGGCGTCGACCTTGGACAGATCCGGGTGGCCCGGGACCAGACGCACGCCGCCGGCCACCCGCCGGACCAGCCCCGGCAGCGGCTGCCCCGAGCGGAAAAAACCGGCCACGGAGGCCTCCGCGGGCACACCGCGCACGCCCAGGGCGAGGCTCACATGGGCCTGGGGATCGAGGTCGAGGATGACGGGCTGGCGATCGAGCATGGCCAGCCCCGCCGCCACGTTCAGCGTCGTGGTGGTCTTGCCCACACCCCCTTTCTGGTTGAAGACCGCGATGACCGCCATGATTATTCCACCGTCACCGACTTGGCCAGGTTGCGCGGCTGGTCGACATCGGTGCCCTTGAGCACGGCCACGTGATAGGCCAGCAGCTGCAGGGGCACGCTGTAGGTGATGGGCGCGGTGGAGGGGTGGATGTCGGACAGGGTGAGGTTCTGGTAGCGGTCCAGCTCGATCTTCACCTCCTTGTCGCTGAACAGGAAGAGCTCGCCACCGCGGGCGCGCACCTCCTGCAGGTTGGACAAGACCTTGTCGAGCAGCGCATCCTTGGGCAGGGCGCACACCACCGGCATGTCCGCGTCGACCAGGGCGAGCGGCCCGTGTTTCAGTTCGCCGGCGGGGTAGGCCTCGGCGTGGATGTAGGAGATCTCCTTCATCTTGAGCGCCCCCTCCAGGGCGATGGGATAGAAGCAGCCGCGGCCGAGGAACAGGGCGTCCTTGCGGTCGGCGAAGGCGTCGGCCATGGCGCTGATGGCGTCGTTGAGCTCCAGCACCACCTCGACCTGGCGCGGCAGGGCGTGGAGCTCGTTGACCAGCGCCTCCTCCCCCTCGCGCGTGAGACCGCGGCGGCGGGCGAGCGCCAGGGTGAGCAGGCGCAACGCCGTCAACTGGGTGGTGAAGGCCTTGGTCGAGGCCACGCCGATCTCCTGGCCGGCGCGGGTCATCAGCGCCACGTCGGACTCGCGCGTGAGCGACGACTCCGGCACGTTGCAGATGGTCATGGCGCCGATGTAGCCCATGCGGCGGCTCGCGCGCAGCGCCGCCAGGGTGTCGGCGGTCTCGCCGGACTGGGAGATGGAAAGAAACAGCGTGCCGGGCGGCACCACCACCTTGCGGTAGCGGTATTCGCTCGCCACCTCGACCGCGCAGGGCACGCCCACCTCCTCCAGCCAGTACTTGGCCACCAGACCGGCATGGTAGCTGGTGCCGCAGGCGATGATGTGCACGCCCTGGGTGCGGTCGAACAGGTCCTTGGCCTCGAAGCCGAAGCTCTCCTCCAGCAGCCGCCCCTTGTGGATGCGCCCCTCCAGGGTCTCGCTGATCACCGCCGGCTGCTCGAAGATCTCCTTGAGCATGTAGTGGCGGTAGGGGCCCTTGTCGGCGGTGGCCGCCGTGAGCTGCGAGTAGCGCTCGGGGCGCTCGACGGGGCGGCCTTCGGCATCGTAGACGCGCACCCCGTCGCGGCTCACCTCGGCCACGTCGCCCTCGTCGAGAAAGACGAAGCGCTGGGTCGCCGGCAGCAGGGCGAAGACATCGGAGGCGATGAAGTTCTCGCCCACCCCCAGGCCGATCACCAGCGGGCTGCCGGCACGGGCCACCACCATGCGCTTCGGGTCCTGCGGGCTCGCCACGGCCAGGGCATAGGCGCCGACCAGGCGCTTGACCGCCTGTTGCACCGCGCGCAACAGGTCAGACTCGGTTTCGAGGAGGTCCGCCAGCAAGTGAGCGATCACTTCCGTGTCGGTGTCCGAGGTGAAGACATAGCCGTGCGTCTTCAGCGCCTCGCGCAGCTCGGCGTGGTTTTCGATGATGCCGTTGTGCACGACGGCCACCCGTTCCCCGCTCATGTGCGGGTGGGCGTTGCGCTCCGCCGGCATGCCGTGGGTGGCCCAGCGCGTGTGGGCGATGCCCAGTTCCCCCGTGAGGGGACGCTCCGCCAGCAGCTCGCGTAGCCTCGCCACCTTGCCCACGGCGCGGATGCGCTCGAGCCGGCCGTCGTCCTGCCGCACCGCCAGCCCGGCCGAGTCATAGCCGCGGTACTCGAGCCGCTGCAGCCCCTCCATCAGGATGGGCACGACGTTGCGTTGCGCGATGGCGCCGACGATTCCGCACATGGTCAGGGCTCCGCTGGGTGTGAGGGGGGTGGGGATGAGACGTCAGCCCGAGCCAAGCGCTGAGTGTGAGTACGCACTCTCATTATCAACGTGGTTACCTGGGCAAGGGATACTGAGGGCGGCCTGAACTTCAGTCCTCATTCTTCTCCGTCTTTTTTGGGCGCTGCCAGCCGGTGATGGTGGTCTGGCGCACGCGCGAGAGGGTGAGCTCACCCGGGGGTGCGTCGCGGGTGAGGGTGGTGCCGGCCCCGAGGGTGGCACCCCGGCCCACGGTCACCGGGGCGACGAGCTGGCTGTCGGAGCCGATGAAGGCCTCGTCCTCGATCACCGTGCGGTGCTTGTTGGCGCCGTCATAGTTGCAGGTGATGGTGCCGGCGCCGATGTTGACCTTGCGTCCGACATAGGCGTCGCCGACATAGGACAGGTGGTTGATCTTGGAATTGAAGCCGACCTGGCTGTTCTTCACCTCGACGAAGTTGCCGATGTGGGTCTCGGCGTCGAGCGCAGTGCCGGGGCGCAGCCGCGTGTACGGCCCGACGCGCGCCTGCGCGCCGATGCGGGCCCCCTCGATGTGGCAGAAGGGCAGGATCTCCGCGCCAGCCGCGATTTCCACTTCTTTCAGCACACAGTAAGCGCCCACTTTCACATTGTCGCCAAGCACCACCTTGCCTTCGAAGATACAGCCGACATCGATCACGACATCGCGTCCGCAGGCGAGCTCGCCGCGCACGTCCAGCCGGGCGGGATCGATCAGGGTGACGCCCTGGTTCATGAGGGCGGCGGCCAGGTTGGATTGGTGCACGCGCTCCAGCTCGGCCAGCTGTTGTCGGCTGTTCACGCCCAGCACCTCCCATTCGGCGGCAGGGTGGCATGGAAGTATGCGCTCACCTTCGCTGGCCGCCATGCCGATGACGTCTGTGAGGTAGTACTCCCCCTGGGCGTTGTCGTTGGTGAGCCGCGCCAGCCAGCCGGCGAGCTTGCCGGCGGGCAGGCAGAGGATGCCGGTATTGACCTCGTCTATGGCCAGTTCCTCGGCACTGGCATCCTTGTGCTCGACGATGCGCTCGACCTGACCGCGGCCGTTGCGCACGATGCGGCCGTAGCCGGCGGGGTTGGCGAGGCGCACGGTCAGCAGCGCGATGGCCCCTTCGCGCGCGATCAACACCATCTCCTGCAGGGTTTCCACGCGGGTGAGCGGCACGTCGCCGTAGAGGATGAGCACCACGGCCTCGGGATTCAGATGCGGCAGGGCCTGCTGCACGGCATGACCCGTGCCGAGCTGGGGCTCCTGGCGCACCCACTTGAGGTCGGGTCGGCCGATGGCGTTCGGCAGCCGCTCGCCGCCGTGGCCGTAGACGACGCAGATGCGCTCGGGTTTGAGCGCGTCTGCGGCGGCCAGGACATGGCTGAGCAGCGGACGGCCGGCGAGGGGATGCAGCACCTTGGGCAGATCGGACCGCATGCGCGTGCCACGGCCGGCGGCAAGGACGACGACGTTGAGAGGCGAGGTCATGGGCGGCGGGCTGTTCTCGGCTTCTGGCCTAGTATAACGGCAGCGCCGGAGAATAATGTAGCTTGCCCCGCAACCCCGTGCATACGGGCGCAACGCCGCTCCGCAGCCCTTGTCACCCGCCTTGGCGGCTCGTCACGTCAGGGGTTTGCCCCGCTGTCTGGCGTCAGGGGGGGACCAGG
>JBBIKZ010000089.1:0-9938 GCA_037445185.1 Hydrogenophilales bacterium | reverse complement strand
CTACTTCGACAAACTTGGCTTACCCCGGCTCTCATGACCTCAACTTCTCGAACCGCCCGGTGCGGACCCGCATGCCGGGTGGTGTGGGAGGGGCTCGGTCAGGTATCCTGACCGCCCCTATCCCGATGGGTGGAGAGGGCAGTGTGCCCGTCTCATGAGGATTCCGCAGCAATCCTGCGCAGGACGGGAACCATGAGTCCGGCCGCGTCGGCGTGCGCCAAGGCGCGCGCGAGGCGGGCCGGGGCGCTGCGCCCGGCGCAGGCGTGGGCGGGGTCGGCGGCGAAGGCCTCCAGCATGCCTTCAATCAGGTCCAGGCGGTCGAGTGCGCGGCCGGTGAGCACTTCCTGGATGTCGAGCACGTCCAGGGCCACGGCCTCGGCGAGCTCGCGGTGGCGCTCCCACAGCGTGCCGACGTTCCCGCCCACCACCAGGCCGGCGATGTTGGTGGTGAGGATGTAGAGGTTTTTGCGTACGAGCTCCCAGAGCATCTGCTCGGCATCCGCCTCGACGCGCGCCGGCAGCTCGATGGCTTCGAGCGCCGCAGCGAGCCGCGTCGCCTCGGGGCCGTGCACGGGGGAGGGGAGCAGGGGTTTGGCGTCGGTGCCCTTTTTCTTCTCGAACCAGACCGAGATCACGGTCGGATCGATGATGCCGTGCGCGCGCCAGTCGCGCGGCAGCAGTTCGTTCTGCAGCAGGCCCAGCCGGCCGCGCCAGTTGGGCGGCAGGTTTTTCAGCACGGTGGCGAGGTCGGCCTCGGCCACCGCCACCAGCACCAGGGCCGGCTCCGGGCAGCGGGCGGCGACGATGTCCATGTCGTCGCCGCGGTTCACCGGTACCACGGTGTGCCCCGTGCGCAGCAGCCCGCCTGCGAATACCCGCCCCAGTTGGCCCAGGCCGATCACCACCACCGTGTTGTCCATCGCCGTCTCCTGTTACGCGATGCGCCGATTTTACCTCCGCCGCCTCCAGCCCATAGAATCGGCGTTGTTTCCCCTCGACATGTATCACCATGTCTTACCCCATTCCGCAGATCCCTTCCTTCGTCCCGCCGCGCCGCATCCTCATGGGGCCGGGGCCTTCCGATGTGCCCGAGCGCGTGCTCTCAGCCATGGCCAGGCCGACCATCGGTCACCTGGACCCCGCCTTCCAGGCCATGATGGAGGAACTGAAGACCCTGTTGCGCTATGCCTTCCAGACCGCCAACCGGCTCACCTTCCCCGTCTCGGGGCCCGGCTCGGTCGGCATGGAGACCTGTCTCGTCAATCTGGTCGAGCCGGGCGACAAGGTCATCGTCTGCGTCAACGGCGTCTTCGGCACCCGCATGGAGGAGATCATCCGGCGCTGCGGCGGCCTGCCCGTGCGGGTGGAGGACCCCTGGGGGCGGGCGGTGGACCCGAACAAGGTGGAGGAGGCATTCGCCGCACACCCCGATGCCAGGGTGCTCGCCTTCGTGCACGCCGAGACCTCCACCGGGGCGCAGTCGGATGGCGCCACGCTGGCCGCCATCGCCCGGCGGCAGGGGTCGCTCACCGTCATGGACTGTGTCACCTCGCTCGGCGGCACGCCGGTGCTGATCGACGCCTGGGGCATAGACGCGGCCTACTCCGGCAGCCAGAAGTGTCTTTCGTGCACGCCGGGGCTCGCGCCGGTGACCTTCTCCGAGCGCGCCATCGAACGGGTCAGGGCGCGCCGGACCCCGGTGCAGAGCTGGTTCATGGACCTCAACCTGGTGTTGGGGTATTGGAGCGGCGAGGGCCGGCGCACCTATCATCACACCGCGCCCATCAATCCGCTCTACGGTTTGCACGAGGCCTTGCGCATGCTCGCGGAGGAAGGGATCGAAAACACCTGGGCGCGTCACCACAGCCTGCACGAGGCGCTCAGAGACGGCCTGGAGCGCCTGGGCCTCGCCTACGTCGTGCCGGCAGCGGAGCGGCTGCCGCAGCTCAATGCCGTGTTCGTGCCGGCGGGGGTGGACGACGCCGCGGTGCGCGCCCGTCTGCTCGACGAATTCAACCTGGAGATCGGCGCTGGTCTCGGCACCTTCGCCGGCAAGGTGTGGCGCATCGGCCTGATGGGCCAGGCCTGTTCGGCCGGCAATGTGCGGTACTGTCTGGAGGCGCTGGGCAGGGTGATGGGGTGAGCGGCACGGGGGAGGCCGGCACGCCAGGGTCCAGAGGGACATCCACGCCGGACGGATGACGCCGTCATGGTTCGACCCGCAGACCGGCCTTCCGGCCGGCTTGACAGGCATAACAGTATCTCCGGCCGACACCCATAAATCGTAACGACAACCCCCTTGGCCTGAAGGCCGACCCACACCCCACCTGCCCCCCGCCCACCGATCTGCAGCCGGATCGACGCCCGCTCGATCATCGCGCATCGCCGCGGCCTGCGAGCAGATGCGAGAGCATGGCCCGCAGCTTGGCGGGTCTGAGCGGTTTGTGCAGCACGGGCAGCCCCGAGGCGTTGATGGCTTGGATGGTCTCGGGCGCGGTGTCGCCGGTGATGAGGACTGCGGCGATCTGCGCGCCGAAGGACTGCCGCAGCGTGCGGATGGCATCCAGGCCGGAGCAGCCGCCCGCCAGGCGGTAGTCCGACACGATGACGTCGGGGCTGCGTCCGAGCTGCATCAGGTCTTCCCGGACCTGAGCCACATCCGGGCCGGCGGCGACTTCCATGTCCCACCCCGCCAGCAGTTCCACCATCGCCTCGAGGATGGCGAGGTCGTCGTCGATGCAGGCCACGAGGGCGTGCCGCAGTTGGGTATCGCCGCCGGCGGGGGCGGCGGCAGTCTCTTCCACGCCGGTCTGCGGCTGACAGGCTGGTAGTCTGATGCTGAAGCAGGAACCCTTGCCCGGTTCGGAGTCGACATTGACCGGCGTGCCCAGCAGCCTCGCCAGACGCGCGACGATGGCCAGGCCCAGGCCCAGGCCTTTGTCGCGGGAGCGCTCGGGGTTCACCAGCTGGAAGTACTCCTCGAAGATCTTGTTCTGATAGGCCTGCGGGATGCCGGGGCCGGTATCCCACACCTCCAGGCGCAACCCGTCCCCCTCGGCCCGCGCGCCGATGGACACCCATCCCGAGTCGGTGTAACGGATGGCGTTCGCCACCAGATTGATCAGGATTCTTTCCACCAACACCGGGTCGGTGTGGACCCAGGCCTGGCTGGTGCGTACCTGCAGCACGAGACCCTTCTCCGCCGCCAGGGGGGCGAACTGGCGCTGGATGCCCTGCAGCACGCGTGCGAGCGGGAAGCACTCCGGGCGCGCCACTACCACGCCTGCGTCCAGCCGGGAGAGGTCGAGCAGGGCGTTGAGCAACTCCTGCATGGCCAGTGCCGAGGTCTCGATGTGCCGCACCAGCTGCTGGGCCTCCCCGGAGGCGAGGCGCTCCTTCATGGCGGCGATGAGCAGGGTCAGCGCGTGCAGGGGCTGGCGCAGGTCGTGGCTGGCCGCCGCCAGGAAACGGGACTTGACCTGTACCGCGGCCTCGGCCGCCTGCTTCTGGGCGGTGAGTTCCGCCGTGGCCTCGCGGATGCGCCGTTCCAGCTCCTCGCGCCCCTCCTGCAGGGCGCTGGCCATGCGATTGATGTTTTGTTCGAGCAGGCCCAGCTCGCCCGAGGAGACCGCAGCCACGCGCACCGACAACTGCCCGTCGGCGATGCGCTCGACCGCGCTGCTCAGCGCCTGCAGACGATCGCTCAGGCCATGGCTCATGCGCCAGGCGACCGCGCCGACCAGCGGCAGGAAAAGGATCACCAGAACGCCGGCGCCGGTCAGCACGTTCGCACGCGTCTCCTCCAGGCTCGCGCTGCTGAGCACCACCACGACCTGGCCGGCGAGCTTGCGCTGCGGCACGGCGGCGAGGTAGGGATCGGTGTCGGCGGGGCCTGACGCCCCCAGGGGATGGATGAATACCCGGTTCGCGCCCGACTGCATCTCGTGGATGCCGGTCTGCCAGGTGATGGGCATGAGCAGCAGGGCGTGGCCGCTCACCACGTGCCAGGTCCCTTGTGCCTCCATGATGCCGATGGCGAGGACCTCGGGCCGCGCCGCCGTGTAGTCGAGCAATCGCTTCAAGGTGACGATGTTGCCGAGGAGGTAGTCGTACTCGGCGGCGGCGGCGAGATGCCGGGCGATGTCCCGCCCCCGCGTCTGCAGGGCCAGCTCCGCCTCGTGCAGGATACGGTTGGAGAAATACAGGGTCAGGAGCAGCAATCCCACCAGGGCCGGCGTGAGGGCGATGGCCAAGATACGCAGACGCAGGTTGTTCCGGATGCCGCGCCCCCCGCCACCGTCAGGGGCCTGCTCAGGGGCCATGATCGAGGGGCTTCGCCTGCGGCGACAGGCGCATCTTCTGCGCCACCAATACGGCCTCGGTCCGGTTGTTCACATTGAGCAGCCGAAAGATGGTGGCCAGATGGATCTTCACCGTGCCCTCGGTGACACGCAGGGCCTCGGCGATCTGGCGGTTGCTCTTGCCCTGGGCGAGCTCGCGCAAGACCTCCTGCTGGCGCAGGGTGAGGGCGATCTTCTGTCTGGCCGACTCCTCGTCCATCTCCGCCGGCTCCTTGCCGCCGAGCAGACTGGGCGGCAAATAGACGCCACCGGCCAGTACCAGGCGCAGGGCGTGCAGGATGACCTCGCTAGGCGAGGATTTGGTGATGTAGCCGAGGGCGCCGAGGTCGAGCAGGTGCTGGATGTCTTCCGCCTGTTCGGAGGCCGACAGGATGATGACCGGCACGTCGGGGAAGGCGGCACGGAAGCGGACGATGCCCTGGCGCTCGTTCATGCCCGGCATGTAGAGGTCCATCAGGGCCAGATCCAGCTCGCCCGCACGCTGCGCCGCCGCGAAGGCGGACGGATAGTCCTTCGCCTCGATGACCTCGATGTGCGCATCCAGCTTGTTCAGCAGGGGTTTGATCCCCTCCCGGAACAGGGGGTGGTCGTCCGCCAGCAGTATCCTCACTCTGTCCTCCCCGCGATGATGGGGCGGATTTTGCCCGGATCGGCCGCGCCATCAAGAGGGGGCGGGCGGTCTATAGCTTTAGTTATATGCGCCTCTATCCTTTGGCCAATATTCAGGCCGCTCCTGCCCATGCATAATGCCCCCCAGCTGCAAGGCGCACGCTCCTGACTTGGCGGTTGGGGAGGACACCAACAAGACGCCTCCAAGACGACATGCCTCTCCCGGACCCCTGGTCCGGTTTTTTTTTGCGGTTTGCCCGTATCAGCCCAGGCCCAGACGCTGCCAAAGGGTGGTGGTCAGCCCCGCTTGGTTGAGGGTGTAGAAATGCAGCCCCGGTGCCCCACCCGCGAGCAGCCGTTCGCACAAGGCGGTGACCACGTCCAGGCCGAAGGCCCGGATGGCATCGGCATCGTCGTAATAGGCCTCCAGTTTCTTCGCCAGCCAGCGCGGGATCTCCGCGCCGCAGGCGGCGGAGAAACGCGCGAGCTGGCTGTAGTTGGCGATGGGCATGATGCCCGGGACGATGGGCAGCGTCACCCCCAGGGCCCGGCAGTCGTCGACGAAGTTGAAATAGGCGTCGGCATTGAAGAAATATTGGGTGATGGCGGCGTTCGCCCCGGCATCGACCTTGCGCTTGAAGTTGGCCAGGTCTTCGCGGTAATTGCGCGCCTGCGGGTGCATCTCCGGATAGGCCGCCACCTCGATCTCGAACCAGTCGCCGGTCTCCTGGCGGATGAAGGCCACCAGGTCGCTGGCGTAGCGGAATTCCCCCGGTTCGGCCATGCCGGAGGGCAGATCACCGCGTAGCGCCACGATGTGGCGGATGCCGTGCGCGCGGTAGGTGTTGAGGATGTCGCGGATGCTCTCGCGCGTGGAGCCGATGCAGGAGAGGTGCGGGGCGGCCTCCAGCCCCTCGGCCTTGATCTCCAGCACGGTCTCCAGGGTGCGGTCGCGCGTCGAGCCGCCGGCGCCGAAGGTGACGGAAAAAAACTTCGGTTTGAGCCGGGCGAGCTGGCGCCGCGTCTGGCGCAGCTTCTCCACCCCTTCCGGGGTCTTGGGCGGGAAGAATTCGATGCTGAAGAGGCGGTCTGACATGGTGTCGGTGGCAGGGAGGGTGAGGCCGCATTCTAACCGAGGGCCACGCCCAGGGCGGTGCCGATGGACCAGGTCGCGAGTCCCGCCCCACCGCCGATGGCCAACATGCGCAAGCCCCCGCGCCAGGCCTGCCGGCCGGTGAACAGGCTGATGACGCTGCCGACACCGAACAGACTGATGGCCGTGACCAGGATGGTGCCGGTGAGCGCGGTTGCGCCGCCGAGCAGCAGGTAGGGGGCGAGCGGGATGGCCGCGCCGATGGCGAAGGCGAGCAAGGAGGACACGGCAGCGCCCAGGGGGGAGCCGAGTTCCTCCGGATTGAGGCCCAGTTCCTCGCGCGCCAGGGTATCCAGTGCCTTGTCCGGGTCGCGGATGAGCTGCGCCGCCATGCGCTCGGCCTCCTCGCGCGGCACGCCCTTGGCGGTGTAGATCAGGGCGAGCTCGGCGGCCTCCTCGCGCGGATATTGATCCAGCTCCTCGCGCTCCAGGCCGATCTGGTACTCGAAAAACTCCCGCTGCGCCCGCACCGAGACGTATTCCCCCGCCGCCATGGAGAAGGCGCCGGCGAGCAGGCCGGCCGCCCCGGAGAGCAGGACCATCTGGGGCTCGGCGCCGGCGCCCGCCACCCCCAGGATCAGGCTGGCGTTGGACACCAGACCGTCGTTCATCCCGAACACCGCCGCCCGCAGGTTGCCGCCATCGGCGGTGCGGTGGCGCCGCTCCTTGAAATCGACACTGGTCGGCATGGTGTGGGGGGCGGGCGCATGATAGAGCGACATGCCGCGCACCTTCATGGCCGCCAGCACGCCGCGCAGCGGCGCCACACCCAGCCGGCGGATCAGCCAGGCAACCACGCGCGTGCGCAGATCCGGGGCGTAGGACGTGGGTGGCTCGGCGCCGCGTTTGCGCATCTGCTCCGCCCAGATGCCTGCCTGCTCCTCGGCCGCGCGCGCGAGTTCCAGGAAGAGGAGCTGGCGCGGCGTGCCGGACTCCGCGTCGGAGACGACGCGATACAGATGCGCCGAGCGCATCTCCTCTTTCCACGCGTCCAGTGCATGCATGGGGGTAGTCTATTCCCGAGGCAGGCCGAGGTCATCCTCTCCGAACATCCTCACTTCCCCCACGGCGTGCACACCCGACCTGTTGGATCGGGCCGGCCGCCAGCGCCCGCGTAGCCCGGCAGGACGAGACGGATTAAGGCCAGCATGCTAGCAATCCCACGGCTGGCGTGAACGGTGGCGGCTCAAGTTTGCATTCATCGCGTCGATACAGCGACCAGAGCGTCCCCACTGTTGTTGCATGGAGCCTGGCCTTGCTTGCGTCCGAAGCCGGAGGTGCACGCGCTGGGGGCGTTTCTCGATCGACATCGACAGGCCATGGTGGATATACGAAAGGTGGGCATGAGCGCGAGGCCGACGGCCTGGCTCGATCGCCGCTGGCGCGACCTGGGATCGATGGGGCAGGGTGTCCTGCCGGCCCTGTGGTGGCTGGCGCTCGCCGGCTGGTTGATCATGGTCTGGCTGCCCGTTGACCTCGCCAGTCAGGGTTGGCTCGCCGCCGCGTGCTTGGCCGGGTTACTGCTGCTGCGCCGGGCGGCGCGTCACCGGCCTATCCTCCGGCTCGCCTTCCTTGCCCTCGCCGGACTGCTCGCCGCGCGCTACATCGTCTGGCGCGCCACGGAGACCTTGTTGGTGACCGATCCGCTGTCCACGCTGGCCATGCTCGCCCTGTTCCTGGCCGAGCTCTATGCTGTGGGCATCTTTTTTCTGGGGGTGTTCGTCAACCTGATGCCCCTCGAACGGGTGCTGCCAACCCTGCCGGAGGACCGCGCGGCATGGCCCACGGTGGACGTGCTGGTACCGAGCTACGACGAGGACCCGGCGCTGCTCGAGACCACGCTGCTGGCGGCGCTCAACATGCGCTATGCCGAGGGGCGCTGCAAGGTCTATCTCCTGGACGACGGCGGTACTGAGCAAAAATGTCAGGAACCCGACCCGATCAAGGCCACGGCGGCCAGGCTGCGGCGCGAGACGCTGCAGGCGCTGTGCGCGCGCATCGGCGCGCACTATCTGACGCGCGCACGCAACGAACATGCCAAGGCCGGCAACCTCAACGCCGCACTGCCGCACACCCACGGTGAGCTGATCGTGGTGCTCGATGCCGACCACGTGCCGACGGCCGATTTCCTCGAGCGGACGGTGGGGGCCTTCGTCGCCGATTCCAGGCTGTTCTTGGTGCAAACCCCCCACTTTTTCGTCAACGCCGACCCGGTCGAGCACAACCTGCGCATCTTCGGCCGCATGCCGCCGGAGAACGAGATGTTCTACGGCGCCATCCAGCACGGCCTGGACTTCTGGGAGGCGTCCTTTTTCTGCGGCTCCGCCGCCGTGCTGCGGCGTGCCGCCCTGGCCGAGATGGGTGGGTTCACCGGCCAGACCATCTGCGAGGATGCCGAGACGGCTTTGGAGCTGCACAGCCGCGGCTGGCGCAGCGTCTACTACGGCCGCCCGCTCATCTCCGGGCTGCAGCCGGAGACCTATGCCGGCTTCATCACCCAGCGGGTGCGCTGGGCGCAGGGGATGCTGCAGATCCTGTTGCTCAAGAACCCCCTCACCCGTAAAGGGCTCTCCATCTGGCAACGGCTGGGCTATCTCAACAGCAGCGCCTTCTGGCTCTTCCCCTATGCGCGCATGGTGTTCCTGCTCATCCCGTCGGCCTGGCTCATCTTCGGGCTGCAGGTCTATCATGCCGGTCTGCAGCAATTCGCCGTCTATGCCCTGCCACATCTGACGGCGCTCATGCTCGCCGGCCACCTGCTCTACGGGCGCGTGCGCTGGAGCTTCGTCTCCGAGCTCTACGAGATGTTGCAGTCCTTCTACAGCCTGCGCGGCATCTTCCAGGTCCTGCGCAATCCGCGCGCGCCCAGCTTCAAGGTCACGCCCAAGGGCGAGGTGTATTATCGGGACTTCGTCTCCTCGCTTGCCAAACCCTTTTATGCCTTGAGCCTCTTGCAAAACTCCCCACCGGAGCGGTCTGACGGGGAATCGTCCGCTTCTGGCGAGCGGTTTATCGGGTGAGACAGGCATTACGGCGTGGCAGGTCTATGTGAACGGCATGATTTCGACGATTTTGGACGAGTCCTGTCCTGCACGGGGTGCAGGGTGGGGGATGGACGGTGAGGAATGGAAAGGCATTGCGTCAGTGTCGCAATCGCATCAGTTGGTCGGCAGACAGGGCCAGGACGCCGAACATCAGGTGGCTCATCACCTTGCTGCTGCCCTTGACCATGATGCAGTTGCCGCCGAACTCATCCTTGAGCCTGGCATTGCTGCGCTCTGCGGCGGTGCGCTCAAGGTAGCGGATGGCCTCATGCGGCGCGAATTCGATTTTCTCGCCACGACGCGGGTTGTGGTCGATCAGGGGGACATGGCCGAGTTCGCGGCTGAACTCGCGCAACACGCCGCTGCAATAGGCGGCGTCCATGAGGTCGTAGCAGTTCGTCACCCGTTGGGCGCTCATCAGCGAGAGCGGGATGGCGGCCAGGCTGTCGTGCATCGAGGCCGAGGACAGCAAGGCGCTGATCGGCACGCCGCAGTCCGCCGTGTCCAGATGCAGCTTGTAGCCATTCCAGCTGACCTTGTAGCCCTGGGCGTTGCACTTCGTACCGCGATCACAGGCCGTCGGAATCTCGGCGAGCATTTCCGCAAGCGTCTGCTGGCGTTGCCGCGCCAAGGGCGACTCCTTGGCAGGCTTCCTGGCTTCCCCGCGCCGGGGACGGCCACGTGGGCGCCTCGGCGCTTCGACTTCGGCTTGCGCCGGCTTCTCGGCCTCGGTGGGGCGCTCGGGCCGCTCGCGCGCCTCAATGGCCGTGC
>JBBIKZ010000088.1:0-10037 GCA_037445185.1 Hydrogenophilales bacterium | reverse complement strand
GCACGGCCATTGAGGCGCGCGAGCGGCCCGAGCGCCCCACCGAGGCCGAGAAGCCGGCGCAAGCCGAAGTCGAAGCGCCGAGGCGCCCACGTGGCCGTCCCCGGCGCGGGGAAGCCAGGAAGCCTGCCAAGGAGTCGCCCTTGGCGCGGCAACGCCAGCAGACGCTTGCGGAAATGCTCGCCGAGATTCCGACGGCCTGTGATCGCGGTACGAAGTGCAACGCCCAGGGCTACAAGGTCAGCTGGAATGGCTACAAGCTGCATCTGGACACGGCGGACTGCGGCGTGCCGATCAGCGCCTTGCTGTCCTCGGCCTCGATGCACGACAGCCTGGCCGCCATCCCGCTCTCGCTGATGAGCGCCCAACGGGTGACGAACTGCTACGACCTCATGGACGCCGCCTATTGCAGCGGCGTGTTGCGCGAGTTCAGCCGCGAACTCGGCCATGTCCCCCTGATCGACCACAACCCGCGTCGTGGCGAGAAAATCGAATTCGCGCCGCATGAGGCCATCCGCTACCTTGAGCGCACCGCCGCAGAGCGCAGCAATGCCAGGCTCAAGGATGAGTTCGGCGGCAACTGCATCATGGTCAAGGGCAGCAGCAAGGTGATGAGCCACCTGATGTTCGGCGTCCTGGCCCTGTCTGCCGACCAACTGATGCGATTGCGACACTGACGCAATGCCTTTCCATTCCTCACCGTCCATCCCCCACCCTGCACCCCGTGCAGGACAGGACTCGTCCAAAATCGTCGAAATCATGCCGTTCACATAGACCTGCCACGCCGTAATGCCTGTCTCACCCGATAAACCGCTCGCCAGAAGCGGACGATTCCCCGTCAGACCGCTCCGGTGGGGAGATTTGCAAGAGGCTCATGAGGCAGTGCTGGAGTCCTCGAAGGAGGCGTGCCGCAGATATGATGCGGCCGGCCTGTTCGAGGCGCTTGTCCGTATCGATGTGGGTGCATCACAGGAATCCGACATCATCTGGGGTGATAAGTCACCATCATACATTAGACACATTCTGCTTATAGCCTCTCTGTACCTCCATGCGCGGTTCATCCACATCTTGCGGGACGCGAGGGATTACTGTCTGTCGATCAACAAGGCCTGGGGCAAGGACATGCTGCACGTCGCCCAGCGTTGGGCAGATGACGTCGATGCGGCCAATAAGGCCCTGCGTTCTTCGCCGAATCCTGATTTGTTGGTTCGCTACGAGGATTTACTCGCCGAACCGGAGGTAGTGCTTAGAAGAATTTGTGTTTTCCTCGGCATCAATTTCGAACCAGCAATGCTGAGTCTCGACAGACCATCGAAGAATATCGGGGATGCGAAGGGCCAGACCTGCATCGTCGCCGACAATCAGGGCAAGTTTAAAAGAAACATGACTGAACGGACGTTGCGGCGTATCGAGGAAATCGTGGGTGAGGTGTTGAAGTCGCATGGTTACGCGTTGGTCATGCCCGATGTGCAACAGCGCCGCCTGGATAGCTATGAGATGCGATTTGCCCAGGTCCGGGAGGGCTGGCACCTCATCCAGTCAGCTAGAAAAGAAAGAGGGAGTTATTGGAAGGCGTTCTCATTCCATCTCCGTTACTTCATGACAACGAGAACGATCTGACAGGCCGCGATGAAATCCGTCCTCCTCGGCCTCTCCCTGCTCGCAGTCGTAAACTTCTTCACCCATCTGAGCCATCTTCTCCATTCTACCCTAGAGTTGAAAACGCGAGGTAATTCACAATGGCGATAGTCATGCTCGGCACCCGTTTCGACACCATGGGGGGCATCTCCAGCGTGGTCAATGCGTATCGCGATGCCGGCCTCTTCGAGCGGCAGAGGATTCGGTACGTGGCCACCCATGGAGACGGGCCGGCAGCAAGGAAGTTGCTGCTTGCTGCATACGCCATGGTGCAGGTGCTTGGCATGCTGCTCGCTGGCAAGATGGATCTTGCGCATGTCCACATTTCCTCACGGGCGAGCTTCTGGCGCAAGCTGGTCATCACACTGCCGATCATTCTCGCTGGCAAGCCCGTCGTGTTGCATCTGCATGGCAGTGAGTTTCACATCTTTCATGACGAAGAGTCTTCAAGCCGCGCCAAAAAACTGATCTGCTGGTTCTTCGAGCGAGCCGCCCGGGTCATCGTACTCTCGCAAACGTGGCACGATTGGGTGGCGTCGCGTTTTCCGAAGGCGCGGGCTGTTCTGGTGCACAACCCCGTCCGGATGCCTGAGCCGACCGTTTTCGAGTTGCGCGAACCGACTACGGTACTGTTTCTTGGTCGTATAGGAAAACGCAAGGGGGCATATGACTTGTTGCCGGCGATTGCGAAGTTGAGCGTGGAATTCCCCGATATGCGCCTGATCATGGGTGGCGACGGCGAGCTGGATGAAGCCCGACGTATGGCCGAATCACTGGGCCTTGCCTCGCATCTCGAACTGCCGGGCTGGGTCACAGGGGCCGAAAAGCAGGCGTTATTGAGCAAGGCAAGCATCTATGTGCTGCCGTCCTATCACGAAGGACTGCCCATGAGCGTGCTGGAAGCGATGGCCGCGGGCCTTCCTGTGATTAGCACCCGGGTCGGCGGCATTCCGGAGGCGGTGCGGGATGGCGTGGATGGCTTCCTCGTCGATGCGGGCGATGTGACGGCATTGACCGACCGGCTGCGTGCCTTGCTGTCCGACGCCGATTTGCGCAGACGCATGGGCGACGCGGCCCGGGAGCGGGTCAGGATGCACTTCTCGACCGAGGTGATCGTGCCGCGCATCGAAACGATTTATGCGGAATTGCTGGGTATCCAGGTGCCCTCGTCAGTTAGCCAAGGGGGATGAGCTCCATGGTGAGATTGGCACGACTGATCTGCCTTGGCTTCACTCTGTTCGGGGTCGCACAGGCAATAGTTGCTGCTGGCAGTGCGGATAAGGTAGGGGTTACGACGGCGCAACTGCTGGCTCGTGCAGCCAGCAAGGGACATCCGCGTACTCTTCAGGTGTCTTACCCCAGTGTAAAAACAGAAGTGCTGAGTCGCGCGGACAGACTGACTTCCGCGCCGCTCCCTGCGGCACCGGATGTTGGGGCGGACAAGGCAAAGAGGGAAGCCAAGCAAATCAGCTTCGCCGAGGAGGACAGGCTGTTGTTGGCTGCACTGCTCTGGCAACGGACGAAACAGGAGCGATTTCTCACGGAGGCGCGCCGTCGGGCACACAATCTTGCCGGCTGGCCGGCTCGCGGCGCGACTGGTTTTTTCCAGAACGATTTTGCCGGACATGCCGTTGCCTGGGCCTTGGCTTTGACTTACGACTGGCTGCACGACCAGTTGAGCGAAGCGGAGCGGGCGCGCCTGCTCGCCGCCATACGTCCGCGCGTGGAGGACATGCTCTCCCCACCCGTGAAGAACCTCCCCACGGGCTGGGCGGGGCTGGACTGGGGCCGCAAGCTCGACCGCTGGCCCTACGACTCGCACGGCGCGGTGACGCTGGCGCGGCTGGCGGTGATCTGCACGGTGCTGGCGGGCGAGGACCCCCTGTTCGACCGTTGCTTCGAGGCGGTGGTGCCGCGCTATCTCGCCCGCCCCATCCCCTGGGGGGAGACGGGCGGCTATGCCAACGGCACGGCCTATGCGCAGTGGGACGTGCTCTTTACCCATTTCATGGTCTGGGACCTGCTCAGGAACGCGCTGGGGGTGGACCTGTGGCAGAGCGACTGGGCGCGCGGGTATGTCCGATTCATCGCCTACTTCCTGCCGCCGGGCACGCCGACGGGCCTGTTCGGCGACGGGGCCGAGCAGCGCCACGCGGGTGTCTGGGCCACGCAGGCCAAGGCCTATGCCGCTCACTTGCCCTCGCCGCTTGCCGACTGGTATGCGCGCAACCAGTTCGGCGAGAACCCGGCGCACCTCGCCTTGCTGCTCGCCCCGGCGCGGGACTGGAACGCCATCCCCGGCGCGCTGCCGGCGGGCACGCCCCATGCCGCGCATCTGGAGGACACCGGCTGGGTGGCGATGCACAGCGACCTGGGCGACCGGGCGCGCACCTCGGTGTATTTCAAGTCGAGCCCCTACGGCTCCTACAACCATTCACACGCCGACCAGAATTCCTTTGTGATCCATGCGAAGGGGCGGGCGCTGGCCATCGATTCGGGCTATTACGACTCCTACGGTTCGCCGCACTGGCGCGAGTGGTACAAGCAGACGCGGGCACACAACGCCATCACCTTCGACGGCGGGCAGGGGCAGTTGCACGACAGCATGGCGGCAAAGGGGCGCATCACCCGCTTCGAGCACCATGCCGATTACGACATCGCCATCGGGGACGCCACCGCCGCCTACGGCGGGGCGCTCACGCGCGCGGTGCGCTCGCTGATCTATCTGCGGCCCGACACGCTGCTGGTATTTGACAACCTGGCGTCCGGCACGCCGCGCACCTGGGAGTGGAGCCTGCACGCGCGCTCGCGGATGAAAGAGCAGGGCGCGCGGACGCTGGAGATCGACGACGGCGGCGTGCGCCTGTGCGTGTCGATGCTGGAGGCGCCGGAGGGCAGATTCACGCAGACCGACCGCTTCACCGCCGAGCCGCAGGGCCAGTATCCGGCGCAATGGCACGCGCGCTACGCCACCACGGCGAAGAGCCGCGAGGCGCGCTTCGTGGCGCTGCTGGAGGTGGGCTGCGGCGGGGCGGAGGCGACGCTGCGGCGGGACGGGGACAGGGTGAGTGTCGAAATCGCAGGTCGGCTTGTTTCTTTTGCAGGGGCGCAAGTCGAGGTGGCGAAATGAGCGATGCCGGCGGCGGACTGTGTCTCGCCACGGCTGCGTTTCGGGTGACCTTGCGGCCAGGGGGGTACTGTGTCGGGCAGCTATCGACGAATCGTCATCACACTGCAAAAAGGTCGCGTCTTTTTTGCAGTATCTCTGAAATGATCGTGAGCTGGCCGCGCTGGAGCCGGACGAGGCGCGGCTGGGGCGCAAGGTGAATCCGGTTCTCTACACGCCGTATGTGTGGCGCGGAAAGCGGGCCGAGTGCAACGCCTTCGTGCTCCGGGTGACGGAGGGGGCGAAGATCTGGCTGTTGGGCGGTGAGGATGAGCTCGGCTAACCTGGCAAATCTCGCCCGCATCGGCAAGTTGAAGCGCGAGGCGCCCACGTGAGCGGCATGCTCTGGAAACTCAACCGCCTGCGCGCGATGGGCGCGGCGGAGATCGCCTATCGCCTGCGCCAGGCCGCGCAGGCGCAGTGGGAGCGGCGCGGGCTGAGGCTGGCGCGGCCGCCGGCGCCCGAAGGCGATTGCGGCCGCCCGTGGCTGGCGGAGCTGCCGCGCGACTTCGATGTGACGGTGTATCGGGCGGCGGCCGAGCGGGTGCTGGCGGGGCATTTCGAGATCTTCGCGCTGAAGGACGCGGCGCTGGGCTTTCCGCCACAATGGAACCGCGATCCGAAGACGGGTACGGCAGCTCCGCTCGCTTTCGGCAAGACGCTGAATTACCGCGACGAGCGCGTGGTCGGCGACATCAAGTACCTGTGGGAGCCCAACCGCCACGCCGAGCTGGTGACGCTGGCGCAGGCCTGGCACCTGACGGGCGAGGCGCGCTTCGCCGAGGGCTGCCGGCGGCTGCTCGATTCGTGGTTCGGGCAGTGCCCGTATCCGCTGGGGCCGAACTGGACCAGTTCGCTGGAGCACGGCGTGCGGCTCGCGAACTGGGCGGTGGCGTGGTTTCTGTTGGGAGACCGGGTCGAGGGGGAATTCAGGGATCGCTGGCTGGAGGCGATCTACCGTCACTGCCATTTCATCGCCGGGCATTTCTCGCGCCATTCGTCGGCGAACAACCACCTGCTGGGCGAGCTCATGGGGCTCGTCATCGGCGCGACGGTGTGGCCGCTGTGGCCGGAATCCGCCCGCTGGCGGCAACGGGCGGCGCGCGAGTTCGAGCGCGAGGCACTCAAACAGACGGGCGAGGACGGCGTCAACCGCGAGCAGGCCATCTGGTACCAGCACGAGGTGGCGGACATGATGCTGCTCGCCGGGCTCATCGGCCGGGCGAATGGCATCGAGTTTTCGCAGGCTTACTGGCGGCGGCTGGAGGCGATGCTGGAGTTCATCGCCGCGCTGATGGACGCGGGCGGCCATGTGCCGATGATCGGCGACGCGGACGACGCGCGCCTGGTGCGCTTCGACCCGCGCCCGAAGGCGGACGTGTATCGCTCGCTGCTGGCCACCGGCGCGGTGCTGTTCGGCCGTGGCGACTTCAAGGCCAAGGCCGGCGGGTTCGACGACAAGAGCCGCTGGCTGCTGGGGGATGCGGCCGCCGAACGCCTCGCGTCGCTGGAGGCCCGCCCGGGCGAGCCCAGGCGTGCATTTCCGGAGGGGGGGTATTGGATTCTGGGCGATGCCTTCGAAACGGCGCGCGAGCTGCGTCTGGTGGCCGACGCCGGTCCCTTGGGTTATCTGTCCATTGCCGCCCACGGCCATGCCGATGCGCTGTCGTTCACCCTGTCGGTGGCGGGGCGGCAGATGCTGATCGATCCGGGCACCTATGCCTATCACACCCAGAAGGTGTGGCGCGATTACTTCCGCGGCACCTCGGCCCACAACACCCTGCGCGTGGACGGGGTGGACCAGTCGGTGATCGGCGGCAACTTCCTGTGGACGCGGCATGCGACCGCGCGCTGCGTGGAATGGACGCCGGGAGCGGAGAGCGACCGCTGGGTGGGGGAGCATAACGGTTACCGCCGCCTGGCCGATCCGGTGACGCATCGGCGGGAGGTGGTGCTGGAAAAACCGACCCGGCGCATCCGGGTCGATGACGCACTCGATTGTAAGGGGCCGCATCGGATCGAGCTGTTCTGGCATTTCGCCGAAGACTGTGAAGTGTCACTGAATGCAGGGATAATCGTCATACGCAAAGGTCCGGTTACCTTGCGGCTATCCGGTCCCGATGGCCTGACAGTGCGGCTGGCGCGTGGTGAATCCGACCCACCCTTGGGGTGGGTATCCAGGTCGTTCGACGCGAAGTGCCCCTGCACGACGGCTGTATTCACGGGCGTGGTCAGTGCTGGGTGGGAGGGGACGACGACTATGGAGATAGACCTGTCCTGACACATAGGGGATACACATGAAAATCAGCATCTTCGGTTTGGGTTATGTAGGGGCGGTGTCCGCCGGCTGCCTGGCCAGTGACGGCCATCACGTCGTCGGGGTTGATCCCAATAAGATCAAAGTGGACCTCATCAACGCTGGCAAGACGCCGATCATCGAGAGGGACATTGGCGAGATGATCGCGGCGGCGGTCGCGCAAGGCCGTCTGCGGGCCACCACCGACGTGCGCCGGGCGGTGATGGACACGGACGTCTCGCTCGTCTGCGTGGGGACCCCCTCGCAGCTCAACGGCAACCTGGACCTCTCTTATGTGCGCCGGGTGTGCGAGGAGATCGGCGCCGCCCTCCGCGACAAGCCTTCCTTTCATGTCGTGGTGGCCCGTTCCACCATGCTGCCGGGTTCGATGCGCAACGTGGTGATCCCGACGCTGGAGTCGTATTCGGGCAAGCAGGCAGGGGTGGACTTCGGGGTTTGCAACAACCCGGAATTCCTGCGCGAGGGCACGGCGGTGTACGACTACTACCATCCGCCCAAGACAGTGATCGGCGAGAGCGACACACGGGCCGGTGACGTGTTGGTGGAGCTCTACCAGGGCATGGATGCGCCGCTCATCCGCACCGACATCGAGACGGCGGAGATGGTGAAGTACACCGACAACAACTGGCATGCCCTCAAGGTGGCCTTCGCCAACGAGATCGGCAACCTGTGCAAGGCGTTGGGCATCGACGGCCACAAGGTGATGCAGATCTTCTGCCAGGATACCAAGCTAAATCTCTCGCCCTACTACATGAAGCCGGGCTTCGCCTTCGGCGGCTCCTGCCTGCCCAAGGACGTGCGGGCGCTGACCTACAAGGGCAAGAGCCTGGACCTGGACCTGCCGGTGCTCAACGCCATCATGCCCTCCAACCAGCGCCAGATCGAGAAGGCCATCGCCATGATCACGGCCAAGGGCCGGCGCAAGGTGGGTATCCTGGGCTTTGCCTTCAAGGCGGGGACGGATGACCTGCGCGAGTCGCCGCTGGTCGATGTCATCGAATACCTGATCGGCCGCGGCTACGAGCTGCGGCTGTATGACCGCAACGTGAACCTGGCCGCCCTCACCGGCGCGAACCGGGATTACATCCTTAACCACATCCCCCACATCTCGAAACTGATGGTGCAGAGCATGGACGAGGTGCTCGAGTTCGCCGAGACGCTGGTGATCGGCAACGGCGCCGAGGAATTCCGGTCCGTGCCGGACAGGCTGCGCCCCGATCAGGTGCTGGTGGACCTGGTGCGCATCACCGATCGAGTCAGCGGCGGCCAGTATGACGGCATCTGCTGGTAAGCCGCGGCGCGTCCTGATCCTCGTCGAAAACCTGCCCTCCCCGTTCGACCGCCGCGTTTGGCAGGAGGCCACGACGCTCAGGGCGAACGGTTACGAGGTGTCGATCATCTGCCCGACCGGCAAGGGCTACGAGAAACACTACGAGGAGATCGAGGGCATCCACATCTACCGCTACGACCTGCCGATGGAGGCGGAGGGGGCCAAGGGCTACGCCATCGAGTACTCTGCGGCACTGTGGCACAGCTTCCGCCTCGCCCGGCGGGTGCGGCGCGAGCGGGGCTTTGATGTCGTGCACGCCTGCAACCCGCCGGACTTGCTGTTCCTGATCGGCGGTTATTTCAAGCTGTTCCACGGCACGAAGTTCCTGTTCGATCACCACGACATCAATCCCGAGCTGTATGAAGCCAAGTTCGGCCGGCGCGACTTCTTCTGGCGGCTGATGGTGTGGTTGGAGCGGATGACTTTCCGCACAGCGGATGTGTCGATCGCGACGAACGAATCCTACAAGCGCATCGCTATCGAACGCGGCGGAATGGATCCGGATCGGGTGTTCGTCGTGCGCAGCGGCCCGAAGCTCGACCGGCTGAAAATCCTGCCGCCGGTGGAGGACCTGAAGCGGGGACGTCGTTATCTCGTAGGCTATGTGGGGGTGATGGGCAAGCAGGAAGGCATCGACCTGCTGCTCGAGGCCGTGCGCCACATCGTCCACGACCTGGGCCGGCAGGACGTGCACTTCGGCCTGGTGGGGGGCGGCACCTCGCTGGCGGAGATGAAACAGTTGGCGGTGGGTCTGGGTGTGGCGGATTACGTGACCTTCACCGGCCGGGTGCCGGACCAGGAAATGCTCGAGATGCTCAACACCGCCGATGTCTGCGTGAACCCCGACGTGGCCAACGAGATGAACGACAAGTCCACCATGAACAAGATCATGGAGTACATGGCCCTGGGCAAGCCCATCGTGCAGTTCGACCTGACCGAGGGCCGCTTCTCCGCCCAGGAGGCCTCGCTGTATGCGTCGAGGAACGACCCGCAGGATCTGGCGCGCAAGATCCTGGAACTGCTGGACGACCCGGAACGGCGCCGGCGCATGGGCGAATACGGCCGTAACCGGGTGGTCAACGAGCTGGAATGGCGCTACGAGGCGCCTAAGTTGCTGGCGGCCTATGAGCGGTTGTTTGCCGGCTGAGGGGCTGGGGTTGGCGTGCGGGTTGTTGGGGGGCAGGGGTAAACCCCCCGGCCCTGCGGGCCACCCCCTTTGTCAGGGGGGCTTGCTTTACCCCCTTGAGAAAGTGGGTGACGGCGCGAGTCGCCGGGGGATTTGCGGGCGGCGGCGCGGGCACGGCATGCCGAGGCGTTCACCTGGGAGCGGGTGCTGGGGGAGTACGAGCGGTTGCTGGCGGGGAGGGCGTGGCAATAGAGGCGCATTGCTGCCTGAGAGTACACTGATGCCCATCGGAGTGTTTGGAGGTGGTCCATGACTGATCTGACGAGCAGGATTACGTGCCCCGGCCCCGATTTTTCTGGACACGAGTTTGGGGTAAAACCGTGTCAAGAGAAAGGGGCTTGGAATGCTGAATGAATCGAAGATGGGTGGGGTTGCGCCGGGGTCGCCGGAAGGAGCGCGTAGC
>JBBIKZ010000087.1:0-10524 GCA_037445185.1 Hydrogenophilales bacterium | reverse complement strand
ACCAGGCAATGCCCTTTATGATCCGCTCCCGGGAGACGGCCATGCACGAATTGCACACGATCGCGCTGGAAGACTGCAGAGGTTGGCTGCCCCCCCGGCCGGCCGGCTGTCACAAGGGCATGATGGGCAGCGTGGGGGTGGTGGGCGGCAGTCCCGGTATGGCCGGTGCGGCCCTGCTGGCGGGGCGGGCCGCCCTGCTGCTGGGTGCCGGCCGGGTCTATGTCGGCATGCTGGACGACCGGGTGGCGGTGGACGCCGTGTATCCGGAACTGATGCTCACGGCGCCTGAGGCGGTGCTGCGTCTGACCGCACCGGCCTGTCTCGTGGTGGGCCCCGGTCTGGGCCAGGGCGAGCGCGCGAGGCGGTTGCTGTACGACTGCCTGCAGACGGCGCTGCCCCTGCTCATCGATGCCGACGGTCTCAACCTCCTGGCGGCCACCCCCGCCCTGCAGACCGCCCTCAAGGAACGCGCCGCGCCGACCCTGCTCACGCCTCACCCCGGTGAGGCGGGCCGGCTGTTGGGCGTCGCGACCGGCCAGATCCAGGCGGACCGGCCTGCCGCCGTGTGCGCGCTCGTCGAACGCTTTGGCTGTCTCGTCGCGCTCAAGGGTGCTGGCACGCTCATTCTGGCGGCCGGAGGACGGCTTTGGCACAACCCCACGGGCAATCCGGGCATGGCCGCGCCGGGCATGGGGGATGTGTTGTCCGGCATGATCGCGGCCCTCATTGCGCAGGGGCTGACCCTGGAGCAGGCCGCCGTGCTGGGGGTTTACCTGCACGGCACCGCCGGCGATGCGGCGGTCGCGGCAGGCATCGGGCCGGTGGGCCTCACCGCCGGGGAGGTGGCGCAGCACGCGCGCCGGCTGCTCAACGCCTGGATTTACGGCCGGATCACGCCGGCGGACACAGGCGCTGCCTGAGATAGGCGCCGAACTCCTCCGCCACCTCGGGGTGCTTGAAGGCGTATTCCACCGTCGCCTTGAGATAACCGACCTTGGAACCGCAGTCGTAGCGCGTGCCCTCGTAGCGGTAGGCGAGGACCTGCTGCTCGCGCAGCAGGGCCTGGATGCCGTCGGTGAGCTGCAGCTCGCCGCCGGCACCACGCTCGATCCGCCGGAGATGGTGGAAGATGCGCGGGGTGAGGACATAGCGTCCGACCACGCCGAGATTGGAGGGGGCCTCCGCCGGCTTGGGCTTTTCCACGATGTGGGTCATGCGCAGCAGGCGGTCCGACATCATCTCGCCGGCGACGATGCCGTAAGCGCCGGTCTCCTCCCGCGCCACCGGCTGCACCCCCACCACCGAGCACTGGTAATAGTCGTACAGGTCGCACATCTGCTTGGTCACACCGGGCTCGGCATCGATCAGGTCATCGGCCAGGATGACCATGAAGGGCTCGTCGTTGACCGCCGGCTCGGCGCACAGCACGGCGTGTCCGAGGCCCAGCGCCTCGGCTTGGCGGATGTAGATGCAGTTGACGTGCGGCGGCAGCATGCCGCGCAGCTGCTCCAGGGCCTGGGTCTTGCCCTTGATCTCCAGCTCCATCTCCAGCTCGTAGGCCTTGTCGAAGTGGTCGGCGATGGCGCGCTTGGTCCGGCCGATGATGAAGATCAGATCGGTGATGCCGGCCGCGACCGCCTCCTCCGCCGCATACTGGATCAAAGGCTTGTCGACGATGGGCAGCATCTCCTTGGGGTTGGCCTTGGTGGCGGGCAGGAAACGCGTGCCCATGCCTGCGGCCGGAAAGACTGCCTTGGTGACTCGCTTCATGGTTGTTACTCCTCGTCATGAGCTCCATCATAGGTTTATGAATCGGCCAGAGTCGCCGTCGGGTTGAATCATATTGCTTGCAGGTTGCACCGGCGCGTCATCGCGCACTGCCAGGTCATGGGGCGTCGCTGCCACCTCCACGCAGTAGGGTCTGCAGCCCGGCCTCGTCCAGGATGGTAATGCCCAGCGCCTGCGCCTTGTCGAGTTTGCTGCCGGGGTCGGCGCCCGCCACCAAATAGTCGGTCTTCTTCGAGACGCTGCCGCTCACCTTGCCGCCGGCCGCCTCGATCAGCGCCGTGGCCTGGTCGCGGCTGAGGGTGGGCAGCGTCCCGGTGAGGACGAAGGTCTTGCCCGCCAGCGGACCGGTGGGTCGGGTCTGCGCCACCGTCTCGGGCCAGCGCACGCCGGCGGCGCGCAGTGCCGCGATCACCTGTCGGTTGTGCGGCTCGGTGAGGAAATCCACGATGGACCGGGCGACCACCGGGCCCACGTCCGGGACCTGCTGCAATGTCTCGACGTCCGCCGCAAGCAGGGCGTCCAGGCTGCCGAAGTGGCGGGCGAGGTCCTTGGCCGTGGCCTCGCCCACGTTGGGGATGCCCAGGGCCTGGATGAAGCGCTCGAGCGTGGTGTGCTTGCTCTTTTCGATGGCGGCGAGCAGGTTGCCGGCAGATTTCTCCGCCATGCGCTCGAGGCCGGCGAGGGTGGCCAGGTCCAGACGGTAGAGGTCGGCCGGCGTGTGTACCAGGCCCAGGTCGACGAGCTGGTCCACCAGTTTCTCGCCCAGCCCCTCGATGTCCATCGCCCGCCGGCTGGCGAAGTGCAGCAGGGCCTGCTTGCGCTGGGCGGGGCAGTACAGCCCGCCGGTACAGCGCACCACCGCCGCGCCCGCCTCGCGCACGACCTTGGAGCCGCACTCCGGACAGACGGGATAGTGCTGCAGGATGTCGAAACGGGGCGGCTCGGGCTTCGGTCGGCGCTCCAGCACCACGCCGACCACCTCCGGGATCACCTCCCCGGCCCGGCGCACGATCACGGTGTCGCCCACGCGCACGTCCTTGCGGTCGATCTCGTCCTGGTTGTGCAGGGTGGCGTTGGATACCGTGACGCCGCCGACGAACACCGGCCTGAGCCGCGCCACCGGCGTGAGCGCCCCGGTGCGACCGACGTTGACCTCGATCGCCTCGACCACGGTGAGCGCTTCCTGGGCGGGGTATTTGTGGGCGATGGCGAAGCGTGGGGCGCGGGCGACGAAGCCGAGGCGGGTCTGGTCGGCCAGGTCGTTGACCTTGTATACCGCGCCGTCGATCTCGTAGGGCAGGGCGTCGCGCCGGGCGCCCAGATCACGGAAGTAGGCGAGCAGCCCATCCACTCCCCTGACCACGCGCCGTTCGCTGGCGACCGGGAAGCGCAGTCGCGCGAGCCAGTCCATGATGCCGGCATGTGTCGGCGGCAGCTCGGCCCCCTCGACGCGACCGATGCCATAGGCAAAAAAGGTCAGACGCCGACGGGCAGTGATGCCGGGGTCGAGCTGGCGCAGGCTGCCGGCGGCGGCATTGCGCGGGTTGGCAAAAACCTTGCCGCCATGCGCCCGCGCCTCCTCGTTGAGACGCTGGAAATCGCGCTTGAGCATCAACACCTCGCCTCGTACTTCCAGCCAGGGGGGGGCATCCTGCCTGGGCAGGGTGAGGGGGATGCTGCGTACGGTGCGCAGGTTGGCGGTGACGTCCTCGCCCGAATAGCCATCGCCGCGCGTCGCGCCCTGGACCAGTCGCCCCTGCGCATAGTGCAGGGCGATGGCCAGGCCGTCGAACTTGGGCTCCGCCGCGTATTCGATCACCGCCTCCGGCTGGCCGAGGCCCTCGCGCACCCGGCGGTCGAAGGCCACCACCTCGGCGTCCGAGAAGGCGTTGTTGAGCGACAGCATGGGCAGTGCATGCTGTACCTCGCTGAATTCCTTAAGGGGTTGGGCGCCCACCCGCTGCGAGGGCGAGTCCGGCGTCACCAGATCGGGCCAGGCCGCCTCCAGGTCGAGGAGTTCGCGCATCAGGCGGTCGTACTCCGCGTCCGGAATGACCGGGTCGTCGAGGACGTAATAGCGGTAGTTGTGGTATTCGATCTCCTCGCGCAGGGCCTTGAGACGTGCCTCGGCCTCCGCGCGCCTCACGCCGGCCCCCTCAGGCGAACAGTCGCAGCGCCCGGTCGCTGCCGGGCTCGATGCCGCGCTGTGTCATGCGTTCGTAATAATCGGCCAGGCGCCTGCGGTCCTTCTGCAGGTTGTCCCGGGTGACCACCCGGCCGTTGTCGTCCACCAGCTGGGCGCGCATCACCTCGGCCAGGTGCAGACCCAGGCCGGTCATGCGATCGAACACGGCCAGGCCGTCGCGCACCCGGGGGACGTCGAAGAGCAAGGTCACCCCGCTGGTGGTGAAGCCCTCACCGCCCGCGCGGAAGGGGGTTTCCTCCTGATTGGCCAGGGAGAACAGGGCGCGTCCGTCTTTGTCGTGCAGATAGTAGACCCCATCGCGGCCGAGGGTGAGGCCCGCCTCCGTGGCCAGACGATGGATGTCTTCCCCGCGCAGGGGGCGGCCGTCGCGTGAGGCGACGGTCAGCCCGATGAGCACGTCCACCTCCATGCAGAACAGGTCCAGGTCGCGCGCCTGCTGCATGGCGGTGTGCTTGTCGGGGCAGGAGACCGCGCCGCCCTCGGCGGCGGCGAAGTCGTACAGCAGCTTGCAGAAACGCTCTATCTGGCTGCTGGTGATGGCCCCATTGCGGTCGGCGAGCTGGATGCCGATCTCGAGACCCTCGAGGGCATGGCTGGGGTTACCGCTCAAGGGTTCCCATCCCTCGCCTGGCCGCTTGCCCATGGCGCGGATCGGTTTGCCGATTTTGCGCAGACCCTCGATCAGGCTGACATAGGAGGTGACGGCCGGATGGGCGAAGCGCACGCGCGCCACATACTCCACGGCCTCGTCCAGGCCGCTTTCGGCATGAAAACCGGTCGTTTCGGAGGGGGGCGCGGTGACGGGCGGCGCGGACGGCGTCGCCCTGGGCGGTGCGACGGGCACGGTTTCGGCGTGGGTGGGCACGACCAGGCCCTCGTCGACCGGCTCGCGCAAGGGCCCCTCGCTCCGGATGGCGTGACCCTTGAGCGCCTGCGCCGGCTGCTCGGTGCGGGGCTGTGCCGGCGGCGACGGCTCGGCCGCAGGGGCCGGCGGCGGGGCCGGGGGTTCGGCCCGATCCAGACGCCAACCCGCCCCGTCGTCGTGTGCCGGCGGCGACGGCAGGGTAGGACTGTCCTGACTTGCGGCGCTCACCGATTCGCCGAGCAGGATGTCCTCTCGCTTCGTCGAGAACAGCCGGCTGGCCTCCTGGCGGTACTTGCGCTCCTGCCAGAGGTTGTAGGCGATGACCGCGACGATGAAGAGGACGCCGACGACGGCCAGGATGATTTGCAGCGATGTGATCATGGGCGGCTCTTGTGCGGGCTGTGGGGGGCGGGTTCGAGTACCTGTATGAAGACCTCGTCCTGGCGGATCATGCCCAGTTCGAAGCGGGCCCGCTCCTCGAGTGCGTCATAGCCGGTCTTGAGATCACGCACCTCCGCGGCGAGCTGGTCGTTGCGCGACTGCAGGGCCCGGTTGGCGGCGTGCTGGTCGGCGAGCCTTCGCTCCAGGTCGAAGACCCGCAGCCAGCTGCCTTTGCCCAGCCAAAGCGGGTATTGCAGCAGCAAGATCAGTGTGGCCAGCACCCAGGCGAGTCCCCTCATGTCCGTAAATCGGGCTTCAGCCCGATTCGTCGGCTTGCAGTCTGGTCAGCCACTCCCATGGCATCAAATAGGCGAAGCGGGTGTGGGGGACGTTGCCTGTCTCCGTCCACGCCCGGCCGTGCCTGGCGGAACGGACTGCCTGGCGGGGTATGGCGGTCGGGTGTCGGCAACGCATGTCAACGCAACTGGTAGAAGGCCTCGCGGCCGGGGTATTCCGCGCGGTCACCCAGTTCCTCCTCGATGCGCAGGAGCTGGTTGTACTTGGCGATGCGGTCGGACCTGGAGAGCGAGCCGGTCTTGATCTGCAGGGCATTGCTCGCCACCGCCAAGTCGGCGATGAAGGCATCCTCGGTCTCGCCGGAGCGGTGCGAGATGACGTTCGTCCAGCCGGCCCGCTTGGCCATCTCGATGGCGGCGAAGGTCTCGGACAGGGTGCCGATCTGGTTGACCTTGATCAGTACCGAGTTGGCGATGCCCTTGTGGATGCCTTCGCGCAGGATGCGGGTGTTGGTGACGAAGATGTCGTCGCCGACCAGCTGGATCTTCTTGCCCAGCTTGGCGTTGAGGATGGCCCAGCCGTCCCAGTCGTCCTCGGCCATGCCGTCCTCGATGCTGAGGATGGGGTACTTGTCCACCCAGGCCGCGAGGTAGTCGGCGAATTCCGCCGAGGTGAGCTGCAGGCCCTCGGCGGCGATGTGGTAGCGGCCGTCGCGATAGAACTCGGAGCTGGCGCAGTCCATGCCGATGAAGGCCTGCCTGCCGGGCTCGTAGCCCGCCGCCTCGATGGCCTGCATGATGAACTTGATGGCCTCCTCGTTGGACTTGAAGTTGGGCGCGAAGCCCCCCTCGTCGCCTACCGCCGTGTTGTGTCCGGCCTTCTTGAGCAGCTTCTTGAGGGCATGGAAGACCTCGGCGCCGCAGCGCAGGGCCTCACGGAAGCTGGGCAGGCCGGCAGGGATCAGCATGAACTCCTGCATGTCCACGCTGTTGTCGGCATGCGCCCCGCCGTTGATGATGTTCATCTGCGGCACCGGCAGCTGCATGGGGCCGGCGCCGCCCAGATAGCGGTAGAGCGGCAGTCCCGCTTGTTCCGCCGCGGCGCGGGCGCAGGCGAGGGAGACGGCGAGCAGGGCGTTGGCGCCCAGCCTGGACTTGTTCTCGGTGCCGTCCAGCTCGATCAGGGTGCGGTCGATGAAGCTCTGCTCCTCCACGTCGAGCCCCATCAGGGCCTCGGCGATCTCGGTGTTGACGTGCTCGACGGCCTTGAGCACACCCTTGCCGCCGTAGCGGCTGGCGTCCTCATCGCGCAGCTCGATCGCCTCGCGGCTGCCGGTGGAGGCCCCGGACGGCACGGCGGCGCGGCCCATGACGCCCGACTCCAGCAGGACGTCGGCCTCGACGGTGGGGTTGCCGCGCGAATCCAGGATCTCGCGGGCGATGACATCTACGATTGCACTCATGCGTTTCCCTTTGCTTTTGGCGTTTGGAATCCGCCCCGCGTCGCCGGCCCGGCTTGTGGCCCGACCGATGGCGCAGGGCTCACTTCTTCACCCTGTCCTCGGCGAACCCCCGCTGCTTGACCAGGAGGTCGATCTCCATGAGCGTCTCGAGCAGCTCGCGCATCAGCGGCAGCGGCCAGGCATTGGGCCCGTCGGAGAGGGCCTGCGCCGGATTCGGGTGGGTCTCGGCGAACAGTCCCGAGATGCCGACGGCCACGGCCGCCCGCGCCAGCACCGGCACGAACTCGCGCTGCCCGCCCGAGGCGGTGCCGAGCCCGCCCGGCTGTTGCACGGAGTGGGTGGCGTCGAACACCACCGGGCAGCCGGTCTCGCGCATGATCGCCAGGCCGCGCATGTCCGAGATCAGGGTGTTGTAACCGAAGGACACGCCCCGCTCGCACACCAGAATGGTGTCCGCCCCCCCATTGGCTGCGCGGGCCTTGTCCACCACGTTCTTCATGTCCCAAGGGGCGAGGAACTGTCCCTTCTTGATGTTGACCGGCTTGCCCGTCCGCGCGCAAGCCTGGATGAAGTCGGTCTGCCGGCAGAGGAAGGCCGGCGTCTGCAGCACGTCCACCACCTCGGCCACGGCCGGGATCTCGGCCTCGGTGTGCACGTCGGTGAGGACGGGCACGCCGATCTGCCGGCGCACTTCACCGAGTATGCGCAGCCCCTCGTCCATGCCCAGCCCGCGGAAGGAACTGCGGGAAGAGCGGTTCGCCTTGTCGTAGGACGATTTGTAGATGAAGGGGATGCCCAGCTCGTCGGTGAGCGCCTTGAGCGTGCCCGCGGTGTCCAGGGCCATTTGCTCGGACTCGACCACACAGGGGCCGGCGATCAGGAACAACGGTTTGTCCAGCCCGACCTCGAAGCCGCACAGCTTCATCGCACACCCTCCACGCCGGCCCCACGAACGCCTACCGGGTCGCATCCCCGCCGGGCGGGGCCCCTGCTCCGCCGTCCGGCGTTCCCGGCGATCAGGAACAACGGTTTGTCCAGCCCGACCTCGAAGCCGCACAGCTTCATAGCGATGCCTCCACGGCGGGTTCCGCGCCGACGCTGTAGGCCTTCTTCCGCTGCGCCAGGGCCGCCTCGACGAAGGCCTTGAACAGCGGGTGCCCGTCGCGCGGGTTGGAGGTGAATTCGGGATGGAACTGGCAGCCCAGGAACCAGGGGTGGTCGGGCAGCTCGATCATCTCGGTGAGATCCGTGCCCGGTGAACGGCCGGAGATGCGCAGGCCGTGGGCCTCGAGCGCGGCGAGGAGCCGGTTGTTGACCTCGTAGCGATGCCGGTGACGCTCGAGGATCTCCGGCCGGCCGTAGATGGCGCGGGCACGGGAGCCTTCCGCCAGCCGGCAGACCTGGCCGCCCAGACGCATGGTGCCGCCCAGGTCGGAATTGGCGTCGCGCCGCTCCACCCGGCCCTCGCGGTCCAGCCACTCGGTGATGAGGCCCACCACGGGGTAAGGGGTCTCGGGGTCGAACTCGGTGCTGTGGGCGCCCGGCATACCGGCGACATGGCGGGCGAACTCGACCACCGCCAGCTGCATACCCAGGCAGATGCCCAGATAGGGCACCCGGTTCTCGCGCGCGTAGCGGATGGCGGCGATCTTGCCCTCCACACCGCGTTTGCCGAAGCCGCCCGGCACCAAGATGGCGTCCATCGCCTCCAGGGCGGCGGTGCCCTCCCGCTCCAGCTCCTCGGAGTCGAGATAATGGATGTTCACCTTGCAGCGGGTGTGCATGGCGGCGTGGGTCAGGGCCTCGGTGAGCGACTTGTAGGATTCGGTGAGGTCCACGTACTTGCCGACGAAAGCGATGTCCACCTCGTGCTCCGGGTGCTCCAGGGCGTGCACTAGATTCTTCCAGACGCTGAGGTCGGCCGCGCGGGCGAGGATGCCCAGCTTGTGGCAGATGATCTCGTCGAGCATCTGGTCGTGCAGCATGCCGGGGATCTTGTAGATGGAGTCGGCGTCCAGGGCCTCGATCACCGCCTCGAGCTGGACATTGGTGAAGAGCGCGATCTTGCGCCGCTCCTCGGCGGGAATCGGGCGGTCGGCACGGCATAGCAGGACGTCGGGCTGGATGCCGATCTCGCGCAGGTCCTTGACCGAGTGCTGGGTGGGCTTGGTCTTCAGCTCCCCGGCGGTGGGGATGTAGGGCAGCAGGGTGAGGTGGATGAAGCAGGTGTGGTTGCGCCCCTCGTCTATGCCCATCTGGCGGATGGCCTCCAGGAAGGGCAGCGATTCGATGTCGCCCACCGTGCCGCCGATCTCGACGATGGCCACGTCGGCGTCGCCCGCCCCCTGGCGGATATACAGCTTGATCTCGTCGGTGATGTGCGGGATGACCTGCACCGTCTTGCCCAGGTATTCGCCGCGGCGTTCCTTCTTGATCACCGACTCGTAGATCTGGCCGGTGGTGAAATTGTTGCGCTTGGACATCTTGGCGCGGGTGAAGCGCTCGTAATGGCCCAGGTCCAGATCGGTCTCGGCGCCGTCCTCGGTGACGAAGACCTCGCCGTGCTGGAAGGGGCTCATCGTGCCCGGGTCGACGTTGATGTAAGGGTCGAGCTTGAGCAGTGTGACCCGGATGCCGCGCGACTCCAGGATGGCGGCGAGCGACGCGGCCGCGATGCCCTTGCCCAGGGAGGAGACCACGCCGCCGGTGACGAATACGTAACGAGGCATCGGATTGGGGATGAAAAAGTTGTGGAATGATAGCCCATCCGCCCACGCCCCTGATAGCGCGCGGGCAGGACAAAGAAAAACGCGGCCGGGCGGCCGCGTCGAGTCGTTGTTGTTAGGGCTGTTGTCGCTATGGGGGAGGTCAGTTCGTTTTGCGGCGACGCGCGTAGAGGCCGATCAGGCCGAGGCCGGCCAGCATCATGGCGTAGGTCTCGGGTTCCGGCACCGGGGTGGTGAAGCTGAAGTCGTCCACGACCACATAGTTGCCCTTGAAGGCGATGGAACGGACGTCGGCCGTCGGGCGCACGATGCCGACGAACAGGCCGTCGTTCATGCTCATGTCGTCGGTGTCGATCGTCACCGTGTGCGTCTCGATGATCTGGTTGTTATCGCCGTAGGCCGAGACCACCACCGAGAAGGAGAACAAGTCGCCCAGGGCGAAGTGGTTGACATAGGCGCCGGCGCCGCGGGTCGGGCCCGGGACGAAGGTGAAGCGCAGCTCGCCGATGGCATCGCCCGCGGCGAAGTGATTGCCCGCGCCCCAGAGGCCGTTGGTGCCCAGGTTGGCGATGTAGGCACCGAGGACGGAGCCAGCGTCACCGGTGAAGACGACACCGGGGGCGACCATTTCCGGGCCGGTGGTCTCGAAGCCGTCATAGGCCTCGAAGTCGATCAGGTTGAGCGGGCTGGGGATGTCGAGGGGGTTGTGGGTCAGCGCCGCCTGCGCCGGCAGGGCCGTGGCAATCGCGGCGGCAAGGAGCAAGGTCTTGAAATGCATGATGTGTCCTTTCATGTGGAG
>JBBIKZ010000086.1:0-10629 GCA_037445185.1 Hydrogenophilales bacterium | reverse complement strand
CAGACCGCATGATCACCAGGTTCACGTCCAGGACCTGGTCTCCCAGCAGGTAGATCCTCCCGGGTAGCCGGTTGTCACCCGTGTCCGAGTATTCGAAACCGTACTCCCTGTACAGGCGCACCTGCCGGCACTCGTCGCGACGCAGGCGCATGCGCCGCATGGCCACGGTTTCGTCGAGGAGCTGCACACCGGCTAGGTTGCAGACCCGGCGTGCGGCCTGGATGGCCAGTTCGCGCTTCTCGAGTCCGTCCCACCACAGCCAGCCCAGCGCCAGCAGTGCGCCAGTGGCCAGCCATTCGGAGGTCATGACTCACCGGTGCGGTCTTTGCGTTGGACCGGCGCTAGCAGGAGCGCGCATACCGGCTGCGGCCGTCGTTGTCTAGACGCCCCGGCGGTCTGGGCTGCGGCGGGGGCCGGCGCCAGCGGCGGTGGCTCGGGCCGGGGCAGCGGGCTCACCGGCAGGGACCGATGGATGAAACGCTCTACACCGGCCAGCAGCTTGTCCTCCTCGGGGGAGACCAGGGAGATGGCGAGCCCGGAGGCGCCGGCGCGTCCGGTACGGCCGATGCGGTGGACGTAGTCCTCAGGCGAGTACGGCAGCTCGTAGTTGACGACACAGGGCAATTCGGCGATGTCCAGCCCCCGCGCGGCGATGTCCGTGGCCACCAGGAGCTTGACCTGGCCTTGCTTGAAACCGTCCAGGGCCGTGATGCGGTCCACCTGGGCCTTGTCGCCGTGGATGACGGCCACCGCCACGCCACGGCGTTGTAGCCGTCGGCCGAGCCGGTCGGCGGAGAGCTTGGTGCGGGTGAACACCAGGGCCTGCGGCAAATCACGCGCGCGCACGACCGCGAGCAGGGCGTCCAGCTTGTCGTCCTCCCGCACCCTGTGCACCACCTGTTCGACGGTCTCCGCCGCCGTGTTGCGGCGCGCCACCTCCACCTTGAGCGGATGGCTGAGGTAATTCTGCGCCAGGCGGGTGACCTCGTCGCTGAAGGTGGCGGAGAAGAGCAGCGTCTGGCGCTGTTTTGGCAGCAGGGCGAGGATGCGCTTGAGGTCTGGCAGGAAGCCCATGTCCAGCATGCGGTCCGCCTCGTCGAGGACGAGGAACTGGACCTGGTTGAGCTGCAGGGTCTTGTTGCCGGCGTGATCGAGCAGGCGGCCGGGCGTGGCGACCAGGATCTCGACGCCGGCACGCAAGGCCGCCTCCTGGCTGTCCATGCCGACTCCGCCGTAGACCACCGTGCTGCGCAGCGGCAGGTACTTGCCGTAGGCCTTGATGCTCTCGTAGACCTGGATGGCGAGTTCGCGCGTGGGGGCGAGCACCAGGGCCCGCACCGGGTGCCGCGCCGGCGACGTGCTGGTGTTGGCGTAGGGCTGGATGCGCTGCAGCAGGGGCAGGGCGAAGGCCGCTGTCTTGCCGGTGCCGGTTTGGGCCTGGGCGAGCAGATCACGGCCGGAGAGCACCAGCGGGATGGCCTGTTTCTGGATCGGCGTGGGCGTGGTATAGCCCAGCTCCCTGACCGCCTGCAGGATTTCGCGCGACAGGTCGAGGTCTTCGAATCGGGAGGCCGCCTCGAGGGCGGCGGAGCCTGTCATGGCCACGCTTCCCTATCCGACATCGCGCCAGTCCAGCCCTTCTTCTTGGTCGGCCACGTCGATCTCGTCCGCCCTGCAGCCGAGCGCCTGTGCCAGAGCGGCGCGGGCCAGCTCCGGCGTGTTGTTCGCCTCGCTCAGGTGGGCGGCCACCACATGCCGCAATCTGGACTGGTCTAGCCGGGCCAGGAGTCCCGCTGCCGCCTGATTGTCGAGATGGCCGTAACGGCCGAGGATGCGGGCCTTGAGGCTGGGCGGATAACTGCCCTGTCTGAGCATGTCCGGATCGTGGTTGCACTCCAAGGCAAGGGCGTGACAGCCGTCCAGGCACTGCACCATGTGCTCGGTGACATGGCCGGCATCGGTCAGCAGCCCCAGGCGCGCGCGCCCGTCGGTCACGGTATACTGGACCGGCTCGCGTGCATCGTGTGGCACCGGGAAGGGGCTAATCTCCAGATCGCCGATGGCGAAGGCGGTGTGACTGTCGATGACCTGCACGCGCGGCGGGGCCTCCCCCGTTGCCTCAAGCATCGCCAGGCAGCCATGGGTGAGCCAGACACTGCAGCCATGACGCGCCGAGAATCGGGCGGCACCGCGGGCGTGATCGGCATGTTCGTGCGTGATGACCAGGGCACTCACGGCGTCCGCCGTCACCCCCCGTCGCGCGAGCCGCGCCGTGATCTCCTTGAGACCGAAGCCACAATCCAGCATCACCAGCACCGATCCCGTCTCGACCAGCCAGGCATTGCCCCGGCTTCCGCTGCCCAAACTGGCGAAACGCACTACTTGAGCTGCTCGTGCAGAAGGTTGACGATGCGGTTGCCGGTCTCGCCCGCCGCCGCGCGACCGTCGTCCTGCAGCACGCTGACCTGGGTGCTGTCGCCGCCCGCGCTCAGCTTGACGCGGTAGCGCAGGGCCGGGACCTTGTCGTCGCCGCCACGCCAGAACGCCAGCCGGGAGAGGATACCCTCGCGCTTCTTCGCCCCCGCCTCGGGGTCCGCATAGCGCACGAAGTACTCACCCGCCGCGCGGTCTCTATCTTCAACCACGAAGCCGATGCGGTCGAGCGCCAGTCCGACCCGGCGCCAGGCGCGATCGAAGGGCTCCGGCAGGGTGAGCAGCGCGCTGCCATCGCCCGCCCGGCTCAGCCTCGCCGCCGGCTCGCTGGCCGTCCTGGCCAGCAGGGTCTGGGCGCGCGCATCCTCGACACCGAAACGGGTCATCAGCCGCCGCAACATCTCCGCTTCCAGTTCCGGATCGGGCGGCCGGGGTTGCCAGACCGTGCGGCCCGTACCCTGATCGCCACCCGACTGGGTGCCCTCGAACACCTCGTACATACCACGGTGGCTGATGTAGATCTCGGTGCCCTGGCCATCGGCCGTGGCTTCGATGCGCGTGCGGAACTTGTCGCGCTCGGCCGTGGAATAGACGGCATCGATGAGCCGGCCCAGGGCTCGGCGGATCGTGTCCTGCGGGATCTTTGCGCGGTTTTCCGCCCAGTCGGTCTCCATGACGCCGGCTTCGGGCAGTTCCACGTTGATGATGAAGCCCAGCTCCTGCCAGAAATCCTTGATCACCGGCCACACCTGCTGTGGCGGCTGGTCGACAACCAGCCAGCGCTGGGTGCCCGCGCGCTCGATGCGCACCTTCTCCACCTGCGGCAGTAGGCGTGCACCCTCGGCCGCGGGCCGGGCAGTCCTGTCCTGGGCGTAGGCCGAATAGGTCGCAGTACCGCGAGGAGCGATGTCGGGCACCGCATAGCGCGTGTCCCTGCCGGGCAGGACCAGGTCCGGCGGCACTTCCAGGCTGGGGACGGTGCTGGCGGACTGGTATTCGATCTTCTTGGGCTCCATGATGCTACAGGCGCCCAAACTCAGGGCAAGGATCAGCATGAATATGAGCTGCGGCATGGCTGGCTTCCTCGTGACTAGACCCCGTCTCGCCGCCGGCCGACCCGGCGCCTTGTTCGGACGTGGACCTGGGCAGGTCTGCGCTGCGGGGTCGCGCTCATCGTTCTATGCCCGCCTCGGCCAGAGCGGCGCGCAGGGCGGCGTGGTGGGACTCGGACAGGGGGGTGAGCGGCAGGCGGATGCCGGCGCCGATCATCCCCATTTGAGCCAGGGCCCATTTCACCGGGATGGGGTTGGCCTCGACGAACAGTTTTTGGTGCAGCGGCAGAAGGCGACGATTGATCTCTCTGGCGCGCGCCAGCTCACCCGCCAGGGCGGCGGCACACATCGCGTGCATGAGGGCGGGCGCGACGTTGGCCGTGACCGAGATCACCCCCCGGCCACCCAGCAACATGAGCGCCAGGGCGCTGGCGTCATCGCCGCTGAAGACGGCGAAGTCGGCCGGGGCGCGCCGGATCAGGTCGCTGCCGCGCTCGATGTTGCCGGTGGCGTCCTTGATGCCGACGATGCCAGGCACCTCCGCGAGCCGCAGCACCGTGTCGTTGGCGATGTCCGATGCAGTGCGACCCGGCACGTTGTAGAGGATCAAGGGCAGATCGACCGCCTCGGCAATCGCGCGGAAGTGCCGGTAGAGCCCCTCCTGGGTCGGCTTGTTGTAGTAGGGTGCGACCGACAGCCCTGCCACCGCGCCGGCCGCCTTGGCGCAGCGCGTCAGCTCGATGGCCTCGGCGGTGGAATTGGCGCCCGTGCCGGCCACCACTGGGATGCGGCCGGCGGCGTGTTCGACGGCGGTGCGGATGAGCAGGCAGTGTTCCTCCGGGCTCACCGTGGGGGACTCCCCCGTCGTGCCCACCATGACCAGGGCATCGCTGCCCTGCTCCACGTGCCAATCGATCAGGCGGCGCAGGGCGGCGAGATCGAGGCTGCCATCCTCCCTCATGGGGGTGACCAGTGCGACTAGGCTGCCAGCGAACATGTTCACGCGCATCGAAAAATTGCGATTCTATATGAAAAGCCTTCAGGGCTTCAGGGCGGCGAGCTTCTGGCGACGGCTGGGCACGGGATCGGACACCGCCACATCCTCGTAGGCCACGACATGCAGCCGTCCGCGCGCCGTTTCCAACAGCTCGCCCGGCATGAGCAGATGCTGGGGATTGCGCGGCCGCCCGTAGCGCTGCTGGCCATGGGCGAAGGTGGCGTAGATCAGCGCCCCGCCGCTCGCCAGGGCGGCGATCAGGTGGGGCAGGAGCGGCCGATGCAGATAGTTGATGACCACTACCCCCTGCCAGATGCCGGCCGCAAAAGGCCAGGGGTCGGCCTCCAGATCGTGTTCCTGCCAGGCCACGCCCGGCGTGTCGCGCACGGAGGCGCTCAGACCCAGATCGCGGTCCACCGCCGTGACCCGATAGCCCAGGCCCGCCAGATAGACGGCATGGCGGCCGCTGCCGCAGGCGACGTCGAGCACCCGGCCGCTCGGAGGGATGAGATGGACCCAGCGTTGCAACCAGGCGGAAGGCGTCATGGCGCGGCCGGCGGCGTGACGAAAGCGCTGACCGCCCGTGCCGCCTCCAGCCAGATCCGCTCCACGGTCTGCGGCAGATAGGCGAGGGAGAAATAGAGGACGACGAAGCCGGTGGCCAGGGTGAGCGGGAAGCCGACGGCGAAGATGTTGAGCTGGGGGGCGGCGCGGGTCATCATGCCGATGGCGAGGTTGGCCGAGAGCAGCGCCGCGGTCACCGGCAGGGCGATCTGCAGACCCAGGCTGAAGATGACCCCTCCCCAGCGCACGATGGCGCCGAAGTCGTAGGCCGACAGGGGCACCGCGGCGATGGGCAGGGACCTGAAACTCTCCACCAGGGCCTCGAGGATGAGGTGATGACCGTCGAAGGCGAACAGGATCAGGGCCGCGGTGAGCACCATGAATTGCGCGACGACCGGTGTCTGGGCGCCGTTGATCGGATCGATCAGCGTGGCGAAGGAAAGCCCCATCTGCAGGCCCATGAACTGGCCGGCGAACTCGATGGCGGCGAACACGATGCGCAGCATGAAGCCGAGCGCCACGCCGATGACCACCTGCTGGGCGAGGATCAGGAGCCCCTCGCCGGAGAGGAGCGCGACCTGGGGCGGCGGCGGCAGGGCCGGGACGATCGCCACGGTGAGCGCGAAGCCCAGCGCGACCCGCACGCTCACCGGAGCGGCGCGGTTGCCGAGCAGGGGGTCGGCCGAGAGCCACGCCAGGATACGCACCAGGGGGAAGAGGAAGGCCGCCAGCCAGAGGTTGAGCTGGTCGGAGGTGACGGGGATCATCCGATGAGCTGCGGGATGCTCTCGTAGAGCCGGGTGATGTACTCCACCATCAGCTGCAGGGCCCAGGGCCCCGTCAGGACCAGGACCAGGAACATCACCACCAGCTTCGGGATGAAGGTGAGGGTGAGTTCGTTGATCTGGGTGGCGGCCTGGAAGATGGACACCACGAGCCCGGTGAGCAGGGAGGCGAGCAGCAGGGGTCCGGCGACCAGCCCCCCCACTTCGAGGGCGGCGCGCACCAGGGCGACGACGGCATCCGAGGTCATAGCTCAAAGGTCTGCACCAGAGAGGCGATGAGCAGGTTCCAACCGTCGGCGAGGACGAACAGCAGGAGCTTGAACGGCAGCGACACCAGCATGGGCGAGAGCATCATCATGCCCATGGACATCAGCACGCTGGAGACCACCAGGTCGATGATGAGAAAGGGGATGAAGACGATGAAACCGATCTGGAAGGCGGTCTTCAACTCCGAGATGACGTAGGCCGGGATCAACACGCGCATGGGGGTGGCCTCGGGCGACTCGATGGGCGGGACGTTGGCCAGGCGCACGAAGAGGGCCAGATCCGACTCGCGCGTCTGCTTGAGCATATAGGCCTTGAGGGGCTCGGCGCCGCGCTCCACCGCCTGCACGAAGTTGATCTGGTTGTCGGCGTAGGGCTTCCAGGCCGTGTCGTAGATGCGTTCGAACACCGGGGCCATGATGAAGAAGGTCAGGAACAGCGCCAGACCGATGATGACCTGATTGGGCGGCGCCTGCATGGTGCCCAGGGCCTGGCGCAGGAGCGCCAGCACGATGACGATGCGTGTGAAGGAGGTCATCATCAACAGCACCGCCGGCAGAAAGGTGAGCGAGGTGAGGAGGAGCAGGGCCTCCAGGCTGAAGGTATAGGTCTGGCTGCCGCCGGGTCCAGGCGTGCTGGTGAAGGCGGGCAGGCCCGCGGCCGCCTGCGCGACAGCCGGCAGGCCACACAGACACACTAGCACTAGCCAGCGCATCTCAACGCCGATCGAAACGGCCCAGGAATTCGGCCAGCTTGCCGGAGAAACCGGCGTGCGCGTCACGTTCGGCGGGCGCGCTGTAGCCGGCCGGTCGGGGCATGGTGTGGAGGTGACTGACCTGACCGGCGCCCACCCCGATGAGCAGCCACTGGTCGGCCACCTCGACGATGACCAGCCTCTCACGGGTGCCCAGCATGACGCCGCCCACCACGCGCACCGCCCCCTGCGCCCCGGACTGCATCGGCGAGAGGCGCCGCAGTAGCCAGAGGAAGGCGAACAAGGCGGCGAGCACCAGCAACAGGGCCAACAACGCCTGCGCGAGCGCCCCCCAGGCGGAAGCCTGCGCCGCGACCGGCTCGGCCGCTGCGACGCACGCCGGCAGCCAGGCGACAGCGGCCAGCAGCGCAGACGATGGACCCCGCCTGGGCAATCGACCAGGAAACAGGCCAGGCCGCCCCACATATCGCTCGCCCCCCAGCGGGGGTCGGCTCGGGCACCACCCGGCCATGGGGGCATTCATTTGTTCAATCGGCGCAGCCGCTCTGCCGGACTGATGATGTCCGTGAGGCGGATGCCGAACTTGTCGTTGACCACCACCACCTCGCCCTGAGCGATGAGACAGCCGTTGACCAGGACGTCCATCGGCTCGCCGGCCAGACCGTCCAGCTCCACCACCGAACCCTGGGCCAGCTGCAGCAGGTTGCGGATGGCGATCTTGGTGCGGCCAAGCTCCACGGTCAGATGGACGGGGATGTCGAGGATGAGATCGAGATTGTTCGCCGCCGGCGGTACGTTATCGGCCACCAGACTCTGGAAGACGTTGGACGCCGGTTGGGCGGGCGCGGCTGACCCCGATGCGGACTCGGCCGCTTGTTGTTCTGCCAGGGCGGCCGCCCAGTCATCCGCCTCGCCGGAGGCGGCCGACGCTTCCTGTTCTGCCAGGGCAGCCGCCCAATCGTCGGCGGTGATGCTATCCTTCTCGGCGTCCTCGCTCATGGCTTGTATCCGGACACGCAGGCCATCCGCTCGTCAAGCTGCAGCACGCGCTTGATCTTCAGGGCATACTGCCCGTTGACCTGGCCATACTGGCACTCGAACAGCGGCACCCCATCGACTTGGCCGATCACCGCCTCCGGGATGTCCAGCGAGATGACATCGCCCACCTTGAGCTCCATGATCTGCCTCAGGGTAATGGATGTATGACCCAGGTTCGCGACCAGCTCGACCTGCGCGTCCTGAACCTGCTGCCGCATCTGCTGCACCCAGCGTTCGTCTGCCTCGGCGCGGTCGGCCTGCATGGGGCTGGTCAGCTGATCCCGCAGCGGTTCTATCATACTGTAGGGGATGCAGACGTGGAAATCACCGCCACCCGCCCCGAGCTCGATGTTGAAGGTGGTCACCACCACGATCTCCGTCGGCGTGGCGATGTTGGCGAACTGGGTGTTCATCTCCGAGCGCACGTATTCGAAGGAGACGGGATGGATGGGCGCCCAGGCCTTCTGGAATTCCTCGAACACCACCTCCAGCATCTTGTGGATGATGCGCTGCTCGGCCAGGGTGAAATCGCGCCCCTCGACGCGCATGTGGAAACGGCCGTCACCCCCGAACAGGGTGTCCACCACCAGAAAGACCAGATTAGGGTCGAACACGTACAGGGCCGTCCCGCGCAGCGGTGGCATGTGCACCAGGTTGAGGTTGGTGGGCACCACCAGGTTGCGCACGAACTCGCTGTACTTGATGACCGACACCGGTCCGACGGAGATCTCGGCCGTGCGCCGGATGAGGTTGAACAGCCCGATGCGGAAGTTGCGCGCGAAACGTTCGTTGATGATCTCCAGGGTGGGCATGCGCCCGCGCACGATGCGTTCCTGACGGCCGATGTCGTAGGGACGCACCCCCCCGCTGGCCTCCTCGACGACACTCTCCTCTGCCTCCCCCGTGACGCCCCGCAGGAGGGCATCGACCTCTTCCTGGGACAGGATATCGTCGGCCATGGCCCCGTCTATGCGTTATTGGATGATGAAGGAGGTGAACAGCACGTCCTTGACCCCTTTGTCCGCTTTTTTCGCCCCGATCACACCGTTGACTTCCTTGCGTACCTCCTTCGCCAGCTCGGCCTTGCCCTCGGGCGTGATCAGCTCCTCGGCCGTCTTGCTGGACAACAGGCGCAACAGGACGTCGCGCACCTCGGGCATGCGCTGTTTGAGCCGCTCCTGGAGCTTGGTATCGGCCAGTTTGAGGGAGATCTCCACCTGCAGATAGCTCTCCTGATCGGCCAGGTTCACCGTGAAGGTCTCGAGCCGCTCGTAGACGGGGGGCTCATCCTCCGCCTCTTCGGCATGCTCCTCCTCGGTGTGTTCGGCAGCCGGCTTGCCGCCGAGCAGGAAGACCGCCGCGCCGCCCGCCGCCAGGGCTGCGAGGAGCACCGCAGCGAGGATGATGATCAGGAGCTTCTTTTTCTTGCCAGCGGGCGGTGCGTCGCTCGCGCCCTCTGCCTTCGGGGTCTCGGCCATGGCCATGTCACCTCATCAGAATCGGGACGTGATTGGTCGAAAAAACAGTCACTTCTGCCAACAAGCTTAGGTTGCTTATTACTTCATCGCAAGCCGTCTGGCAAGGACGCGCTCACCCGCGGTGCTGCACCGACAGGCTGCCGCCGCCGCTCGGGCAACGGGCTTCAGACGTAGAGATCGACCAAACCACGTCCCGATGAGGCTGGCGACACGACGCCGGCGGCGCTGCCGGCCTCATCGGGGCGCGAGTATCCCGAAGCCTTGCCGCCGTGCCGCTCGCCGAAGGACTGCTGGCTGACCTGGGTCTGCCCCAGGCTGATGCCGACGCCGGCCAGCATTTCCCTCAGTCTGGACAGGCTCTCGTCGATGGCCTCACGCACGGCAACGTGAGGCGAGTAGAAATAGGCGCTGGCGTCATTGCCCTTGAGGGAGAGGTGCACCTCGAGGCTGCCCAGATTGGGCGGATTGAGGGTGATCTCGGCCCATTGCGCCTGACGGCCGGCCATCCAGACCAAGCGCTGGGCGAGTTCGCCATCCCACCCCTGCGTCCGCAGGGGCAGCTGCATGGTCAGGACCTCGCGGGCGATCGCCATCCTCGCCGGCTCCAACGCACGCTCCGGTACCACCTGTCCTGGAGGCTCGGCCGGGGCTTGCATGGTAAGCAGGGCCGGGCGCTGCGCCATCTCGGGCAAAACCGAAGACGGGAGAACGGCCTCTCCATCGGCCTGCGCCACGGCTTGAGCCATCTGCCCCGGCAAGGTGGTGTCTGCCGGCAACGGCGGCGGCAGGTGTTGCCGCCCGCCGGCAAGCGTTGCCGCCACCCCGCGCGCCACCTCCGAGCCGGGCTTGGGTAGCACGACGCCCCCTGTAGCAGCCTGGGGCAAGGCCTGCAATGCACCGACCCAGTCGTTCGGCGCCGACTGTCCGGCGGGTTGCGTCGGTGCGACCGCAGACGGCGCCGCCTCGTCCCTGGTCGAGTCCGGCGCGCCGACGGATCCCTCGGCGGCCAGGGTCGCGACGCGCAGCAGGTCCTCGACCGCGGCGGTCTCCGGCTCGCCGGGCAGGCCGGCTTGCCCTGCAACCGCCCCCTGCACGGGCAATGCGCCGGCGGCCTTGCCCTCCCCGCCCGCGAGGAGGGCATGCAGAACCCGGTGAAACGCCCCCTGCACCGCCTTGTGGCCTGGCAGGGGGGCAGACGCGCTGCAGTCCGCGCAGAGACCTTGGCCGGAGATGCCTGCCGGGATGGGGGAATGGATCATGATGGCGCCGCGGTTAAACCTAAAAACCGCAGTTGAACGTGTCC
>JBBIKZ010000085.1:0-10646 GCA_037445185.1 Hydrogenophilales bacterium | reverse complement strand
TTTACAGAAAGAATGGTACACAACTGAGAAAAGCCATGTCTGCTCCTGTGCGCAAATCAACGATTATGATTATGGTATATATCAAGTCCGACAGGCTGCTAGGAAGGTCCCAGATTCCCCCTCGCATAGGCGCGACTCCCCCGTGTTCGACGACAAATCCCTCCTCATCACCGGCGGCACCGGTTCCTTCGGCAAGGCCTTCATCCGCACCCTGCTCGCGCGTTACCGACCCAAACGGGTGGTGGTCTATTCCCGCGACGAGCTCAAGCAGTTCGACATGCAGCAGGAGTACACCCATCCGGCGATGCGCTTTTTCATCGGGGATGTGCGCGATCGCGACCGCCTCACCCTGGCCATGCGCGGCATCGATTACGTCGTCCACGCCGCGGCGCTCAAGCAGGTGCCGGCGGCGGAATACAACCCTACCGAATGCGTGCGCACCAACATCGGCGGGGCAGAAAACGTCATCCATGCGGCGTTCGCCAACGAGGTCAAGCGGGTGATCGCCCTCTCCACCGACAAGGCGGCGAGCCCCATCAACCTCTACGGCGCGACCAAGCTGGTGTCGGACAAGCTCTTCGTCGCCGCCAACAACATCGCCGGCAGCTTCCCCACGCGCTTCGCCGTAGTGCGCTATGGCAACGTGGTGGGCTCGCGCGGCTCGGTGGTGCCTTTTTTCGCCAAGCTGATCGGCGAGGGGGCGAAGCGCCTGCCCATCACCGACCCACGCATGACGCGCTTCTGGATCACCCTGGAGCAGGGGGTGGAGTTCGTGCTGAAGAATTTCCAGCGCATGCAGGGGGGCGAGATCTTCGTGCCCAAGATCCCCTCGGCGCGAGTGGTCGATCTCGCCACCGCCATGGCACCCGACCTGCCGCATGAGATCGTCGGCATCCGCCCCGGCGAGAAGCTGCACGAGGTCATGTGCCCAGAGGACGACTCCCACCTCACCCTGGAGTTTCCCGACCATTACGTCATCCGCCCGGCCATCCGCTTCTGGGGGCATGATCACGACTACACGAGCAACTCCCTGGATGAAATCGGCAGGCCGGTGGAGCAGGGCTTCGCGTATTCCTCCGGCACCAACCCGGTGTTCCTGAGCGTCGAGGAGATCCGGGAACTGCTTGCCAAGAGTGGCTGTTATCCCGATCGCCGGCAACGGGAACGGCGTGGTCGTCCCCGCCCATGATCCCCTACGGCCGCCAGGACATCCGCGTGGAGGACATCGCCGCCGTGGCGGCCGTCCTGCGCTCCGAGTGGATCACCCAGGGGCCTATGGTGCCGCGCTTCGAGGCGGCGGTGGCGCAGTCAGTGGGCGCAGCCCATGCCGTGGCCGCCAACAGCGCGACCTCGGCGTTGCACGTCGCCTGCCTCGCGCTGGGACTGGGCCCCGGCGACGTTCTCTGGACCTCGCCCATCACCTTCGTCGCCAGCGCAAACTGCGCGCGCTACTGCGGCGCCGAGGTGGATTTCGTCGACATCGATCCGGCCACCCGCAACATGAGTGTGGCCGTCCTGGAGGAAAAGCTCGTCGCAGCAAGCCGTACCGGACGACTGCCCAAGATCGTGATGCCGGTGCATTTTGCTGGGCAGTCCTGCGACATGCGGGCCATCCGCGCCCTGGGCGAAAAATACGGCTTTGCCATCATCGAGGATGCCTCCCACGCCATCGGCGGGCACTACGTCGACGCCCCGGTGGGCAGCTGCCGCCACAGTGACATCACCGTCTTCAGCTTCCATCCGGTCAAGATCATCACCACGGGGGAAGGCGGCATGCTGCTCGCGAACGACGCGGCCCTGGCCCGTCGGGCACGGCGGCTCACAAGCCACGGCATCACCCGGGATGCCGCAGAGATGCAGGGGGAGAGCGAGGGCAGCTGGTACTATCAGCAGATCGAACTCGGCTACAACTATCGCCTGACCGATTTCGCCGCCGCCCTGGGACTGTCGCAGCTCGCGCGCCTGGAAGAGTACGTCGCCCGGCGCGAGGCGCTGGCCGCCCGCTACGACGCGCTTTTGGCCGGCCTGCCCCTCGATCGGCCCGGCCGCGTTGCCGGCGTGCGCTCGAGCTGGCACCTCTACACCGTGCGGCTGCACGATACGTCCCGCCGCCGTGCCGTCTTCGACGCGTTGCGCGCGGCCGGCATCGGGGTCAATGTGCACTACATCCCGGTGCACCTGCAGCCCGACTACCGCCGTCTCGGCTTCGGGCCGGGCGATTTCCCCGCCGCGGAGGCCTACTATGCCGGGGCGCTCACCCTGCCGCTGCATCCGCGGTTGACCCATGCCGAGCAGGATCATGTGGTGCAAACACTGCGCCAAGCCCTTGGCCGGGAACCATGCTGAAACTGGGGCTCGGCACCGTACAGTTCGGTCTCGATTACGGCATCGCCAATCCGGGGGGCAGGGTGCCGGAGGACGAGGTGGGCGAGATTTTGGAGCTGGCCAGCGCGGCGGGCGTGCAGGTCCTCGACACCGCGCCTGCCTACGGCCATGCCCAAGCAGTACTCGGGCGCTGGTTGCGACCGGAGGATGGCTTTCGCATCATCAGCAAAACCGTCGCCGTTTCCTCGCCCGTGATTGGCGAGCAAGAGGTTGCCACCGTGCAGGCCGCCTTCGATGCCTCCCTCGCCGCCTTGAATGTCGAACGCATCGCCGGCGTGCTCGTGCATCAGGCCGATGACCTCCTCAAACCCGGCGGCGAGCGTCTCTATGCGTGCCTTGAGGAGTGGCGCGTGCAGGGGAGGGTGGCCAAGGTCGGCGTCTCGGTCTATGAGCGACGGCAAATCGAGGCCATCCTCGAGCGCTATCCGATGGATCTCGTCCAGCTGCCGCTCAACGTCTTCGACCAGCGGCTCGTGCGGGACGGGACGCTGCGTGCCTTGGCGGACAGGGGCATCGAGATTCATGCCCGTTCCGTGTTTTTGCAGGGTCTGCTATTGATGCATGAGGAGGCACTACCCGCCTTCTCAACGCCCTGGCGGCAGGTGATCCACGCCTTCCATGCAGATGTCCGGCGGGCCGGCACCACACCCCTGGCTGCGGCGCTCGCCTTCGTCAACCAGCGGCCCGAGATCGATGTGGTGCTCGTTGGTGTGGCGAGCCTCGAGCAGTGGCGTCAATGCCTGTCAGCACTGGAACATCCGCCCACCCTCGCGTGGGACCGCTATGCGGTGGATGACCCCCGTCTCGTCGACCCGCGTCTTTGGCCAGCGAAGGACTGAGTCATGCAGGTATTGGCCGTTTTGCAAGCGCGTGTGTCGTCTTCGCGGTTGCCCGGGAAGGTGTTGCTGCCCATCCTGGGGCAGCCGATGCTGGCGCGGCAGATCGAGCGGCTCACACGCTGCCGACGCTTCGACCGCCTCATTGTGGCGACGAGCGAAGATGCGAGCGACGACGCGATCGAAGGGCTATGCCGGCAGCTTGGCGTCATCAGCTACCGTGGCAGCCTCGATGACGTGCTGGACCGCTTCTATCGGGCCGCCTTGCCTTATGAGCCCGATCATGTCGTGCGTCTCACCGGCGACTGCCCGCTTGTCGACCCGGCCTTGATCGATGCGCTGATCGATTTTCATCTCGAGCACGGCTATGACTACAGTTCGAATTGCCATGTACCCAGTCTGCCGGATGGCCTCGATGCCGAGGTGATGCGCTTTGCGGCATTGGAGGCGGCCTGGCGGGAGGCGCGCCTGCCTTCCGAGCGCGAGCATGTGACCCCTTTCATTCGCACGCACCCCGAGCGCTTCCGCATCGGACTGTGGCGTCACCCCGTCGACCGCTCGCGGCTACGCTGGACCGTCGATGAGCCGGAGGATTTCGAGTTCGTGAGCAGGGTCTACGCCGCTCTCTATCCGCACGACCCGAGCTTCGGCATGCAGGACGTACTCGATCTGCTGGCGCGTCGTCCCGAGCTTGCCGCCATCAATCAGGGGTTGCGGCGCAATGCGGGCTTCGAGAAATCGTTGGAACAGGATTCGCAATGGAAAGAGGTGCAAGGTGAGTCAGGGACAAAGGACGATCTTTCTCGAAGCTGAAGGCGATGCCTGGTACCGCCGCAACCGTGGTGCGCTGGAGGCGCAGAACGCGGTGCGCGAAATTCCTCTGCACATGTTTGCACCCTACCTGGCAGCCGGAGAGAGCGTTTTGGAAATCGGCTGTGCCGACGGCAGCAACCTCGCCCTGCTGGCGCAGCGGCATGGGATACACGGTCATGGTATTGAACCCTCTTGCGAGGCCATTGCCACTGGCAAACAGAAATATCCGTTTCTCAATCTGCACCAGGGCACTGCCGAACGCCTGCCCTATGAGGATCATCAGTTCAAGCTGGTCTGGTTCGGCTTCTGCCTCTATCTGCTCGATCGCTCAGATCTGATGCAGGCGATCGCCGAGGCCGACCGGGTCTGCCAGGAAGGCGGTTTTGTTGCCATCACCGATTTCGACCCGCCCCATCCCGTGCGCCGTCCCTACCATCACCGGCCAGGCGTGTATTCCTGGAAGATGGACTATAGCCGACTCTTTCTCGCCAACCCGGCCTACGTGCTGGCGGCCAAACGCTCGTATGCGCATGGCGACAGCGCATTCGATCCGGACCCGGGCGAGCGCATCGCCACCTGGCTGCTGTACAAGTCACTGACTCAGGCATATGTCACCGAAGGGGAAGCCTGATGCGCCAGCGCTACGCCCGCTCCGAAGCCTATCTCGCCCGCGCCGAGCGCGTCATTCCCTTGGGTTCGCAAACCTTCAGCAAGAGCAGGACGCAATACCCTTTCGGCGTCTCGCCCTACTTTGCGACCCACGCGCAGGGTTGCCGTCTCTGGGACCTGGATGGCAATGCGTACATCGACTGCGTGATGGGTCTGGCCGCTGTGACCCTTGGTTACAATGATCCGGAAGTCACCGCCGCCGTAAAGGCGCAGCTCGACAAAGGCACGATCTTTTCGCTGCCGAGCCCGATCGAGGCGGAGGTGGCCGAACGTATCTGCGCGATGGTGCCCTGCGCCGAGCAGGTGCGTTTCGGCAAGAACGGCTCGGATGCCACCGCCGGCGCGATCCGCCTGGCACGCGCCTATACCGGCCGCGACCATGTCGCGGTCTGTGGCTATCACGGCTGGCAGGACTGGTACATCGGCTCGACCGCGCGTAACAAGGGGGTGCCGCAGGCGGTGCGCGCGCTCACGCATCCCTTCGCCTATAACGATCTGGCCTCGCTCGACGCGTTGTTCGCCGCCTATCCCGACGGCATCGCCGCGGTGATCCTGGAGCCGATGAACACTGTCTATCCGATGCCGGGGTTTCTCGAGGGCGTGCGCGAGCGTTGTACGCGCCACGGCGCGGTGTTGATCTTCGATGAGACCATCACCGGTTTTCGATTCAGCAACGGCGGCGCGCAGGAGTTATTCGGCGTGGTTCCGGATCTGGCCACCTTCGGCAAGGGGCTGGCGAACGGCTATCCGCTCTCTGCGCTCGCCGGGCGGCGGGAACTCATGCGCGAGATGGAGGAGATCTTTTTCTCCTTTACGTTTGGCGGCGAGACACTCTCGCTCGCCGCCGCCCTGGCGACCCTGCAACGTCTGCAGCGCGAACCGGTTCTGAAAACGATCGCGGCACGCGGCGAGCGCTTGATGGACGGGCTGGCGGCGCTCATCGAGCGGCATGGTCTGGCGGAATGGCTAAATCTCACCGGCCACCCCGCCTGGTCCTTCCTGATCGTCAAAGATGCGCCGACGGCCACGCTTTGGGAGATCAAGACGTATCTCATGCAGGAGATGCAGGCGCGGGGTGTGCTGTGGCTCGGCAGTCACAACCTGAGCCAAGCCCATCAGGAGGATGACATCGGGCAGGTGATCGCCGTCTATGACGAAGCGCTGGCCGCGCTTGCTACGGCCCTGCGTGCAGGTGATCTACCGTCGCGCCTCAACTGTCGCCCGCTCGAGCCGCTGTTCAAGGTTCGCTGAAGGGCAAGCGGCGTGAAAGTCCTCATCCGGGCCGACGCCTCGTTGACCATCGGCAGCGGTCACGTGATGCGTTGTCTGACGCTCGCCACGGCGCTGCGGGAAAAAGGGGCTGAGTGCCGTTTCGTCTGCCGGGCCCATCCCGGTCATCTGATCGAGACCATTCGACAACACGGTTTCGAGGTCGTCCCCCTGCCTTGGGAGAGCGGCTGGCGGCCGGGCGAGGCAATGCCTCGTCATGCCGGCTGGCTGGGCGCGGACTGGCGGACCGATGCCGAGCAGACGAAACTCGGCGCGGGCGACACGGCAGCGGACTGGCTGATCGTCGATCACTACGGACTCGATGACCGGTGGGAAAGTGCGTTACGCTCGATTGCGCACCGCATCATGGTCATCGACGATCTCGCCGACCGGCCGCACGACTGCGACCTGCTGCTCGACCAGAATCTCCAGAGCCCGGATGCTTATGATGGTTTGGTACCCGGCTATTGCCAGCGCCTGATCGGCCCGAAATATGCGCTGCTGCGGCCCCAGTTCGCCGCGGCACGGGAGAAGCTCAAGATGCGCGATGGTCGTGTCGCAAGGCTATTGGTTTTCTGCGGCGGCTCCGACCCCCATGGGCTGACGCTCAAGATACTGGAGGCCATTCGCCAGCTGGGCCGCCCCGATCTCGCCGTCGATGTCGTCGTGGGCGAAGCCAATCCACACCGCGAAGCCATCGCAGCAGTCTGCCGCCTGCTCCCCAACACGAGGCTCAACGTCCAGGTCGAGACGATGGCCGACTTGATGTGTGAGGCCGATCTTTTCATCGGCGCTGGCGGCACGAGCTCCTGGGAGCGCTGCTGCCTGGGCCTGCCGGGCATCGTCATGGCCACTGCCGACAATCAGGTAGAGCAGGGCGAACGGCTCGCCCGCGCCGGGGCTCAACTCTATCTCGGCCGTGCCGAAGAAGTGACGGTGGATCGTCTGGTGAACCTTATCGCGGAGATGCTGAGTCAACCGGCGTGGCGCGCCCACATGGCGGAGCAAGGTATGACGCTTACGGACGGCAAGGGGTGCCGAAGGGTCGTGGCCCGTATGCTGGCGTCGCAGATCGTGCTCAGACGCGCAGTCAGCGAAGACTGCGAAAGGATTTACGTGTGGCGCAATCATCCCCAGACGCGGCTATGGGCCATCGATACCGCTGCCATCGATGCACAGACGCATCGCCAATGGTTCGAGGCTGTGCTGGCGAATCCACAGCGCGATTTGTTGATTGCAGCGTATGGGGGCAAGGCGCTGGGGGTGATACGCTTCGATGTCGAAGCGGATCTGGCCCGGATATCGATTTACCTCGTGCCGGGGCTGCAGGGGCAAGGCTGGGGTGTGGCCTTGCTCACCGCGGCGGAGGATTGGCTGCATCGATCCCGGCCCGAGGTACGGGTATTGGAAGCGGAGGTGCTTGCCGACAACCGTGCCTCGATGGCGATGTTCGCCGGCGCCGGCTATCGTTTGTACCGGGGTTTTTATCGTAAAGGTTTCGCCACCCATGCCTGAATTGCGCATCGCCAACCGCCCGGTCGGCGTGAATCAGCCCCCCTTCCTGATCGCCGAGATGTCGGGAAACCACAACCAGTCGCTCGAGCGGGCGCTCGCGATCGTCGAGGCGGCGGCAAAGAGCGGCGCCGACGCGATCAAGTTGCAGACCTACACGGCTGACACGATGACGCTCGATGTCGAGGCCGTCGGTTTCCTCATCGACGATCCGCAAAGCCTATGGGCCGGGCGCAGGCTCTATGACCTCTACCGCGAGGCGCATACACCCTGGGAATGGCACGAACCGATCTTTCGTCGTGCCCGGGAGTTGGGGCTCATCGCCTTTTCCACCCCTTTCGACGAGACGGCAGTCGATTTTCTCGAAAGCCTCGATGTGCCTGCTTACAAAATCGCCTCCTTCGAGAACGTCGATCTGCCGTTGATCGGCAAGGTGGCGGCCACCGGCAAGCCGATGATCCTCTCCACCGGCATGGCCACGGTGGCGGAACTCGACGAGGCGGTGCGCACGGCGCGCGCCGCCGGCTGCCGCGATCTCGTCCTGCTCAAATGCACCAGCACCTATCCCGCGTCCCCGGAGCACTCAAACCTGCGCACCCTGCCGCATCTGCGCGAGCTCTTCGACTGCGAGGTCGGCTTGTCCGACCACACGCTCGGTGTGGGGGTGGCGGTGGCCGCCGTGGCGCTGGGGGCGAGCGTGATCGAGAAGCACTTCACGCTGGCGCGGGCCGAAGGGGGGGGCGATGCCGCCTTCTCCATGGAGCCGGCCGAATTCGCGCAACTGCGGGCGGAGACCGAGCGCGCCTGGCAGGCCTTGGGCAGGGTGCACTACGGTCCGACGCAAGCGGAGCAGGGCTCCCTCGTCTTCCGCCGCTCCATCTATGTGAGCCAGGACATCGCCGCGGGCGATGTGCTCACCCGCGAAAACATCCGTATCATCCGCCCGGGGTTCGGGTTGCCGCCGCGGGAGTACGACAAGGTCCTGGGCAAGCGCGTCAAGCGCGCGCTTGCCCGCGGTACCCCCCTCGACTGGAACGACATCGGTTAAGCGTAAATGACGCCCCTGCAACAGGCCTACCTCGCCAAGCTCCACGCCACCGCCCAGGCGAATCTGGAATTCTTCCGGCTCAACATGCCGGAGATCCACCAGAAGGTGATCGAAGCAGCGCCCACGGCGACGCTGGATATCTCCGACCAGGGCGACTTGGCCATCCGCCATCAGGATGGCACGATCCAGCCCTTGCCCCCCTTGATGCTCGATGCTGCGAAACGTCTGGCGGAGCTGGCTGATGCCGACCGGCGCCACCAGATCCTCGCCTTCCACAACCTGCGACTGGTTGAGGACGCGCCGCCAGAACAGGACGACACGGCGCACTATTTTTACTCCCGCCTGGATAAGGTCTTTCCCGACCTTTTCCGTCGTCACTTCACCAAGCATTACCCCGACCACACCGGGCTTTACCGCTATCCGGTCTTCGGGGATGCGAAGAACATCCCGCTGCTGATCGTCGTCGGCAGTGGCGTCGGCTATCCGATCTCTCGGTTGCTGCTCGACTTTGACGTGCGCCACTTGATCCTGATGGAGACCGACATCGACGCCTTCCGGCTGTCGACCTTCTTCCATGACTATGTGGAACTGAGCCGTGTGGCAATGGCCAAGGGCACCGACCTCACCTTCATCCTCGAGCCTGACATCGAGCGTCTGTCCCAAGCCTTCATGAATGGCCTGCTGAGAAACCTGCCGTCCTTTTTCGTGCATGGCGCGGCGATCTTTCCCGCCTTGCCCAAATCAGAGGACATCGAGCGGATCGAGACCATGATCACCGACACGCTCTGGCAGATGTTCTATGGGCTGGGTTTCTTCGACGACGAGATCATCTCGATCCGGCACAGCTTCCAGAATCTGAACCGAGGGCTACCCGTCTATCAGCGGCCCAGTGTCGTTAGTGGGGAAGCCGTCGCCTTCATCGTTGGCGCCGGCCCCTCGCTCGACGAACAGTTGCCGCTGCTCAAGCAATACCAAGACCGGGCGGTGATCATCAGCTGTGGCACGGCACTTGCGGCGCTCTACCACGCCGGTATCCGTCCGGATTTTCACATCGAGATGGAACGCACCGCCCTCACCTATGAGGTCCTGGTCGAGGCCCTGCCGCACGAATTCCTCAAACGGATCGATCTTGTCACCACGCAGGTGATGGAACCCCGTGTCATCGAGCTTTTTCGTACCGCGCGTCTGGCGATCAAAGAGGCGGACACGATGGGTAACCTGCTCGTCGCGCAGTGGTTCATCGAGCGGCCGCCGCTGGAGACCCAACCGACCGTGACCAACATGGGTCTTGCCCTCGCGCTGGGGCTCGGCTTCAAGCGGGTTTATCTCTTCGGGGTCGATGTCGGCTACAAAGACAAAGCGCGCCACCACGCCCAGGAGACGGTCTACCACGGCAGGCAGCCGCGGGCGGATCGTCTGCGCCGGCTGTTGAGCAACGTGGCGACGCAGAATTTGGAAGTGCCAGGCAATTTCGGTGGCACCGTCTTGACGAATTTCGTCTTCGAGACGGCACGCCGGCACATGGCACAATGGGTGCGTGCCTATCCGCAGGCGAGGGTGTACAACCCGAACGACGGTGCATTGATCGAGGGCGCGATCAGGCTCGAGCGTGACCGATTGGCGACGCAGCTCGAGGAAGATTTTGCCGCGCCGGCAGACAAGCAGACCACGCTGCGCCAGATCGACGACGCCTACACGGTCGTCGAGGTGCCGTTGGCCGCCGCTGCTGAAACCTTGGTTGCCGAAATCGACCGCTTCGATGCACGCATCCGCCCCCTGCTCAACCGGAAACTCGTATGCCGCGCCGACATCGTCGAGCGCATCCTCGATGTCTACCGGGTCCTGCGCGAGGAGATCGTGCAAGCCACGCCGTCCTCGCTGATGTTTCGCGGCACGTTGCTGCACTTGTTGAGCCTCGCGTTCAATGCCACCTCCATCATCCTCGATGACGATGAGGCGGTCGCCAAGGCCGTGTACGATTTCGGCCTGATCGACGAATTCATGCAAGCGGCACGGCGCGAAGTGTCGCGCGCGATCGCGGAGTCATCGACGCTGGCCGTCGGAGCCCATCTGGAGGAGTGATCAATGAAGCCTGACCCCTTGGAGGAAGTTAG
>JBBIKZ010000084.1:0-10655 GCA_037445185.1 Hydrogenophilales bacterium | reverse complement strand
CCCCGCTTGCGGAGGATCGCGTCAGGGTGTGGGGGCTGAAATCGAGTGTTCGCGCGCCTCATCCCTGCCTGCTCCTCGACAGCGTGTGCCATGTAACACTGAATGCGGTTCAACCCAGATTTGTCATCCTAAAAACCTCAGTTGAACGCGCCCGAAGGCGGGTTTGTGCGTGTGGGGGGCTCGGCGCGACGACGCCGCGGGGTCGGCGACTGCGTAGCGCGGAGCAGGGGCCCCGCAGGGGATGCGACCGCGGAGCAGGATGCGGGCGCCCCCGGGGCAGTCGCCGGCATCCCCTCCGCTGTCCGATCCCCGCTCACGCGGGGCCCCTCGGACGACGCTATGGGGCGCCCCCGCAAGGAGGAGCAACGCAGCCAGACGCGCGCACAGACCCGAGCGCGGGCGCGTAGCGGCCTCACCTTCCGGGTGAGCGTGCTCGGAGGCGCAAACGTCAGGTTCCATGCGTCTTTGCGAAGGCCAAGGAGCGGTCAACTGAGGTTTTTAGGGTCATTAGGGCGCGCGATGATGGCGTACCGTATGGCGAGCAGATTTGCGCACGGGCAACGAGCCCATGGTGGACCTCGAGGGCTAAGCGAACGGGCTTGATACTGCCGCCAGACGGCCGCCCTGGCGCGCGCAGGCCGTGGTGGCACGGCGATGGGGACAGGCTTCACACACTCCGGGGCGATCTTCGTAGGCATTGGCCGGCATAATGACAAATCTGGGTTCAAGCTGCCTGTGCTATCGTGGTTGAGTCCCGACGCGCGCGAACCCATGCCAGCCGAGCAGCCTTGATGAGCGCCACGACCTACACCCGCACTGCCATCGCCCTGCACTGGATCGTCGCCGTGCTGATCCTGGCGGCCGTGCTGCTCGGCCTGACCATGACCGAGATGCCGCTCTCGCCGCAAAAACTCGAGTTCTACGCCTGGCACAAGTGGCTGGGGGTGACGGTGTTCGGGCTGGCCGTGCTGCGTCTGCTGTGGCGCGCCAGTCATCCGTCGCCGCCCCTGCCGGACTCCCTCCCGGCCTGGCAGCGCCGCGCCGCCGAGCTCACGCACTGGACCCTCTATGCCCTGATGCTGGCCATCCCGCTCGCCGGCTGGCTGATGAGTTCGGCCAAAGGTTTCCAGACCGTCTACCTGGGCGTGCTGCCCATCCCGGACCTGCTGTCCAAGGACGAGGCCCTGGGCGAGCGCCTAGCCACGCTGCACGCCTGGCTCGCCTATGCCTTGATCGCCCTCCTCGTCGTGCACGTGGCGGCGGCCCTCAAGCATCACTTCGTCGACCGCGACGACGTCCTGCGCCGCATGCTGCCCCGCGTCAAGCCTGGAAAGGAGACGACATGAGATTCATCCTCCTGCTGCTGGGCGCCACCCTACTGCCCGCCGGTCAGGCGCCGGCCGCTCAGTTCGATCGCATCCTACCCGCGCAGAGCCAGGTCAGTTTCGTCTCCAGGCAGATGGGTGTGCCGGTGCAGGGCGAGTTCCGCCGTTTCAACGCCCAGATCGCCTTCGATCCCGCCCGACCGGAGACGGCCCGGGCCACCCTGGAGGTGGAACTGGCCAGCTTCGACATGGGCTCGCGTGAGGTCTACGACGAGGTGGTGAGCCGCAACTGGTTCGACGTGCGCCAGCATCCGACCGCCCGTTTCGTCGCCACAGGTCTCAGGCATTTGGGCGGCGACCGCTATGAAGTGCGCGGCCAGATGACGATCAAGGGCCGCACGCGCGAGGTGGTCGCGCCCTTCACCTATCGCCTGCAGGGCAGGAACGCCATCCTGGAGGGCGCCTTCCCCCTCAAGCGTCTGGATTACGGCATCGGTACCGGCCCCTGGGGCGACCCGAGCATCGTCGCCGACGAGGTCCAGGTCCGTTTCCGTTTCGTCGCCGCCGAGGCGCCACCGGCTGCAGCCGGCACGCGCCCCGGCGGCAAACCATGAAGTGTATCGACCCTGGAGAAAGGAGACGACATGAAGCTTAGCCTGGTTGTTATGACTACAGGTGCCGTGCTGGCAGCAAACGCCCTGTCGGCCGAAAGCTACACCATTGACAGCCGCCACACCTTCCCCATGTTCGAGGTCAGCCATCTCGGCTTTTCCACCCAGCGCGGACGCTTCAACAAGACCACGGGCAAGATCACCCTGGATAGCGCGGCCAAGAAGGGCAGCGTCGAGGTGGTGATCGACACTGCCTCCATAGACATGGGCCTGGAAGACTGGGACAAGCACATGAGGAACGAGGACTTCTTCAACGTGGAGAAGCATCCCACCATGACCTTCAAGTCCGACAAGTTCATCTTCAAGCAGGGCAAGCCGGCCGAGGTCCACGGCACGCTGACCTTGCTGGGCGTGGAGAAACCGGTGAAACTGGCCGTCGGCCACTTCCATTGCGGCGTGCACCCGATCAACAAGAAGGAGGTCTGTGGGGCCGATCTCACCACCCGCATCAAGCGCTCCGATTTCGGCATGACCAAGTTCCTGCCCGGCATCGGCGACGAGGTCTTTATCCGCATCCCGGTCGAGGCCTTCAAGGACTGAGGCGGTGATCCGTCTTCGCCCCGCCCACAGCCGCGGCCACGCCAACCACGGTTGGCTGGACACCTGGCACAGCTTCTCCTTCGCCGACTACTACGATCCGCAGGAGATGGGCTACGGTACGCTCAAGGTGATCAACGAGGATCGCATCGCGCCCGGCGGCGGCTTTCCGACCCACGGCCACCGCGACATGGAGATCGTCACCTGGATCCTGGATGGCGCTCTGGAGCACAGGGACAGCCTGGGCAACGGCTCGGTCATCACCGCCGGCGAGGTGCAGCGCATGAGCGCGGGCAAAGGCATCCTGCACAGCGAGTACAACCCCTCAGCGGACACGCCGGTGCACCTGCTGCAGATCTGGATCGAGCCCGCCACCCGCGGGCTCGCCCCCGGCTACGAACAGAAACGCTTCGCGCCCGCCGAACTGCAGGGGCGTCTGCGGCTGGTGGCCTCGCCCGATGGGCGCGACGGCAGCGTGACGGTCCACCAGGACACCGAGCTCTACGCCGCCCGCCTGGTCGCGGGCGAAGCGGTCACCCACCCGCTCGGACCGGGCCGGCTGGCCTATCTGCAGGTCGCGCGCGGCGCCCTCACCCTCGATGGCCTCACCATGCAGGCGGGCGATGGGGCGAAGATCCGTGACGAGGCCCGATTGGACATCGTGGCTTGCGAGGCGGCCGAACTGCTGCTGTTCGACATGACGCAAGGAGCGACCTCTTGAGCGTGAATCTGCTCGTCTTCGCCGGCAGCCTGCGGCGCGATTCCCTCAACAAGAAACTGGCCCGGGCCGCCGCGCGCCTGGCCGAGGCGGCCGGCGCACGGGTCACCTACATCGAGTTGAACGACTACCCCCTGCCGATCTACGACGGCGACCTCGAGGCCGACGAGGGCCCGCCCGACCACGCCTTTAGGCTACATGCGCTGATCGCGGCGCAGCAGGGGCTCATCGTCGTCTCGCCGGAATACAACCACTCCCTCCCCGCGCTGCTCAAGAACACCCTGGACTGGGTCTCGCGCACGCCGCGGGTGCGCGGCGAAAACCCCTTCGCCGGCAAGGTGGTCGGTCTCATGAGCGCCTCGCCCGGCACCCTGGGCGGCATACAGGGCCAGGACCACGTGCGCCGGGTGCTTGAGACCGTCGGTGCCTTGGTCCTGCCGGGGGGTGTGGCCCTACCGCGGGCCGACACGGCCTTCGATGGCGAGGGCAACCTGGTCGATCCGGCGATGGCCGACCGGGTGGCAGGGCTGGTGGCCCGGGTCGTGTCCACGGCGGCCAAACTGGGCAACTGATGGCGAGCGGGGTGACACGGGGCGGCGTCGGTGGTACAAAAGGATCGCGCGGCTGGATCGCCGGCGAGGCGTACCGGCCCTCGCCGTCGAATACCATCGGAGGCCCCATGGACACCACGCTCAGATCCCTGCTCATCACGGGCGGGCTACTCCTGGCCAGCCTGGGCGCGCGCGACTTCCTGGTGCCCAACCTGCCGGATCTGGGCCAGACGCCCGATGCCGTGCTGGGCAGTCTGGCGGGTATGTACGGCAGTGCCTATGCCCCGGCAATGAGCCTTTATACCGAGACATTCAACACCGCCCTCGCCGGCATCCTCAACACGCTGGATGCCGATCCCTTCGTGCGCATCGTCGACTTCGATGTCTTCGGCCTGTTCAGGGACTACGCGGCCAGCGGTCTGTACAACACGTCGCAGCCGTGCATCTCGACAGCGGACTGTGATCCCGAGCGTTTTTTGTTTTGGGACGGGGTGCATCCCACCACCTATTTCCATGACCGACTCGGCGAGCTCATGGCGCGGGCGGTGCCCGCACCGGCCACCCTCACCCTGCTGGTTCCGGGTCTGCTGCTGATGGCCATGGCGCGCGGGCGTTCCGGCCACCGCTGACCGAGACCCTCGCGGCCGGCGCTCGCGCTGTCGGGCGAACGGCCCGCCGTCGACGCTGTGATCGCTGTGATCAGCACCGGCGGGCCGGCTGGGCCGTCTTCCCTATGGCCGGCTCAGTGACAGCGCACCAGCAGCCTGCGCGTCTCCAACCTGCCCGACATGTCCTACAGACCGCCGCCCGTCAACGCCGCGGCGTTTGCCGGTACGGTGCCGCCCTCGGCCTTGAGCACCGTGTAGCCATGGCGGCAGATTTCCCCGGCCTTCGCCACGCAGTGACCGAAGCTCAGGTGAGGGCCGCTGCTGTCGATGGCCTCGACCGGCCAGCCGTCCGCCATGCGCAGGGTGCGTGAGCTGGCGCAACCGGCGGCGAGGGCGGCGAGGGCGGTGCAGAGCAGGATCGTCTTCATCGGGGGTAGGGGGCTGTTCGTAGCGGTGATGATGCGGTGATGCGCGGCCGCGACGGCCGACCCTGATAAAATCGCCCACTCTCCAGCATGAGTGCAAGAGGCAGCGATGGCCGGACATTCCAAGTGGGCAAACATCCAACACCGCAAGGGCCGCCAGGACGAGAAGCGCGGCAAGATCTTCTCGCGCCTGGCCAAGGAGATCACCGTGGCGGCCAAGATGGGCGGCGGCGACCCCGCCTTCAACCCGCGCCTGCGGCTGGCCATCGACAAGGCCAAGGCCGAGAACATGCCCAACGACAACATCGACCGGGCGATCAAGAAGGGCACGGGCGAACTAGAGGGCGTGAACTATGAAGCGGTGCGCTACGAGGGCTACGGTCCCGGCGGTGTGCCGGTCATCGTCGACTGCCTGACCGACAACAAGACCCGCACCGTGGCCGACGTGCGCCACGCCTTCGCGAAGCACGGCGGCAATCTCGGCACCGACGGCTCGGTGGCCTTCCTGTTCAAGCATTGCGGCCAGATCGTCCTGGCGCCGGGCGCGAACGAGGACAAGGTGATGGAGGTCGCCCTCGAGGCAGGGGCCGAGGACGTCATCAGCAACGAGGACGGCTCCATCGAGGTCATCACCGCCCCTTACAACGACCTGACCACCGTCAAGGAGGCCCTGGAACGGGCGGGGTTCAGGGTCGAGTTCGCCGAGACGGTGATGAAGCCGCTCAACGAGACCGAGGTCTCCGGCGACGATGCGGCCAGGTTCCAGAAGATGCTCGACATGCTGGACAACCTGGACGACGTGCAGGAGGTCTACACGGCAGCCATCCTGCCGGACACGTGAGCCACGATGCGCATCCTCGGTCTCGATCCGGGTCTGCGGGTCACCGGCTACGGGGTCATCGACAAGCAGGGGCAGGCGCTCCGATACGTGGCCAGCGGGGTGGTCCGCAGCGGCGAGGGGGAGCTGCCCGAGCGCATCCGCATCCTCTTCGCCGGCATCCAGGAGATCGTCGCCACCTATGCGCCGCAGGCGGCGGCGGTGGAGAAGGTGTTCGTCAACGTCAACCCTCAGTCCACCCTGTTGCTCGGCCAGGCCCGCGGCGCGGCGATCGCGGCGCTCACCCACGCCGGTCAGCCCGTGTTCGAATACACGGCGCTGCAGGTCAAGCAGGCGGTGGTGGGCAACGGTCACGCCGACAAGCAGCAGGTCATGCACATGGTCCAGCGCCTGTTGCGCCTGCCCGGCGAGCCCAAGGCCGACGCCGCCGATGCGCTGGCCTGCGCCATCTGTCATGCCCACGGCGGCCTGGGCCTGGGCGCCCTGGCCACGGCAGGCCGTCGCATACGCGGGGGACGGCTGCTGTGACCGCCGCCCCGGCCGAACCCAGCCCGGAACGCCTGGCCAACCCGGTCCTGCGCTACTTCCTGGCCACCCGCCCGGCCTTCCTCAGCATCACCCTCGCCGGCTGCCTGCTGGGCTTCGCCACCGCCTGGCATGCGGGTATTCCGGTCGATCTGGCGGGCGCCGGCATCACCCTGGCGCTGGCCCTGCTCGCCCATGCGGGGGTCAACGTCCTGAACGATTACTACGACCACCTGAACGGCGCGGATGCGCGCAACAATGACCGCCTCTACCCCTACACCGGCGGCTCGCGCTTCATCCAGAACGGTGTGCTGAGCCCCCGCCAGATGCTGGTCTACGGCCTGCTGCTCTTCGCCGCCGTGGTGGCCGGCGGCCTGTGGCTGCTCGACCGCACGGGGCCGGGGCTCGCCTGGATCGGGCTTGTCGGGCTCGCGATCGGCTGGGCCTACTCGGCCCCCCCCTGCAAACTCAACAGCCGCGGCCTGGGTGAAGTGTGCGTCATGACCGGCTTCCTGCTCATCGTCGCCGGGGCCGACTACGTCCAGCGCGGCGCCTTCGATCCCCTGCCGTGGTTGGCCGGCCTGCCCTATGCCCTGCTCACCACCAACATCCTCTACATCAACCAGTTCCCCGACCGGCGCGCGGACCTCATCGCCGGCAAGCGTCACTGGGTCGCGCGCCTGGCGCCCGCGCGGGCGGCCCAGGGCTACGCCGTGATCCTGGCCCTGGCCGGCGGCTGGCTGGTGTTGGGCGTCGCCATGGGGTGGCTTCAGGCCTGGGCCCTGATCGGCCTGCTCGGCCTGCTGCCGGCCGTGCGAGCCGCGGCCGCGCTGCGCTCCCACGCCGCCAGCCCGGCCCGGCTGTTGCCGGCCATACGCGACAGCATCGTCGCCGCGCACCTGCACGCGATCCTCCTCGCCGCCGTGCTGCTGGCGCCGGCGCTGGCAGCCTGGATCAACGGAAGGGAGGGGGCATGATCGGCAGACTCACCGGCACCTTGTTGGAGAAACACCCGCCCCAGATCCTGGTGGACGTGCACGGCGTCGGCTACGAGCTCGACGTGCCGATGAGCACCTTTTACAACCTGCCGGCGGTGGGCGAGCGGCTGAGCCTGTACACCCACTTTTCGGTACGGGAGGACGCCCAGCAGCTCTACGGCTTCCTGACCGGCAAGGAGCGGGAGGTGTTCCGCCTGCTCATCCGCATCACTGGTGTGGGGCCCAAGCTGGCCCTGGCCGTACTCTCGGGCCTGAGCGTGGATGAACTGGTGCAGACGGTCGCGCTGCAGGAGACCGGGCGGCTCACGCGCATCCCCGGCGTGGGCAGGAAGACGGCCGAGCGCCTGCTGCTGGAGCTCAAGGGCAAACTCGCCGATGCCCTGCCCGCCGGCCCCGCTGCCACCCCCGCCGGCATCCAGGCCGACGCCCTGCACGCCCTGATCGCCCTGGGCTACTCCGACAAGGAGGCCATGCCCATCGTCAAGCAACTGCCGGAGGGATTGGCCCTGGAGGAGGCCATCCGGCAGGCGTTGAGGTTGCTGGCGAAAAAGCAGGGTTGACTTCGGATTGTCCAGAGGACTGTTGCACGGGTGACCGGCGCCCAACCTACAGCCAAAAGTATTCGAGCGCAGGGTCACGAGGAGCCTGCCCGCCCGCCGCGCTTCTGCTGGATGGCCCACACCGCCGCCTCCACGCGTGAGCGCAGGTTGAGCTTTCTGAGCAGGTGTTTGACGTGCACCTTGACCGTGCCCTCGGCGATGTCGAGCTCTCTCGCGATCAGCTTGTTGCTCTTGCCGGCGGCAATGAGATCCAGGATGCGTCGTTCCTGCTCGGTAAGCCCGGCCTGGTCCGGGTCGCGCGGTTGTGCCTCGGCGCGCAGGGAGTGGGCGAGTAGCGCGGTCAGGCGTTCGGTCAGGGGCATCTGGCCCGCGGCCGCCTCCTGCAGCTTGGCGAGCAGGTCCTCCGGTTCCATCTCCTTGAGTAGATAGCCGTCCGCCCCGGCGCGCAGGCTGGCCACCAGGTCGGCCTCGGCGTCGGAGACGGTGAGCATGACCACGCGCGCGTCCGACCCGCTCGCCTTGATGACCTTGAGTACCTCCACGCCGCTCATGTCCTTCATGTTGAGGTCCAGCAGGATCATGTCTGGTTCGAGCTGCTGTGCGAGCTCGATGCCCTCCTGGCCCGAGGAGGCCTCGCCCACCACGTCGAAGTCGGGTACCTGCTTCACCAGCTGCATGACACCCCGGCGGAACAGGGGGTGGTCGTCGATGATCAGCAGCCGCTGGGGGGTATCGGTCATGGGGCGATCCTTCTCGAGGTGGACTCGGCGGTCCGGCTGGTGGGAAGAAAGGTGAGCACGACGCGGGTGCCGCCTTCCGGCCGGGCCTCGCAACGCAGTTCGCCGTGCAGGGTGCGGGCGCGTTCCTCCATGATGGTCATGCCGTAGTGGTGGACGTGGGCGGTCTTGCGAATGCCGACGCCGTCGTCCTCCACCACGGCCTGCACCCGGCCGTCCGGCCTGCAGCCCAGGTGCACCCGGGCATGGCGCGCCTGGGCGTGGTTGACGACATTGGACAGGGCCTCGCGCACCACATGCAGTACATGGATCTCCTCATTGGGGGTAAGCGCGCAATCCGCTTGCGCGAAATCGAGGTCGATGTCGATGCCGCCCCGCTCGGAGAATTCCGCCACGGTCTGGGCGAGCGCCGAGGCCAGGTCCTCTCCCTCCATGCGTAGCCGAAAGGTGGTGAGCAGCTCGCGCAGCTGACGGTAGGCACCGTTGAGTCCCTCGCGCAGCTCCTGCAGGATCTGCTGCGCCTGGGGTATGTGGTCCGGGTCGCGCAGGGCCGTCCGCAGACGGCTGACCTGGATTTTCATGTAGGCGAGCGACTGGGCTAGCGAGTCGTGCAGCTCACGGGCGATGACCGCCCTTTCCTCCAGCAGTGACAGCCGTCGGCCTTGTTCGATACGGCGCTCGGCGCCGATGGCCACCCCGATGTGGCGGGAGAGGGCCTCCAGCAACTGGATCTGCCAGGTCTCGGGATGCCCGCCCGCGGGCAGCTCGATGATCATCACGCCGTATTGCCGTTCCGCGTCCGACAAGGGCAGGGTGAGGAGCTGTGCGCCCTCCGGCGTGATGCTGGCGCGCGGGGTGTCGGTGCCGTGACACCAGGCGCATTGCGCCCGGTCACAGGGGTTGGCGTCACCCGGTTGTAGGGTGCTGGCCGCCACCTCGCCCCGATTCGTTCCCCGTTCCCCGAGACAGATGAGACCGTGCCCAAGACCCAGCACCCGCTCGATGTCGCGCAGGACGGCGAGATAGGTCTCGCGGCCGGGTGGCGCGCCGTGGAGCCGCGCGATGGATTGGTAGAGCAGCTCCAGGGATTGGTTGCTCCGGATGAGCTCGGCGGTCTTCTGTCTCACCCGGCCCTCGAGATCGGCGTAGAGCTTGGACAGGTCCTCGGCCATGGCGTTGAAGGCCTGGCCGAGACGCCCCAGTTCGTCTTCGCCGGTGTATTCGGTGCGCACCGTAAGGTCGCCCTGACCGACCCGGCTGGAGAAGGCGAGGAGCGTCCTGAGCGGTTGCACCAGCCCGGTGTGGATGAGATAGACGGAGAGCAAGACGACGAGCACGGTGAAGACGAGGGCGGTGCCCAGCACCATCTGCATGACCCGGATCTTGGCCTCGGTGGCGAGCTCCATCTGCTTGACCAGACCATTGATGGCGGTGACGAATGCGCCCACATCGGCCAGCATCGCCGCCTTGTCCTGCTCATCGGGGTCTACTCGTCGCCCTTCCGCCAGGCCGAGGAAACGCGGCCGGATGCGCTGCTGCCAATCCGCCCGGACCCGTTCGTAGCTGCCGACCAGGTCGAGTTCGCTGCTGCCGGGCAGCATGTCGGTGATGGGGTTGGCAGTTAGGGTGGCGTCGAAGCTCGCCACGGCCGCGCGCAGGCGAGCCCGGCTGCCGGCCGGGTCGGAAGTGGGATGGGCCAGGTAGAGACTGGCCATCTTCCAGCTTTGCATGCGCAGGCTGCCCGCCAGGTTTATGGCCTCGCCGCTGCCGCGGGTGGACAGGGCCACCATGCTGGAGACAGACATGCCCAGCACCGCCAGCAGGGCGATGGCGGCAATGGCGCCACCCAGGCGGGCGACCATGGAGCGTTCGAAGAAATGCAGCGGGGAGCCGTTCAAGCGGATTTCTCCATCGACGATGCACTGGGGTCCGTGTCGTTCACACGCATGGCGCGCTGGGTCGGGATAAAGCCCGATACATCGATGCGCGCGTATGGACACGGATCAGGCGCATGAAACCACAGTCATGGAGGGGACACACCCTGGCGTGCTGCCGGGCAACAGGAAGTGGTAATACCCCCTTCGCGCCGGCATCGGTGACATTCGACAGGAAGCATCCGATAGCCACTTACATAACAACAAGTTACGCGTCTACCACCATAC
>JBBIKZ010000083.1:0-10780 GCA_037445185.1 Hydrogenophilales bacterium | reverse complement strand
GCCGCCGGCCGCCGACGGGGGAGGCAGTCGAGATGGGCGAGATGAACGCATTGCCTACTCATGTTGACATCGCCATTGTCGGCGGCGGCCCGGTGGGGGCGGCGCTGGCCCTGGCCCTCCGGGACAGCGGTCTGGCCGTCGCCCTGCTCGAGGCCAGACAGGGGTTCGCTAGCAGCGACCCGCGCGCCATCGCCCTGTCGCACGGATCGCGCCTGATCCTGGAACGACTCGACGCCTGGGCGTGGCTCGCGGCCCGGGCCACCGCCATCGAGACCATCCATGTCTCGCAGCGCAGCGGGTTCGGTCGTGCACGGCTCACCGCGCGGGAAGCGGACGTGCCCGCCCTGGGCTACACGGTGGCCTACGGCGATCTCTACCGGTCACTCGCCCAGGGGCTGCCGGAAAGCGGTGCCCGCCTCATCCGCGGCGCCCGCGTGCACGCCGTCCGGCCCGCCGCGGGCTGCGGCCTGGTGGCGTATGAAAGCGGCGGGCGATTGCAGAGCCTGAGTGCCCGTCTCATCGTTCTGGCCGACGGGGGGCGCAGCCTGCCGGGGGTGCGCACGGTGAAGGACTACGACGCCAGCGCCCTGGTCTGCACGGTGCAGACCTCGCGTGCGCACGCCCATGTCGCCTACGAGCGTTTCACGCCGGAGGGGCCCATCGCGCTCCTGCCCCTGCACGGCGACTATGCCCTGGTGTGGACTACCCCCGCGGATCGGGTGGAGGAGCGGCTGGCCCTGGATGAGGCGGGCTTCCTGAACCGGCTACAGGCCGCCTTCGGCGACCGGCAGGGGCGGTTCCTGGCGGCGGGGGCGCGCACCGCCTATCCCCTGCGGCTGGTGACCGCGGCGGCCGAGGACAGGGCGGGCCTCGCGCGCATCGGCAATGCCGCGCAGACCCTGCACCCCGTGGCCGGCCAGGGCTTCAACCTGGGCCTGCGCGATGTCTGGAAACTGGCCTCGTGCGTGCTGGACTGCCCGCGCGAGGCGTTGGGCGGCAGCGCGTTCCTGACCCGCTACCACGCGCTGCGCCGTGACGACGTGACGGGAGGCATCGCCATGACCGATCTGCTGGTGGAGGTCTTTGCCAACGATCTGCCCCTCCTGCGTCAGGCGCGCGGCCTGGCGCTCAGCCTTCTGGACAGCGTGCCGGCGGCCAAACGGCTATTCGCCCGCAAGATGATGTTCGGGGCCGGGGCGTGGTGAGGGGTAAGACGTGAACGGCGCAGCGAAGGTGGACTACGACGTGGTGGTGGTGGGCGGCGGGCTCACCGGCACCGCCCTGGCGCTCGCCCTGGCGGGCACGGCGCATCGGGTGTGCCTGCTCGAGCCGCATCCCCCCCAGCCCCCCACGGAAGCCTGGGACAGCCGCATCTATGCCTTCAGTCCCGGCAACGTCGCCTGGCTCGAGGCGCTGGGCGCCTGGCAGGCGCCGCTGCGGGCGGAGCCCGTGCGCGAGATGCGCATCTTTGGCGACGCGGGCGGGCGGCTCCATCTGGACGCCCTCGATGCGGGGCTCGGGGCGCTCGCCTGGATCGCCGAGAACGGACGGCTGCAGCATGCCCTGTGGCAGGCGCTGCGCGAGCGCGGGCAGGTGGACCTGATCGAGGGCACGGCCGAGGCCGTCGCCTGGGGCGAGCAGACCCACGCCCTGCTGCTCGCCGATGGACGGAAGCTCTCCGCCCGCCTGCTGGTGGGGGCGGACGGGGCCCACTCCTGGCTGCGGCGGCAGGCCGGCATCGAGGTGGACGAGGAGGACTACGCTCAGGCGGGCGTGGTGGCCAACTTCGAGACCGAACGCCCCCATCGCGGCATCGCCTACCAGTGGTTTCGCCGCGACGGCGTGCTGGCCTGGCTGCCGCTGCCGGGCCGGCGCATCTCCATCGTCTGGTCCAGTCGCAACGCGGACGTACCCGAACGGCTGGCCATGCCGGCCGAGACCTTCGCCAGCCGCGTGGCGGAGGCGGGCGGTCATGCCCTCGGCGCCCTGCGGCGCATCACCCCGCAGGTCGCCTTTCCCCTTAAGCGCCGTCGCGCGCGCGCCTGGGTGCGGCCGGGGCTCGTGCTGGTGGGCGATGCCGCACACACGGTGCATCCCCTGGCCGGGCAGGGGGTCAATCTGGGCTTCAGGGACTGCCGGCTACTCGCCAGCATGCTCGCCGGCGGCGGGAACCCCGGCGAGATCGGGCGCCTGCAAGCCTATGCCCTGCGGCGGGTCGAGGACGTGGCCGCCATGCAATTCGCCACCGGGGGGCTGAAGAAACTTTTCAACAATGACAATGCCGGACTGGCATGGCTGCGCAATAGCGGTCTGATCATCACCGACCGCCAGGCGTGGCTGAAGCAGGCGTTCATCCGCCATGCCGTGCAATAGCGGGTACGGACTGCCGCGGCATGGCCGACCACCCTCAACTCGTCGAGTGCGAAAGGAAACCCAATGAAATCTTTTGCCGTCCTGCTCATGACCACTTTGGGACTGCCCCTGGCTCACGCCGGGGAAAAGGAGGCGCGCCAGGCGGTGCAGGCCCTGGCGCCCGAGGCCAGGGTGGTGAGCGTCACCAGGACGCCTCTGCCCGACCTCTACGAGGTCGTGGTGGACGGGCCGCGCGGCAAGGCGGTGGTCTATGCCAGCGGCAAGGGTGACTACGTCCTGGTGGGCGAGCTGCTGGACGTGAAGCAGCGCAGGAATGTGACCGGCGAGCGCATGGAGCGGCTCAACGCGATCGATTTCGACAGCCTGCCGCTCAACCAGGCGATCAAGATGGTGCAGGGCAACGGCAAACGGCGCCTGGCCGTGTTCTCCGACCCGGACTGTCCCTATTGCCGCAAGCTGGAACCGGAACTCGCCAAGCTCAACGACGTGACCATCTACATCTTCCCGTACCCGCTGCCCATGCACCCCGACGCCGGTCGTAAGAGCAAGCTGGTGTGGTGCAGCAAGGACAGGCTGCAGGCCTGGCGGGACATGATGCTGCGCAACCGCCTGCCGGAGGGTGGGCGCAGCGACTGCGATCACCCGGTGGACAAGAACCTGGCCCTGGGCCAGCGGCTGCGCATCGACGGCACGCCGGCGCTCATCTTCGGTGACGGCCGGCGCATCCCAGGCTATGTGGAGGCCGAGCGTATCGAGCAGATGCTCGCCAGCGCCGAGGGCGCGCGGCGTAGATAGCCACGGCGATCAGGGCGCGGCCGGCAGCCGCTCGAGCCCGGTGATGCGCCTGCCGGGTGCCAGGCCGTGGCGGGCGAACCAGCCGCGCGTCATCTCGAGCGCATAGCGGGCCGGACGCGCGGCGCAGTGGGGCTCGAGGCTGCCGGGCTGCATCTCGGCGATGTTGATGATCGCCCCCCGCTCGTCCAAAAAGGCCACGGAGAGGGGGATGCGGGTGTTCTTCATCCACATGCAGATCCGCTCCGGCTCGGCATAGACGAACAACATGCCGTGGTCCGCAGGCAGGCCGTCCCGATACATGAGGCCCCGCTCGCGTGCCGCCGGGGTGGTGGCCAGCTCGGCGGTGATGCGGTGGCCACCAACATGGAGCTCGACGGCGGCTGGGGTTTGCGCCGTCACCAGGGCGCTCCAGCCCAGCAACGCCACTGCCCAGGTCAGGCCAGACCAGCCTGCCGTGACCACTACTGGCACCGCCCGGAGGCGTCCAGCCGCATCCACTGCCTGAGCCAGCGGTCGGCGCGCTGGCGCGCATGCCGGGTGGCGATTTTCTCCTCCGGGCCCTGGTCGGGGCGAAAATCGAAGGCACGCCGGGCGAGGGGGTAGACTTGGTACTCCACCGGCACGCCGCGTTCCCACAGGGCGTAGAAGGCGCGCCCGCCCACCATGCGCCGCAATTCGAAATCCTGCTCGCCGATCAGGAACAGGATAGGGGTGGTAATCTGCATGATCTCGGGCGCGACGCGGAAGAGCTGGTCCGGCTCGGGGGCGTTGGGGTCTTGCATGTGGCCGTAATAGCTGACGATGGCGGCGATGTCCGGGCCGCGCTTGGCCGCGAGCCGGATGGCGTAATAGGGGCCGCGCGAGATGCCGACGATGCCGATGGGGATGCGGCACGCCTCGGGCAGCCGTATCAAATAGTCCATGGCCGCCTCGACGTCCTTTTCCGTCTCCGGGTTGTGCGCCGAGGGCCAGCGCTCGATCATGCGGCCGCTCTGCCAGTCCGGCATGACCACAAGGTAGCCCCGCTCGGCCAGTTCCCGGATGTGCCGTTGCTCCGCCTCATCGATGCCACGTTTGGCATGGATGAAGAGCACCGGCGGGAAGGGCCCTGGACCATCGGGGCGGGCGACGTACACCGGGATGTCCGCGTCGGCGGTGCGCAGCTCGATCTGCCGCACCTCGACGGCGGCCGCGCCGGTGGAAACGATAAGGGTCAACAGGCCGGTGGCCAGGGCAATGAGGGCAGGGGGGATGAAGTCCGGCTTCATGGGCGCTCCACGGCATGACTTAAACCCGGATTTGTCATTAGGGCACGCGATGATGGCGAGTCGTATGGCGAGCAGATTCGCGCACGGGCAACGAGCCCATGGGGTACCTCGAGGGCTAAGGAAACGCTGAAAAAATAGGCGAGCGGGATGAAGCGCAAGGCGCCCGGCGCGCAGCGATCGAGACATATCAAGGAGATAGGCGAGGCAGCGAGCACCGCGCAACGCAGCGATTCGCCCGCGCAGCCATTTAATCAGCGGTTCCCTAAGCGAACGGGCTTGATACTGCCGCCAGACGGAGGCCCTGGCGCGCGCAGGCCGTGGTGGCATGGCGATGGGGACAGGCTTCACACACGCCGGGGTGATCTTCGTAGGCACAGGCCGGCCTAATGACAAATCTGGGTTAAAGGCACAAGCATAGGTTACAGTCCGCCATTTGAACATCCGTCGTCGTCCCCGCACATGGATGATGCGAGTCTCGCCGCGAAGATGATGGACAAACAGGGCAGACGCCTGCTCAAGGCCATCGTCTTCTCCGCCGCTCTGCATCTCGCCCTCATCATGCTGATCCAGCCCGCACCCTACGGCGGCTCCGTAGAGCGGGTGCTGCAGGCGCGCATCGTGGCCGCGCCGACTCCGCCCGCATCCCAGCCGCCCGTGGCGACCGAGGCCGCTGCCGCACCGTCCGAACCCCTGGCGGCAGATGTGCCGATCCCATCCGACAAGGCGTCCACACCGCCACCGGCCGAGGCACAGCCGGTACGGCGGCCCGAGACCGGCTCAGGCGCCGACGCAGACGTGTCGACCGCTCGAGGGGACGAAGCGGAGAAAAGCCCGCAGGGCAGCGCGGCGTCGGCGCCGGCAACCGGCCTGCCGGAGATCCCGGTCATGGTGGATACGCACTGGTACACCGCCCGCCAGGTGGACCGGCGTCCGGAACTCCTTGACCCCGTCCTCCCGGTCTATCCGGAGGAGGCACGCAGGCGCGGCATACAGGGCGCTGTGGTGGTCGAGGTGCACATCGACGAGTCCGGCCGTGTGCACGACATCAAGATCCTGGAGTCCAGCCCGCCCGGGGTCTTCGATGTCGCCGTGCTCGAGGTCTATGGCAAGGCCCTCTACAGCCCGGCCCTGTTGAATGGCCGACCAGTGCGCTACAGCGGCAAGTATCGGGTACTGTTCGAGCTGGACTGACCGATTCCTACATACGCACGCGGCCGGCCTGTCGGGGGCGTCTATCCCTGATGCGGCTGTCGTCTCGCATCATTGCGCGTACAGCTCCTGCCAGGAGACGCGACCAAAGCCGGTGCCGCCGCCCTTTTCCCTCACCGATGCGATCTCACCCGTGGTGCCCGATGCCAGCTTGTATTCTTTCTCGCCGGCCGAGATGACGGTGGGCGTCTTGATGATGCCGACCTTGGAGGCCACGCCCGAGACGGGCACGGTCTGGCTGCTCCAGTCCAGGGTTACGGTGACGTAATCCGAGTTGTTGAAGAGGACATCATCGTTGAGGTCGAAGACGCTGTAATCGAGGCGGCTGCCTGTTTTGGCTGCCAGCTCCATGATCCAGCTATCGCCGCCGAACATGCAGGGGTCGCTCGAGGGGATGAGGGTGGTGAAGATCACCCGGCCATGCCGCAGCAGGGGGGCGCTGACCACCCGCTCACCCTTGGCCGTGCCGGAAGGCGGCAGCAGGTCCAGGTACCAGCCGCGCTTGCTGCCGTAGTCCACGGCGTTGGCCGAGGTCACGCGCACGGTGTGTGTGCCCGGACCCGCGCCCTCGTAGACGATGGTCTGCGCCTGCAGCACGCTGTCGCGGTTGCAGCTGCCAGCGCTGCAGCTGTAGGTGATCTCGTTGTTGCTGGTGAAGTCATCCCACAGGGCGTAGAAGCTCTGCACCTGGGTGCTGGTGTTGTCGCCCACCGCGAAGTAGCGACCGGTGCCGAAGTAGAGCATGACACCGACCTTGCCGGGCGGGGCGGGGCCGATCTCGATCGCGCCCGTGATCGACTGGGCCTGGTTGCTGGCGTTGCGGGCGGTAAAGAAGGGGATGTTCGTGCTGCCTGACTTGTGAGCGACCTTCCAGAGATTCGGGTTGGCGCTCGAGAGATCGAACTTCCAGACGTTGCCCTGCAGGTCGCCGGCGTAGACATAGTCGACGATGCGATCGCCGTTCTGGTCATAGAGTGTGGGGCTGGACAGGCCATTGCCGGTGCTCGTGCTCGTGCTCGTATTGAGCACCCGGTAGTCGGTGTCTACCTGCCAGCCGTTCGATGCATCGGCATCGAGATAGACGATGAACAGCTTGGCGGTGCCGCCCGTGCTCGCATAACCGTTGCCGAAAACGGCTGCCCACCTGCCATCGTTCAGCCGGGCGATCATCGGCTGGCCGATGGTGTAGCCCAGCTCGCTGTGGGTGTACTCCCACAACACGTCGGCAGTGGAGAAGCTGGCAGGGTTGCTCACGTCGAGGGCGAAGATCGCCTTGCCGCCGGCACCGGTGCCGCCGACGAGCACACTGCGCCACTTGGCGGCGGCCTCGGCAGGGGTCTTGAAGTAGGCATCCCCCGCCCAGGGCGAACCATCGACGTAATACTTGTGGGTATAACCAGGGGAGGCGAGGCTCGCCAGGTTGGGGAAGACGGCATTGGGCACATAGGCCAGGCGCTCCACGCCCGTGCTGGTGTCGAAGCCGTGCAGCATACCGTCGTTGGCCCCGACGTAGAGCATCTTGGGCCGTGCGGCCTTGGTGGCGAGGAAGCCCTTGTAGGTGGCCCCTTCCCCTTCCACACCTGTGAGGCTGTCGTAGCCGTAGTTCTGCACGCCCACGAAGACGGGGTCGGAGTTGACGATGTCGCCCAGCGGCGTGTTGCGGTTGCGATAGCTGCCGCCGTGCTTCTTCTCATTGCTGGCATCGCCGCGCAGGTAGTCGAGTATGGCGGCGCTGCCCAGTGCGGTCTGCTGACTAGCGGTGAGGTTTGCCCAGACGAAATCGGTACCGCTCGCACCATTCCAGGTTTTGATATTTCGAACGGCGGCGGCGGGCATGTGGTCGGCCGCATCCCACAGCGGGGTGCCTGTGCCGCCACTGCCGTTGACGGGGACAGCCAGCAGCTGGCCGCTCCAACCATCGCTGTTGAAGCGCGCCTGATAGACCACGCTGTCGGTGGATAGTCGCGTGGAGTTGGTAGCGAGCGCCGCCGCCGAGCTCGTTTTCTTCATGATGTCGGCGAAGATGCCGTTCAATGCGCTAGCCAACGTCGCGTAGTCATCGGCATAAAACGAGGTGTCCGTACCGCCGGCGGCAGCGAGGATGTCGAGCGTGGCGGGGTTGGTACCATAGGGAAGGGCGAATCCGACCACGTAGGTCTCTATGCCGTTGTCTTTCAGGCTTTGCGCCGCCGTCGCCGCCTCGGCCAGGGCCACGGACGGGTTAGAGATGGGCGTGCCGTTGGCGCGCGTGGAGGGCAGGCCATCGGTGAGCAGCACGACGAAGTCCTTGCCGCAGGAAGTGGGCAGTGGATAGCTCTTGTTCGCACCACTGGCGACATAGCCTTCGGCGGTATTGGCCCAACTGCCCAAGAAGTAGTCGCGTGCGGTCAGAAGCGTGCCCTCGATGGGGGTGAGGCCGGCATTGCGGATGCCACTTGCGTTGCAGGGGGCGGGGTTCAATGGAATGTTGCACTTGAGCCTGGACTCGATGCTGGCGCGATGGGTGGCATCGAGCAACCGGATGGGAGTGTGCAGATACCCCCTGCCGGGTGAATTGTTGCGAAACCAGGTCCGGCCGACATAGGTCCACGAGATTTGCTTGCCGAAGTCCAATATGCCCTGGGCGAGGTCGCTGTCGGTCGGCCAGAAGGTGAACCTGCCCAACAGCGTGGCATAGCCCAAGGCGGTCTCGGCGGCCGTGATGCCACCCCCTGGCAGAGGATCGATGACCCCATCCTGTGTGCCTGTCTTGGCCCGAAAGCAGCGATAGGCATCCCAGGGGCCGCCGGGATAGGTCTCAGTCCCGTTGTCGAAGTTCGCGCTGGGAGAGTAGCAAAAGCCGTTGCCTTGATTGTTGGTGCTATAGAACGGCAGGGCGACGTTGTAATGGATGAAGTTGCCTGGGCTCGTCGGGTTGGGGGTGCGGTAACGTTTGGTGGTCGAATTGCGCGGACCCGAGAAGCTGGGATCGTAATTGGCCGGGTTGTAGCTCACGTCATAGGGCGAGTTGTGCAGGTGGTAGCTTTGCGGGTTGTTCTGGCGATAGGCCATGAGGCCCATGTTGATCTTGTCTTGATAATCCACCACCAGTTGCCGCAGCACGCTGCGCGCGATCTCGGACTTGCTCTCCGGGCTGTTGCTGCCGACCGCCGCGCCATTGGGGGCCTCGTCCATACTGTTGGAGTTGTCGAGGATGAACAGGACATTGGCCCTGCTGCCGGTGGTCAGATACAGCGGCACATCCGACGGCGTGATGGCATGAACGGGCGAGACTGCCGTGACCAGTGCTGCGACGGCGGTGTACTTTTCCATGTGGCGCATGCTGCGTCCCTCCGCGTTTTACCGACTGGCGTTCGACGTATCCACAGGTCTCAGAAGCGAGCCCCTGCGCTCGGCAGGCTGCCCAGGCTGCGGCGCTGGCGTCGCTTGCCTGCCGGTGTCAATGCGTTGCACCTGCGACCCTGACGGCCGGTGAGACGCGGCGCCATTCGAGACGGTTGCCGCGTTGGCCGCGTTGGGGATGCCGGTCGAGGGGTCTGCGATCATCATGGCCAGACCGGACGGACTGTACGTCATGACAAGCCAGATCAGAGTCGTCCATTTCATCGTCCTGCCTCCACGGGTGTCGACGGTTCGCGTCATCTGACGTAAGTGGTCTGTAACATCACCACGGTGACCGGGTTGGCGCCCACACCACGGGCCGTGACGCGGTAGATGTTGGTTTCGGGCTGTGTCCTGCCGGCGGCGCGACTGTCGTTGCCGTCCAGGCCCGTCAGGGCCGGCAGTTCCTCGATGATGCAGCGGGGGGCGGCGGCCGCCCCGGCGGGCGTGGTGGCGACGACCCGCGTCGTGCCGCTGGCATTCCAGTCGATGCTTTCCCACACCGGGTCCGCGCCGATGGCAGCGGGTTGATACAGGCCATTGCTGCCATCGAAAACCGGCAAGTTGGCGGCTTGAAGCACCGTTTCACAGTCCCGCAACGCGGCCTCGGCGGCGTTGAAGGCGAGGGTGCGATCCTGCGCATTGCCGGCCATGCGTTCCTCCAGGAGGGATACGTTCATGGCGGCGAGGCCCAGCAGGGCGAGTAAGGCCAGGAACAGCAGCCCCATGATCAGGCTCAGGCCGGCTTGGCGCCGGCGGGCGGCCGGTATGGTGCGGCAGGACATGCTGGACGGGTTCATGGCAGGCGATTGCGCACTGCCACGGTACTCGTGAACACGTAGCGCAGACGGTTGTCAGGGGCGGTGACGGGGTCCGGCACGCCGTCGCCATTGGTGTCCATATAGCGATAGGTCTGCGGCGCACTGACCAGGTTGTCGTCCGGACTCACCAGCAGCAGCCGCACGCGCACGGACCGCACGCTGTTCCAATCGGTCACATTGTTGGCGGTGCGGAAGACATCCACTGCTCGGTCGCCATCCGTATCCACGCCGTAGGTCACCTGCATGTTCTCGACGTTTTCCACGAGTTCCTCGGCGCTCTCCGTGCCACGCTTGCGGAACAGGGCCGCCCGGCCGGCGGGGTTGAGGCCGATGTAGTAGGTAGATGCGGCGATACGCTGGATTTGGCCACCTGTATATTCCCGGCCCAAAGCCTTGGTGGCATTGCCGGGGGTGCCCACACCCGTGTTGTGCACGACATTGTCGAAGCCGGCGGAGGTGTTGATGTGGGTGATCTGGAAAACGGCCGCATTGCTGCAGTCGGACACCAACACGATGTCTCCCTCTGCCAGCCCGCTGCCCGCGCTGACCTTCAGGTCGGCGGAGCCCGGAGGGTTGCCGCCCGGGTGTTGCCGCACCGTTACCCCGTTACTAAATACACCCCGCACGGTGAGGATATCGGTGCCGCTGACCGCGCCCACGATGCTGGCGTCCTCGGCCGGAGCCCAGGTGTTCGTCCCCGTCGCTTCATGCCCTTCGACCGGCATGCCGAACTTGTAGGCGTAATCGGTGGCATTGTTGAGGGTATTGATCGGGCTAGCGATGGTCATCCCGGCGCAGCCCCAAAAGCCCGCCATGCGGAGGTCGCGGCTGATCATCTCCATGGCGTAGCGGCCGTTTTCCTGCATGCGTGCGACGTTTTCGTTGACGCGATGCGTCTGGCGGCTATTGGTGTAGAGATAGCCGACGGCTAGG
>JBBIKZ010000082.1:0-10801 GCA_037445185.1 Hydrogenophilales bacterium | reverse complement strand
GGCTGCCTTTCTCCAGAGCGGAGGGATAAAACTCGCCGGAACGCACCTGGGGCACCGCAAAGGTGAGCTCCCCCACACGGGTGAGCATGGTCTTGGGCTTGAAGCCGTTGGCGTAGTCGCGACGAGTCGCCGTGCGCTCCTAGGGCGCGGCACCGAGGAACTGGGCGCGCTCGATCTTGGCGGCTTCATTGACGAGAATGCGCAGCGCTTCACCGGCACCATCGAGGCCATGGTCGAGCAAGACGGCAGCTTCCAGGGGGTTGGTTTCGACACGCATTGCCGGGAAAGCGTCTCCTTTCTGGAAGTCATGGCATCATGCCACCGCCGCGCCCGAAGCCGCGCCGCTCCAGTGCATCGCGCGTGCGATACTCGCGTTCCCGGCTGGGCTGTTCGCGCCAGCCCTCGATGATCTCCCGGCGGCGTGCCTCGCGTTGTTCCGGCGGCAGCTCCAGCAGCTGCTCGCGCAATCGCTGCCGCAGCAGGGCCTGCTCCTCCGGCGGCATGCGCTCCCACCTCAGTTGCAGCTGACGGCGTTCCTCCGCGCTCATGTGGGCGATACGGGGCAGGGGGTCGCCCCAGGGGGTGACTGCGTAGCCCGTATTCGCCAGCGCCTCGACCGAGACGATGGCGAGTGATGCCAGGAAGCGTGTTTTCGCGTTCATAACCGTTACTCCAGTAGACGCTACGAAGCCTAGACGGCGCCGGTTTCCCGGGCGTTTCGCGCTGGGTTAAATTTGTAACAGACTGTTTCCGAACCCCGCGGGCAAGCCCCGCGAGCGGCGAGACGGCGCTTCTCGAGAGGACGATCATGGAACAGACCCCGCTCATCCTGGTGGTGGACGACGATGCCGGCATCCGCGACCTGCTTTCGGAGTATCTCAGCCAGCAGGGCTATCGGGTAGAGACCGCACGGGACGGCAAGGAGATGGAAGAGCGGCTGGCCTGCACCAGGCCGGCGCTGGTGCTCATGGACCTGATGCTGCCGGGCGACGACGGCCTCGCGCTCACCCGTCGCCTCAAATCCACCCTGGGCTGCCCGGTGATCATGCTCTCCGCCCGCGGCGAGGACATCGACCGCATCGTCGGCCTGGAGGTGGGTGCCGACGATTACCTGCCCAAGCCCTTCAACCCCCGCGAGCTGCTGGCACGCATACGCGCCGTCCTGCGCCGGGGCGGCGAGCCCGCCGCCCAGGCTGCGGCCGACACCGCCAGGGTGAGCCGCTTCGGCGACTTCGAGCTCGACCTCGCCGCCCAGCGGCTCACCCGCGGCGGCGAGGAGATCCCGCTCACCCACGCCGAGTTCGCCCTGCTGGAGGTCTTCGTGGAACACCCCAACCGGGCCCTGTCGCGCGACCAGATCATGGACTGGCTCAAGGGCTACGAGCGCGACCCCTTCGACCGCTCCATCGACGTGCGGGTCACGCGGCTGCGACGCAAGCTCGAGGCCGACCCCGCCAACCCGGTCTACATCCGCACGGTCTGGGGCCAGGGTTATCTGTTCAACCCGAAGGGGAAATGAGCGCGGACGGCAGTGCCCGCCAGCACGCCTCACCCACCCCCATGCCCCGTACCCTCTTCGGCCGCACCGCCGCCCTGCTGCTGCTCGCCTTCGCCCTGTTGCAGGGCATCGCCCTGGCGGTGGTGTGGTTCAAGATCATCGAGCCCCTGGCCCAGCGCACGGCGGACAACCTGGCCGGACGCATGGTCCTGGCGGCCCAGACCTGGGTGGAACTGCCCCCCGACACCCGGCCGGACTTCGAGCTGGAGCTGTCGCTGCACCATGGCCTGGAACTGGGCGCGGTGGCCGACCGGCTGCCCAACCGCCTGCAGGGCGGCTATTTCGACCGCCTGGTGGCCAGCGCCTTAAGCCAGCGGATGCGGCAGGCGATCGAGCTGAAACAGGGTCCGGCGCCGGACTGGGCCTGGGCGGAACTCGCCGTGGGCGACCAGCTCCTGCGCATCGGCTTCCTGCGCGAGCGCTACGCCCTCGCCGCCCCCTGGGAGGCCGTGGCGGTGCTGCTGGCCGGGGCCCTGGGACTCATGCTGCTGGCCCTGCTCATGGTCCGGCACCTGAGCCTGCGCCTGCGGGCGCTGGCAGCCCATGCCCAGACCGTGGGGCAGGGCCGGCTGCCCGAACGCCTGCCGGAGACCGGCGCCGAGGAGATCCGGGCGCTGACCCATGCTTTCAACCACATGGCCGACGAGGTCCAGTCGCTTCTGGAGAACCGCACCACCTTGCTGGCGGGCATCTCGCACGACCTCAAGACGCCGCTCACCCGCATGCGCCTGACCCTGGCCATGCTGGAGGGGGTCGATCCCGCCCGGCTGCACCGTCTGGAAGCGGATATCGCCGAGATGGAGCGGCTCATCGCCGACATGCTGGCCTTCGCCCGCGCGCTCAAGGCCGAGGCGGCGCGGGAGGTCGATCTGGCGGACCTGCTCGACGACCTGGCCGACAAGGCAGGGCAGTTGGGCGAGGTGGTCTGGCAGCGGCCGGCCCCCTGCCCCTGGCAGGTGGCGGAGGCGGCCCTGCGCCGGGTGGTGGGCAACCTCCTGGAGAACGCCCTGCGTTACGGCGACGGCCTGCCGGTGACGCTGGAACTCGACTGCGACACGGCGGCGGCGCGGGTGCGGGTGCTCGACCGCGGACCCGGCATCCCGGCGGCGGCGCGGGAGGCCGTTTTCCGTCCGTTCTACCGCCTCGAGGCCTCCCGCAGCCGGGACAGCGGCGGCAGCGGTCTGGGGCTCGCCATCGCCCGCCAGCTGGCCGATGCGCACGGCTGGCGCATCCGGCTCGCAGAGCGTCCCGGCGGCGGCCTGCTGGCGGAGCTCATCCTGCCGCGCGCCGGCAGGACCGTCAGCGCGACGGGTACCTGAACACCAGCACCTCCAGCCAATACAGGGTCCAGCAGCGGATGGAGAAATGTCGGCCGTGCGTCTCCAGTCGGCGCCAGATCGGATCGGCGGCACGCCGGATGCGGATGGTGAGGCTGGGGGTCAGGGTGAGGGTCATGGCGGGCTCCCGAGTATTCTGATCGATCCGTTGCAAGCCGCGTGCCAGCGTCCCTCGCGCCACGCGGCCACGCCAGACCGGCACAAGGCCGTCGGTGACGCAGGGCGGTCGGCAGGAGGCGGCCGGACCCGGACACCCCAAGCGGAAGGCTCGCAGTGGAAATGTCGGCAACCCGTCGAGCTTTCGACATGGCCGCGACCAGACCGGATGGCGTACGGAACGAATCCCCCGCGACCGGTTACAATTCGGGCTCTTCATCGCGACCACCAGAACATGCCCGCCTTTCAGGACATCATCTTGGCCCTACAGCACTACTGGGGCGAGCGGGGTTGTGTTTGCCTACAGCCCTACGACATCGAGGTGGGGGCCGGCACCTTCCACACCGCCACCTTTCTGCGCGCGCTCGGCCCCGAACCCTGGCGTGCCGCCTACGTGCAGCCCTCACGCCGACCCAAGGATGGCCGCTACGGCGAAAACCCGAATCGGCTGCAGCACTACTACCAGTTCCAGGTGGTCTTGAAGCCCTCGCCGGCCGACATCCAGGACCTCTATCTCGATTCCCTGCGCGCCTTGGGCATCGACCCCGCCCGCCACGACATCCGCTTCGTCGAGGACGACTGGGAATCCCCCACCCTGGGTGCCTGGGGGCTGGGCTGGGAGGTGTGGCTCGACGGCATGGAGGTGACCCAGTTCACCTACTTCCAGGAGGTCGGCGGCCTCAAGTGCCGGCCGGTGCTGGGCGAGATCACCTACGGCCTGGAACGCCTGGCCATGTACCTGCAGGGGGTGGAGAACGTCTATGCCCTGGAATACGTCCCCGGTGTGACCTATGGCGACGTCTTCCACCAGAACGAGGTCGAGCAGTCGCGCTACAACTTCGAACACGCCAACACCCAGTGGCTGTTCCAGCAGTTCAACGACTACGAGGCGGAGGCCAACCGGCTGATGGAGGTGGGCCTGCCGCTGCCCGCCTACGAGATGGTGATGAAGTGCTCGCACACCTTCAACCTGCTCGATGCCCGCGGTGCCATCTCGGTCACCGAGCGGGCGGCCTACATCGGCCGCGTGCGCGCGCTGGCGCGGCGGGTGGCGCAGGCCTACTTCACTGCGCGCGAGGCCCTGGGCTTTCCCATGCTGCGGCTCGATGGCAGCGAGCCCTTGATCGGCGCGGAAGCGCAGGCGCAGCTCGAACGCCTGCGGCTCGAACGTGGCCTGCCCACTACCGACCAAGCCCTGCCGACCCTGAAGCCATGAAGCCAGACACCCTGCTCATCGAGCTCCTGACCGAGGAGCTGCCGCCCAAGGCCCTGGCCCGCCTCGCCGAGTCCTTCGCCAGCCAGATCCAGGACGGCCTCGCGCGCGATCATCTGCTGGAAGCGGACGCGGCCAGCACCTGGTATGCCACCCCCCGCCGGCTGGCCGTGAGCGTGCGCGGCGTGCGTGCGCGCTCGCCCGACGAGACGGTGAGCGAGAAGATCATGCCGGTGGCCGTGGCCCTGGATGCGGAAGGCCGGCCCACCCCGGCGCTGCTCAAGAAACTCGCCGCCAGGGGCCTCACAGCCGAGGCCATCGACAGCTTCGAGCGGCGCCTGGACGGCAAGAGCGAGGCCTTCTTCCACCGCTACACCGCGCCGGGGCGACCGCTCGCCGCCTGTTTGCGCGGCATCGTCGAGGAGGCCGTGCGCAGGCTGCCCATCCCCAAGCTGATGCGCTGGGGGGCGGGTGAGGCCGAATTCGTGCGTCCCGTGCACGCCATCGTCGCCCTGCACGGGGCCGAGGTCGTGCCCTGCGACCTGTTCGGACTCGAGGCCGGCCGCCTGACCCGCGGCCATCGCTTCATGGGCGAGGGCGAGATCGCCATCGCCGAGGCCGGCGCCTATGCCGACACCCTGCGCGAGCGCGGCCGAGTGGAACCGGACTTCGCCGCCCGGCGCGAACGCATCCGCACGGCGCTCCGGGCGGCGGCCGGCGCGGAAGCGGTCCTCATGCCCGAGGCCCTGCTCGACGAGGTGACGGCGCTGACCGAGTGGCCGGTGGTGCTCAAGGGCACCTTCGACGCCGCCTTCCTCACGGTGCCGCAGGAATGCCTGATCCTGTCGATGCAGAGCCATCAGCGCTATTTCCCGCTGCTCGACGCCAACGGCCGGCTGCTGCCGCGCTTTCTCATGGTGGCCAACATCGACTCGCCCGAGCCCGAGCGCATCGTGCACGGCAACGAGCGCGTGCTGCGCGCGAGGCTGGCGGACGCCAAGTTCTTCTACGACCAGGATCGCAGGATTCGACTTGAGGCGCGCCTGCCGCGGCTCGACGAGGTGGTCTATCACAACCGGCTGGGCAGCCAGGGCGAGCGCGTGCGCCGCCTCATACGCCTGGCCGCGGCCATCGCGCGCGAGCTCAAGGCCGACGAGGCGCTCGCCGCGCGCGCCGCGCAACTGGCCAAGGCCGACCTCACGAGCGAGATGGTGGGCGAGTTCCCCGAGCTGCAGGGGGTGATGGGCCGCTACTACGCCCTGCACGATGGCGAGGATGAGCGGGTGGCCGAGGCGATCGAGAGCCACTATCGCCCCCGCTACGCCGGCGACCGGCTGCCCGAGGGCAACATCGCGCTGAGCGTGGCCCTGGCCGACCGGCTGGATCAGCTCACCGGCCTGTTCGGCATCGGCCAGGTCCCCACCGGCGACAAGGACCCGTATGCCCTGCGCCGCGCCGCCCTGGGTGTGTTGCGCATGCTCATGGAAGCCGCGCTGCCGCTCGACCTGATGCAGCTCTTGCGCCTGGCACACGCCCAGTACGACCGCGAGCAGATCGCCGACAGCACCCCGGTGGACGTGTTCCAGTTCATGCTCGAGCGGCTGCGCGTCTATCTGCGCGAGCGCGGTCATGCCCAGGACGAGGTGGAGGCGGTGGTGGCCCAGCAACCCAGCCGCATCGACCGCGTGCCGGCGCGGCTCGCCGCCGTGGCCGAGTTCCGGCGCCTGCCCGAGGCGGAGGCCCTCGCCGCTGCCAACAAGCGCATCCAGAACCTGCTCAGAAAGGCCGATACCACCGGCGACGGCATCGATGCCAGCCTGCTCGTCGAGGCGGCAGAGCGCGAGCTCCACGATGTCTTGCTTCGGGTGCGGCCCAGGGTGGAGGCCTATCTCGACGCCCTGGACTACACCCGGGCCTTGTGTGAACTCGCCACCGCCCGTGTCGCCGTGGACCGCTTCTTCGATGAGGTCCTGGTCATGGTCGAGGAGCCGCTGCTGCGCGCCAACCGCCTCGCCCTGCTCACCGAGCTCGGCCGCCTCCTGAACTGCGTGGCCGACATCGGCCAGCTCGCCCCGCAGCGCAGTTGACGATGCTGGTGCTGTTCACCGACTACGGCATGAGCGACCCCTACGTCGGTCAGCTCAAGGCCGTGCTCGCGCAGCAGGCGCCGGGGGTGACCCTCGTCGACCTCATGCACGACGTGCCCGCCTTCAATGCCCATGCCGGCGCCCACCTGCTCGCCGCCCTCATCGCCCCCTTCCCCGCCGGCAGCGTCTTCCTCACCGTGGTCGACCCCGGCGTGGGCACGCCGCGCGAGACCCTGGTGGTCGAGGCCGACGGCCGCTGGTACGTCGGGCCGGACAACGGCCTCCTGAGCATCGTCGCCGCGCGCGCCGACCGGGCGCGCTACTTTCGCATCCGCTGGCGGCCGGCGCAGCTGTCCGACACCTTCCACGGGCGCGACCTCTTCGCCCCGGTGGCGGCGGCCCTCGCCCGCGGTCCCTTCCCGGCGGACTGGCTCGAGCCCGTCGCCGCGCCCACGGTGCAGTTCGACCCGGCAGACCTCGCACGCGTCATCCACATCGACCGCTTCGGCAACGCCTGGACCGGCATCCGCGGCGGGCTCATGCAGGGCGCGCAGCTCGAGGTGCAGGGCCGGCCGCTGCCGCACCACCGCGTCTTCGCCGACGCCCCCAAGGGCACGGCCTTCTGGTACGTCAACAGCAGCGGCCTGGTCGAGATCGCCGCCAATCGCGCCTCGGCGGCCGCGCTGCTGGGGCTGGCGGTCGGCACGCCGGTCAGGTTATCAGGATCGCCCGAAAGTCATTTACATTAGTCCGGGTGGGGCCGGTCATGACGAGGTCGCCCAGGGCGGCGAAATAGCCGTAGGCATCGTTGTCCATGAGGTGTGCCCGCGCGTCCAACCCCGAAGCGGCGGCGCGGGCCAGGCTGTCCGGAGAGATCACCGCCCCGGCGTTGTCCTCGCTGCCGTCTATGCCGTCGGTGTCGGCGGCCAGGGCATAGACCCCGGCGAGCCCCCCGAGCCGGATCGCCAGCGCCAGGGCGAACTCGGCATTGCGGCCACCACGGCCGCCGCCGCGCAGCGTGACCGTGGTCTCGCCGCCCGAGAGCAGGGCCACCGGCGGCTCCCAGGGCGTGCCATACCGGCGCACCTCGCGCGCCAGGGCCGCGAACACCGCCGCCACCTCGCGCGCCTCGCCCTCCACCGTATCGCCCAGGACGACCGGCCGCACCCCGTGTGCTTCGACCAAGCGCGCCGCCGCCTCGAGCGCGCTGCGGCCGGAGGCGACGAGGCGGCCTTCCACCCGGGCGAAACAGGCCGCCCCCGGCTTGGGGGTGTCGGCGAGCTCGCCGCGCGCCCCCCGCTCGAGATGGTCGTACACCGCTGCCGGCGGCGTGACCCCCCAGCGCGCGAGCACTGCCAGGGCATCGCCATAGGTGGTGGGGTCGGGGGCGAAGGGGCCGGAGGCGATCACCGCCGGATCGTCGCCGGCCACGTCCGAGATCGCCAGCGCCAGCACCGGTGCACGCGCCGCCTCAGCCAGCCGGCCGCCCAGGGTCCTGGTGAGGTGCTTGCGCACGCAGTTGATCTCGGCGATCGGCGCCCCGCTCGCGAGCAGCGCACGGGCGACGGCCGACACGTCCGCCAGGGTGAGCCCCGCAGCGGGTAGGGTGAGCAGGCTGGAGCCGCCGCCGGAGACGAGGGCGAGGATGAGGTCGTCGGGCCCGGCCGCAGAGACGAGGCGCAGGATATTGGCCGCGGCCTGCACACCCTCGGCATCGGGCAGCGGGTGCCCTGCCTCCACGACGCGGATGCGCCGGGTGGGCAGGGCGTGGCCGTGGCGGGTGACGACGAGCCCAGCGAGCGGCACCGCCTCGGCGTAATGCTCCTCCACCGCCGCCGCCATGCTGGCGGCCGCCTTGCCGGCACCCACGACCACCAGGCGCCCCTGCGGGGGTGGGGGCAGGTGGGGCGGGAGCACCCGTTCGGGCTGGACGGCCTCGACCGCCGCGCGGAAGGCCCTGCGCAGAAGCCAGATCGGGTCGCCGTCAGGATCAGTCATCCCTCAGGGTGGCGGCGGCACGACCAGATTGACCGGCCGGCCGGCGACGAAGGCCTCGATGACGCGGATGAGCTGCTCGCCCAGGGCCTGCATCGCCTCGCGGCTCGCCCACGCGACATGCGGCGTGACGAGGAGATTGGGCAGGTCGAGTTCGAGCAGGGGGTTGCCCGTCGTGGGCGGCTCCACCGCCAGCACGTCCAGGGCGGCGCCGGCGATGCGCCGGGTGGTGAGCGCCTCGATGAGGGACGCCTCGTCGACGAGGCCGCCGCGCGCGCAGTTGATGAGCACGGCGCTCTTCTGCATCAGCCCGAACTCGCGCGCGCCGATGAGCCTCTGCGTCTCATGCGTGAGCGGGCAGTGCAGGGTCAGGTGATCGGAGCGCGCGAGCACCTCGTCGAACGGGGTGTAGCCGGGCCGGCAGGCGGCCGCCCCCTTGTGCTCGGCCAGCAGCACCTGCATGCCGAAGGCCTGCGCCAGCCGCTCGACGCCGCGGCCGATGCTGCCGTGGCCGATCAGCCCCAGGGTGGAGCCGGCCAGATCGTGCATCTCGTGGTCGAACAGGCAGAACTGGCGGGCGCGCTGCCAGGCGCCCGCCTTCAGGGTCTGCCGCCAGGCAAGGAGGTTGCGGCGCAGGGCCAGCAGCAGCATGAACACGTGTTCCGGCACCGTGTGCTCGGCATAGCCGCGGATGTTGGTCACCGCCACACCGCGCGCCTGGCAGGCATCGAGGTCCACGTTGTTGACCCCGGTGGCGGCCACCGCGACCAGTCTCAGCTTGGGTGCCGCCTCCAGCACGGCGCGGGTGATCGGCGCCTTGTTGGTGATGGCGATCGTGGCTCGCCACAGGGCCTCGCCCACTGCATCTGCCCGCGTCTCAGGATGCTCCACCCAGGTGTGGTCGAAGGCGGGGATGGGCAGGTCGGCGACGAGGGTGGCGCGATCGAGGAAGACGATGTATTCCTTCATGGGCTGAGTGGGGTCCTACAGGCGGCGCGTCGTGCCGCACCGTTTGCGCACGCCCTCATCGGCCCTCCCCGTCCAGCCCGGCCAGAGACTCGATCACCCGCATCAGGGCAGCGGAGTCCGACTCGCCATGGCCGGCGGCCACGAGGGCGTTCATGAGCTGAGCGGCGAGCGCCGACGCGGGCAGGGCGAGGTTGAGCCGCTGCGCCTCGCCGGCGACGATGCCCAGGTCCTTCTGATGCAGCCGGGCGCGAAAGCCGGGGGCGTAATCCCCTTCGAGCATACGCCTGCCGTGCACCTCCAGGATGCGGCTGTAGGCGAAGCCGCCCAGCAGCGCCTCGCGCACCCGCTCCGGCACCACCCCCTGGCGGCGGGCGAAGGTAAGGGCCTCGGCCACCCCCATGAGGGTTGCCGACACCACGATCTGGTTACAGGCCTTGGCCACCTGGCCGGCGCCGGACTCGCCCACGTGCACGATGTTCCTGCCCAGCACCCCGAGCAGGGGCAGGACCCGCTCGAAGGCCGCGCGCGGCCCGCCCACCATGATGGCGAGCGTCCCCGCCCGCGCCCCCGCCTCGCCGCCCGACACCGGCGCATCCAGCAGCGTGCCGCCATGCCCGGCCAGACGTTCGGCAAAGCGGCGCGTGGCCGTCGGCGAGGTGGTCCCCATGTCCACCACCACGCTATCGGGCAGCAATCCGTGCACGAGACCCGACGGCCCGAACAGGACCGCCTCCACCGCCGCGTCGTCGGAGACGTTGATGAAGACGACGCGGCTCGCCGCCGCCACCGCCTGGGGCGACACCGCCACCGAGGCCCCGGCCTCGGCGAGCGGCCGCGCACGGCTGGCGGTGCGGTTGTACACGGTGAGGGGGTGACCGGCGCGAAGCAGGTTGAGCGCCATGGGCGCCCCCATGACCCCAAGGCCGACGAAACCGATGGCGTCCATCGCAGGCATCCCGGATTGCAGGACACCAAGGTTAACCCGCGGGGCGGCCGCCGTCATCCACACCGCCCGCATGTGTAGAGAGCAAATAATCTGTCCGGACTTGTAGCACGAGATTTGTCCGGTTTCATTAGGTGCAGAAGGAGGTGCCTGATGAGACGGACAGAGTTGCTAAGTTGTGTACCATTCTTTCTGTAAATTCTGTTTTTGCCGCGGGCGAGAAGTTTTGCCGGGCGCGGCGGTGGCATGATGCCATGACTTCGAGAAAGGAGACGCTTTCATGGCAATGCGTGTCGAAACCAACCCCCTGGAAGCTGCCGTTTTGCTCGACCATGGCCTCAATAGTGCCGGTGAAGCGCTGCGCATGCTCGTCAATGAAGCCGCCAAGATCGAGCGCGCCCAGCTCCTCGGTGCTACGAGCGCACGGCTACTCGTCGCGACTACGCCAACGGCTTCAAGCCCAAGACTATGCTCACCCGTGTGGGTGAGCTGACCTTTGCGGTGCCCCAGGTGCGTTCCGGCGAGTTTTATCCCTCCGCTCTG
>JBBIKZ010000081.1:0-11140 GCA_037445185.1 Hydrogenophilales bacterium | reverse complement strand
TCGTCAAGTAGGGCGGGCCGCTCGTATCGTAATGCTTGACCCCTATCCACGCCGGCATAGCTCAGCTGGTAGAGCAACCGCCTTGTAAGCGGTAGGTCGTCCGTTCGAGTCGGACTGCCGGCACCATATCAGTTACGGTTACATTCCGCCGAGCTCATGCCGGGAACATGGGCATGCCGGGTGAGAGGGAGGCATGGCCTGGCTGGCAGGTGGATCACCCCCCGGTCATGTTCATGAAGCGGACCAGTTTGGTCGGCTGCTCGCGGAATTCGTGCCGCTCGGGCTTCAAATCCATGGCCTGCCGAATGGCGGCGGCGAGTTCGTCGTCGCCGGCGCCGCCGCGCAGCAGGGTGCGGAAATCCACCCAATCCTCCTGCCCCAGACACAAGTGCAGTTGCCCGTCGACGGTGAGGCGCACACGGTTGCAGGTGGCGCAGAAGTGCTGCGACAGCGGCGTGATGAAACCCACCGTGAAGCGGCCATCGCGCGTACCCAGGTAGCGCGCCGGGCCGCCGCCGGGCAGCACGGTGTCGATGAGGCCGAAGCGCGCCTGCAGTCGCTGCTTGATCGGCTGCAGATCGACATAGCCCATGCGCCGGGCGGTCTCGCCCATGGGCATGAGCTCGATGAGCCGCAGCACATACCCCCTGTCCAGGCAGAACGCCACCATGGCGTCGATCTCGTCGGCGTTGTCGCGCATGACCACCATGTTGATCTTGATTGGCGCGAAGCCGGCCGCCCGGGCGGCCTCCAGGCCGGCGAGCACCTGGTCGAGCACGGGCCGGCCGTTGATGCGGGCCACTGTCTCGGGGTCGAGCGAATCGAGGCTGACGTTCAGGCGCCTCACCCCAGCGGCGCGGAGCCTCTCCGTCATCTTCGCGAGCTGGGTGGCGTTGGTCGACAGCGACACGTCCTCGATGCCGGGTAGCCGCACGATGCGCCGGGCCAGGTCATCCACGTGCCGGCGCAGCAGTGGTTCGCCGCCGGTCAAGCGCACGCGTTTCAACCCCAGACGGGCGAAGACCGCAAGCAGGCGCTCGATCTCGTCGAAGGTGAGCCAATGCGCCGGCTCCTCGAAGTCCCGGAAGCCCTCCGGGATGCAGTAGGCGCAGCGCAGGTCACAACGGTCTGTGACAGACAGACGCAGGTATTCGATGGTCCGGCCGAAGCGGTCGGTGAGCATGGCTGGTACCGAGACTGACTAGGCCGAAGCCATGTTACACCATGGCTGCCCTGGATGTCTTGGCCGGGGTTACAAAAAAATCGATCTTTGTCAAGAAAATGAAGGCATGGCCCCAGACCAGGGTGTTTCTTTCCGGACCCCCGCAGCCAGTGCGACGCATAGCGGGGGGCGGCGGGCGGGTTACAACCCAAAGTCGGAGGTGGCTCCCAGCAGGGTCGCCAGGTCGAGACCGGCGAACATGAGCGCGGTGGCGATGCACAGCAGGGGTAGGGGCAGTACGCGGGCGGCGCGCTCGCCGAAATAGACCGCCGGCACGTTGGCGAGCAGCATGCCCAGCGTGGTGTCCACGACCACCGCAGCCAGGGACGGATAGTGGCTGGCCAGGGCGACGGTGGCAATCTGGGTCTTGTCCCCCATCTCGGTGAGGAAAAAGGCGACCAGGGCAGTGCCAAACACCCCCAGGGCGGGCAGGCGAGTGTCCGCCGCATCGAGCTCATCCGGGATCGGCACCCACACGGCCATGGCCGGGAAGGCCCACCACCCAGCGCAGGACCAGGGGCGACATCAGGCTGGCGAGCCAGGCGCCCAGGCCGCCGGCGACCGCATGCTTGGCCAGGGTGGCAATCAGGATGCCCAGGATGATGGGCAGCGGCCTGCGGAACTTGGCCGCGAGGACGAAGGACAACGGTTGGGTCTTGTCACCGATCTCGGCCAGTGCGACCACGCCGGTGGAGAAGAGGAAGGCTCCATCGAGGTCGCTCCCGGCCGGAACGCTACCCATGACCGCCATGCCCCTACGGCCTATGGTGGGACATCGCGGTCAAAGGTCTCGCCAGACCTGGGCCGCCCGCACCATGGTCTCGCGACGATGCCGCCTTCGACCAAGCCTGTTGATGCGGGCCCCTCCGTTGCGGAGGTTGGCTACTCCCCTATGACTGCTCGAATGATACCGATTTCTTGTACGTAAAGCCTGATGTCGTGTGTCGGCCGTGGCGTGTCAGCGGGGTGGGGGAGGGGGCTTGCCGGCTGGAAGACCATGGGATATTGTCTGTTCGATATTTACAGAAATATAAAAGTGAAATCGGAAACCGCTATCATGGCGTTGGCCGCGCTGGCCCAGCACAGCCGTCTGGCCATCTACCGCCTGCTGGTGCAGGCCGGCCCGGCGGGACTGGTGGCCGGGCAGATCGGCGAGGCCCTAGGCATCCCGGCGGCCACCCTGTCGTTTCATCTCAAGACCCTCACCCACAGCGGTCTGGTGACCCATCGCCAGGAAGGGCGTTTCGTGCGCTACAGCGCCGACTTCGCCGCCATGCACGCCCTCATCGACTACCTGAGCACCAATTGTTGCGGCGCGGAGCGGAGCGTCTGCGCCCCCTGTACCCCCTCAACCACGGAGAAGACAGCGTGAATACCACCCCCACCAAGACCGTGCTGGTCCTCTGTACCGGCAACGCCTGCCGCTCGCAGATGGCCGAGGTGCTGCTCAATCACGATCTCGCCGGGCTGGTGCGGGCGATTTCCGCCGGCACGCGCCCACAGCCCAGGGTGGCCGATGGGGCGATTGCCGCGCTCGAGGCGGCGGGCCTGCCCACCGACGGCCTGTACCCCAAGGATGTGGACGCGGTCATGAATCAGGATATCGACCTGGTGGTCACTGTTTGCGACAACGCCCGCGAGAGCTGCCCGGTCTTCCCCCGTCCGGTGAAGACCCTCCACCTGCCGTTTCACGACCCGCACGGGGAGCCCCTGGAGAGTTTCATCGCCGTGCGGGATGACATCCGTGCCCGCCTCGTGCCGGCGGTGAGGCAGGCCCTCGGGCTCTGAGCATGTCGGCGCAATGCGAGGTCACCGCGCCGCCGGCGCGCCGCTGGGCTTCTTCGAACGCTGGCTTACGCTGTGGGTGGCCCTGTGCATCGTCGTCGGCGTCGTGCTGGGGCGGCTCTATCCGGCGCCTTTCCAGGCCTTGGGGCGCATGGAGTACGCCCAGGTCAAGCTGCCGGTGGGGCTGCTCATCTGGGTGATGATCATCCCCATGCTGATGAAGATCGACTTCGGCGCCCTGCACCAGGTCAGGGCCCACTGGCGCGGCATCGGCGTCACCCTGTTCGTCAACTGGGCGGTGAAGCCCTTTTCCATGGCCCTGCTGGCCTGGCTGTTCGTCCGGCAGGTGTTCGCCCCTTTTCTTCCGGCGGAACAACTGGACAGCTACGTGGCGGGCCTCATCCTGCTCGCCGCCGCCCCCTGCACGGCGATGGTGTTCGTGTGGAGCCGGCTCACCAACGGTGACCCCTATTTCACCTTGAGCCGGGTGGCGTTGAACGACGTGATCATGATCTTCGCCTTCGCCCCCATCGTCGGCCTGCTGCTCGGCCTGTCGGCGATCACGGTGCCGTGGGAGACGCTCTTCACGTCGGTGGTCATGTACATCGTCGTCCCCGTGCTCCTGGCCCAGCTCTGGCGCAGGCGCCTCCTGCGCCAGGGCCAGGCCCGCTTCGATGTCGTGCTGGCGACCCTGGGCCACGCCTCCATCCTGGCACTGCTCGCCACCCTGGTGCTGCTGTTCGCCTTCCAGGGCGAGGCCATCCTCGAGCAGCCGCTCATCATCGCCATGCTGGCAGTGCCCATCCTGATCCAGGTCTTCTTCAACGCGGCCCTGGCCTACTAGCTCAACCGCAGGGTCGGGGAGAGGCACGGCGTCGCCTGTCCCTCGGCCTTGATCGGCGCCTCCAACTTCTTCGAGCTGGCGGTGGCGGCGGCCATCTCGCTGTTCGGCTTCGAGTCGGGGGCGGCGCTGGCCACGGTGGTGGGGGTGTTGATCGAGGTGCCGGTGATGCTGCTGGTGGTCAGGATCGTCAACCGCAGCAAGCCGTGGTATGAACGCGCTGCGGCGGCGAAGGCGGCGAGACCGTCGCCTGCCAATCCCGCCGGCTGAGGGCCGTGTCTATGATCGGCGCGGCTGCCAACCCCCACACCCGGCGGTGTGAAAGAGGGTCCGCCGATTTTCCCAGATAGGAGCCGACGATGTGCAACCGACTGCTGTTGTTGTTCTGTGCGCTGCTTGCCCCCGCGCTCGCCCAGGCCTATACCCCCAAGGCGGAGCGGGTGACCGACGACGTCTGGGCCATCATCGGCCCCCTGGGCCAGCGCAGTGCCGACAACGACGGGCTCAATGCGAACTACGGCTTCATCGTCACCCCCGCCGGCGTGATCCTCATCGACTCCGGGGCGAGCCGCCTGGGGGCGGAGAAGCTGGAGGCGGCCATACGCGCCGTGACCGACCGGCCGGTGCGCTGGGTGATCAACACCGGCGGCCAGGATCACCGTTGGCTCGGCAACGATTATTTCACCGGCAAAGGGGCCGAGGTCATGGCACTGAAGCGCACCGCCGAGACCCAGGCCCAGTTTGCCGCGCAACAGCTGCAGGGGCTCGAGCGCTTCCTCGGCGACCGGCTGGCCGGCACCCGGCCGCTGCCTGCCCCGAGACAGCTCGAAGGCGACGAGGTGCACCTGGAACTGGGCGGCGAGACCGTCGTGTTGCGTTACACCGACACCCACTACCCGGGGGACGCCTGGGTCTGGCTGCCCAAGCGGGGGGTGGTGTTCACCGGCGACCTGGTCTACGTGGACCGGCTCATGGGCGTGTTGCCGTGGTCCAGCGTGGTCAACGGCCAGCGCGCCATCCGTGCCCTCGAGGCGCTCAACCCCCGCGTCATCGTGCCCGGGCACGGCCGGGTGAGCGATCTCGCCCGCGCGCGGCGCGACAGCGGGGACTACTACGACTTCATGGTGGAGAAAATCGGTGCCGCCGCGCGGGAGATGGAGCCCCTGGCCGAGGTGCTCGAGCGCTACGCCGATCTGCCCGCCTACCGGCACCTGGAGCACTACGACGAGCTGCACCGGGGCAACATGTACCGGGCCTTCGTGCAGTTCGAGTCACAGTGATGCGGTCCCCCGGCTGAACCATGTTCGACGCCTCGCCTGGCTGCCGGCACACACGGCACCAGGTCTGGATACGCGCCCGCTGCTCCGGCGCCGCCTCTATCTTCTCGTCACGCGGCCGCGGCTCACGCACTTAGCGCGGTAGGGTACCCTGGGGTAGATTGCGCATGAGCTCGTTCATGTTGAGGCTCCCCATGCCGGGTAGGATGACATCCCCTGGTTTCTGACCTGGCCGGCAGGGACCCAGCCATTTTGCCTCCAGTGTCTGTTTCGAGGACTTCATGCCATCGAGGGGGGGCGAAAAGGTGGCGCTGATCTCGCCCCTGTAGTGCCGGGAAAAATCGCCGGAGAAGACGGCGGAGGTGGTGGCCGTGCTGCCGTCGATGGTGCACACCGATTCCACGATCACCTTGTCACCGACCCGGCGCATGGTGTTCCTGCGGCATTGCTGCCTGGACCGATCCGGGCCCTGGCTGTGCATGAGATCGTCGGTCTTCTCGTCGATACACTGTTGGCTTAGCATCGGCTGGGGCATGCCAGGCACCTGCATCTTGATCTCCCACAAGCCTGGCTTGCGTTGGGGCGTGCCAGCGTCTGCCCACGAGAACGTCACAGCGAGAAATACGAGACCGAGGGCAAAGCGCATGGCGATCCTCCCTGAATGGAACGGCGCTAGTCTATATCCGCCCCATGCGCCGTCTCAAGGCAAGCCTGGCGATCGCATAGGCATGCCGGCCGTGGCTGCCTCAGATGGCTGGAACGGCATCGAGCCTGGCTCTTGCGACAGTGGATACTTCAACCAACCTCCAGCGCTGGTGCCGCGAGCGCAGTCCGACGGCCCGGCGCCGTGACCGTGGGGCGGCAGCGGTGGACGACGGCATCTGTGCTGACGGTCAAAAAGCGGCCCAGACCAATTTCGCGCACCGCCCGGCGCGATGCGTGCCCGGCTGTGCTCGAGCCGCCATGCCGCCCAACGCTTGAGTCTTTCTGACGCCGACATGCAAAACTTGATCGCATCATAGCTGGCGCTGCATCAATGACTCTCATGCCTCGGGCATTTGTCGCACTCGCGCTGCTTGCAGGCTGCCCACCCCCGCGGGCGGTAGGGGTATGCCGCCGCTACGACGGCCGCTGGTGACCGTGCTACGACGCACAGGGGCGCACGAGAGGAGATAATGCCTGCTGCGCCCAAGCCCGATCCACAGCATGGCTCTAACTCCGCCTCGATTGCTCTGGCTCCTCCTTGCCCTTGCCGCCGCCGGCCTAGTGGCGAGCAGTCTTGTCCTCACTGCCTGGTTGGATCTGCACCCCTGTCCGCTGTGCATCTTCCAGCGTCTGCTGTTCATGGTGATCGCCGTGCTCGGCCTCGCGGCCTGTCTGCTCCGGGGCGGATGGCAGCGCCTGGCGGGAGGGTTCATCCTGCTGCTGTCGGGCTTCGGCATCGGCGTGGCCGGCTACCAGAGCTGGCTGCAAGCGCAGCCGCCCGGCAGCGCCGCCTGTGCGGGGGGCGAGCCGGGCGCAATCGAGCGTCTGGTCGAATGGCTGGGGCAGCGGCTGCCGGAACTCTTCCTGGCCACCGGTTTTTGCGAGGAGAAAGAACTCGTCATCCTGGGGCTGTCGCTCGCCAACTGGGCCCTGATCGCCTTCGCTGTCTTCTTCGGTCTCGCCGTGCGTGGCGTCACCCTGCGTTCCCAAAGCAGCGAATGAATGCCGACGGCCGATCAGACGGGCGTGGCGCGATGCAGGCGCCTCGATTTAGGTAAGCTACACGGCCCGCAGCATGACGGAAAAGCTGTTTGCCCAGACACTGCGTAGACATTTGATCAAAGCCCTACCATGAACCCAACCCGACGCGCATTCACCCGATCTCTCCTCGCCGGTCTGGCCGGTGCTGCCCTCCCCGTACACAGCCGTGTCACCAAGGCCGCAGCCCTGGTCGAAGGGCGTGACTATGAGCGCATCGTGCCGCCCCAGCCAGGCGAGTCGCCGGGCCGGATCGAGGTAATCGAGTTCTTCTCTTACGCCTGCCCACACTGCAGGGATTTCCATCCCCTGGTCATGGCCTGGGCGGGCCGGCTGCCGCCGGATGTGCGTTTCAAGCGGGTGCCGGTCACCTTTGGTCGCGCCACCTGGGCCAATCTGGCGCGGCTCTACTATGCCCTGGAGGCCACCGGCGATCTGGCGCGCCTGGACGAGGCGGTCTTCCGTGCCATCCATGAGGAGCGGATCAACCTCTTCACCCCCACCGGCATCCTGGCCTGGATCCGGCGCGAGGGTGTCGATGAAAAGCGCTTTAGGGCCGCCTTCGATTCCTCCGCCGTGAACAGCCTCGTCGCCCGCAGCGACCAGATGGTGCGCAACTACCGGGTGCGCAGCGTGCCCCTGCTCACCGTGGCCGGACGCTACCAGGTCACCGGCCAGGCCGCTCGCAGCCAGGCCGAGTGGCTCACCATCGCCGACGGGCTGATCGAGATGAGCCGCCGACGCAGCAACCCCGGCCAGGGATGATGTCCACACGCCAACCCGCCCCGGCAGCAAGACGCTGGCCTGTGTCCGGCGGATGCGCTGCCCACCCGCACGCCGGCCTGACACCGCCATGACGACCCTCTGCCCCGCGGGCAGCGGCCGAGGGCAGCCGCAGCCATGCGCCTGACAGCCATCCCCTATCGTCCCGACAGCGCGGCGTTGTTCGAGGCCCTGGCCGACGCGCCGTGGGCGTTCTTCCTCGACAGTGGTCATCCTGGCGCCAGCGGCGGGCGCTGGGACATCCTGACGGCGAGCCCCCACGCCACCCTGGTCACCCAGGGCGGCCTGACCGAGTACCGTCAGGGCGACCGCGTCGAGACGAGCGACGAGGACCCGTTCGACTGTCTGCGCCGACACCTGGCCGCCATGCCCGAAACGCACGCGCCGCCCTTCGTCGGTGGGGCCATCGGCTATTTCGCCTACGACCTCGCCCGGCGTCTTATGCGGCTGCCGGCGCTGGCCGAAGACGGCGAGGGCATGCCGGAGATGGCCGTGGGGTTTTACGACTGGGCGGTGCTAGTCGACCATGTCCGGCGCGAGAGCTGGCTCGTGGAGGCCGGCCGGGCCCCCATGACGGACGCGGACAGGCGGGCGCTGCTGGAACGCCTCGGTGCGTCCATACCCCCGGCCGCGCGAGCGCCCTTTCGGGCCGGGGGGGCGCCCGTGAGCAACCTCACCCGCGCGGCCTATCGCGAGCGCTTCGACCGCATCCAGGCCTACATCCGCGCCGGCGACTGCTATCAGGTCAACCTGGCCCAGCGCTTCACCTGCCCGGTCTCGGGCGACCCGTGGCTGGCCTATCAGGCCCTGCGGCGCATCAATCCGGCGCCTTATTCCGCCTATCTCAGGCTGCCCTGGGCCACGGTGCTGTCGTGTTCCCCCGAGCGTTTCCTCGAGGTACGCGGCCGCGAGGTCGTCACCCGGCCCATCAAGGGCACCCGCCGGCGTGCTAGCGACCCCGCGCGCGATGCGGATCTCGCGCGTGAGTTGGCCGCGAGCGCCAAGGACCGGGCCGAGAACCTGATGATCGTCGACCTGCTGCGCAACGACCTGGGCAAGGTCTGTGTGCCGGGAACGGTCCGCGTGCCCCGTCTGTTCGAGGTGGAACACTACACCACTGTGCACCATCTGGTCAGCACCGTGACCGGGCAGCTTGCACCTGGCCAGGATGCGGTGGCGCTGCTGCGCGCCGCCTTTCCCGGCGGCTCCATCACCGGCGCGCCCAAGCTGCGCGCCATGCAGATCATCGAGGAGGTCGAGCCGCACCGGCGGGGCGTCTATTGCGGCGCCATCGGTTATCTCGGCTACAACGGCGACATGGACACCAACATCGCCATCCGCACTCTCGTCTGGTCGGGCGACACCCTGCACTTCTGGGCCGGCGGCGGCATCGTCGCCGACTCGGAGGCCGAGGCAGAATACCAGGAATGCCTGGACAAGGCGGCGGCGGTGATCAGGCTGCTGGCGGCGCATCGCGCCTGAGCGCACGTCTGTGCATACATGTTCGTGGCGCAATCGAACAGCGCGCTCGGCTAGAATGCGCCCTGCCGCAATACGATCCAGAGACGGAGGCGTGGCCGAGTGGTTTAAGGCACCGGTCTTGAAAACCGGCAAGGGCAACCCCCTTCGTGAGTTCGAATCTCACCGCCTCCGCCAAGTCTCAGGCACGCTCAGCAGAGGGCAGTGCCCAGCAGCGGTGGAACTCGGGCAGGGTGCTGTCACCGGCTCCCGCAGACATCCCTGGCGACACCCGGCTTGTCCGTCATAACACCGGCTGCCGAGCTGATGATGAACAGTCTTGCTCCAATCCGGAGATCGAAACAATCAACGCGTTATGCATCAGGCCGGGCAGAGCGTTGAGTCATGCACTGGTACCCGTGAACGTGCATGCAAGAGACAAGACCATGTCACTGGGAAGCCAATGCCCACAACATGTGAAGTGGGCTGCGCCCAACACCCACCGCGAGGCACGAGCCCCGGCTGTGGTACGGTTACTTCAACACCACGACGACCACCCGGCGGTTCTTGGCACGGCCTTCGCGGGTGTCGTTGTCGGCGATCGGGTGGGCGCTGCCGTAGGAGATGACGTTCATGCGGTGCAGGGGGATGCCGGCCTGGTGCAGGAAGTCGCGCACGGCAACGGCGCGCTGACGGCCGAGGACGAGGTTTCTGGCGGGCGTGCCCGAGGTGTCGGTGTGGCCCTGAATCTCTAAATAGATGTTCCGATTTTCGGCGGTCAGCTTGTCGGCCGTGTTTTTGAGGGCCTGTCTGGCCTCCTCCGAGAGCTGTGCGCGATTGGGTTTGAAGCCGAGGAAGACCGCGGACATGACGGTCTCGTAGACCAGCTTGCCCTCGGCCAGCTTGCCGGCGGCCAGGGCGCGTTCCAGGGCCTCGCGCGCGGTGGCGGAGATCTTTGCGTCCTCCGCCTCGTTGCTGGCCAGGCGTTCTGCCTGTTGCCCGAGCGTCGTCTGCACTTGGGCGAGCGTGTCAGCGGTCGCGGTCAGGGTCTGTTCACTGCGGCTGAGGCGCTCGTCCTGCCCGGCGAGGGCGCGTTGCACCTGCTCCAGCTTCTCATTGGCGGTGACGAGGGCCTGCTCGCCGTTGTCGAGCCTGGCCGTGGCCCTATCGAGTCCGTGCTGGAGCGCATCCGCGCGCTGGCCGACGCTGGCGATGGCCGCGCTGTTGGCCTGGATGCGCTGCTCTGCGGCGGTCAACTGGCCCTGGGTCTCGTCGATGCGACGCTGGGCGGCGGTCAGGCCTGCCTCGCTGCGCGCCACCTGGATGCGGGTCTCCTCCAGACTGGCCTCCACACGTGTGAGGCGTTCGGTCGCCGCATCCAGGGCGGTGGCGTTCTGGTCGATGCGCTGCCGGGCTGCTGTGATTTGGGCGGCGATTTCGTCCAGGCGGCGGTGGGCGTCGTCCGCCGGCGCAACAGGGCGGGGTGTTTCCGCTGCTGCCGGCGCCGGCATGACCACAGGCGCCGCCGCCGGCGCCGCGGCGGCCTCGGCCGGGCGCGACATGTCCTTGAGGGCCGCGTGCAGCGTCTCGATGCCGGTCTCGGCCTGGCTGAGGCGCGCCGCGGCGCTCTCCACCCGATCGTTGGTGGCGCCGAGGCGGGTCTCCAGCCCATCGAGACGCTCGTGCGCGCGTGCGATCTCGGTGCTGTTGCTGGCGATGCGTTGGTCGGCGGCCTGCAGTCGGTTGGAGATCTCTTCGATGCGCCTGCCGGCATCGTCCAGGCCCGTCTGGGTCTGCTCGACCCGACGGCCCAGTATGGCGGCGGCCTGCTCCGCGTTGCTGATGCGCGCTTCCGCCGCGCCGATGCGGCCACCGGTTTCATCTATACGCCGGTTGGCCGTCGACAGCTGGGCGGACAGTTCGTCGATGCGCTTGTGCACGCCGCCCACTTCCTGTCGGACGTATTCCTTGGTGGCGCAGCCGGCAAGGGTGAGGGGGATGAGGACGGCGAGCAGGGTAAGTCGCGGCCGG
>JBBIKZ010000080.1:0-11207 GCA_037445185.1 Hydrogenophilales bacterium | reverse complement strand
CACTGACATCGGGCTGCTCAGCCTGTTCACCATCGGCTTCATCATCGCCATGGCCATCTTCATCTACGCTCGCGTGATGAAGAACATCCACGACGAGGAACGTCGCACCCGTTGACCGTCTGGGGGCGGGTGACCGCCCCGGCAGGACAGGGTCGGCACTCGGGCCGCCGACGCATTGCCCACGTCAGGCCGGGTTAGCGACCCTGTTGGCGGCAAAGAGCGCGTCCAGCTTTTCACGGCTGGCGGCGTAATCCTCCTTGGCGGCGAAATCCTGCAGCAGGAAGGCCTCCATGCGGGGGTAGAGGTCGATCGCCTCGTCGAGTTGGGGGTCGTTACCCCGAGCATAGGCGCCGATGGTGATGAGGTCGCGGCTGCGCTGGTAGCGGGCATAGAGGCTCTTGAAGCGTCGTACCCGGTCCATCTCCTCGCGCGTGAGCAGGTCGGTGATGACTCTGGACACCGAGGCCTCGATGTCGATGGCGGGATAGTGGCCTTGGTCCGCCAGTTGGCGTGACAGCACGATGTGGCCGTCCAGGATGGCCCGTGCCGCATCGGCCACCGGATCCTGCTGATCGTCGCCCTCCATGAGGACGGTATAGAAGGCGGTAATGGAGCCGCCTCCACCGCGCCCATTGCCGGCCCGCTCCACCAATTGCGGCAGCTTGGCGAACACGGAGGGCGGATAGCCTTTGGTCGCCGGCGGCTCCCCCACCGCCAGCGCGATCTCCCGCTGCGCCTGGGCGTAGCGGGTGAGGGAATCCATGATCAGCAGGACATGCCTGCCCTGGTCGCGGAAGAACTCGGCGATGGCAGTGGCGTAGGCCGCGCCGTGCAGCCTCATGAGCGGTGGCGCGTCCGCCGGCGCGGCCACCACGGCGGCACGCGCCAGGCCCTCCTCGCCCAGGATGTTCTCGATGAAATCCTTCACCTCGCGGCCGCGCTCCCCAATGAGCCCCACCACCACCACATCGGCCGAGGTGTAACGGGCCATCATGCCCAGCAGCATGGACTTGCCCACCCCGCTGCCCGCGAACAGGCCCATGCGCTGCCCGCGGCCGACGGTGAGCAAGGCGTTGATCGCCCGCACGCCCACGTCCATCACCTGCCTGATCGGCTCCCGTTCCATGGGGTTGAACGGGCGAGTGTAGAGGGGCACGCGCCGGGAGGGTTCGATGACGCCGAGCCGATCCAGGGGACGTCCCACGCCGTCCACCACGCGCCCCAGCAGCTCCGGCCCCACCGACACCTGGCGGATGCGGTCTTCGATGCGGCGGCGGCGATGGAAAGGCTTGTTGAGCCGCGGCGGCTCGAAACGGCATTCTTGGCAGGGCTCCACCAACGCCCCGGGCGCCATGCCGTAGACGTCGGTCGAGGGCATGAGGAACAGCCGCTCGCCGGAGAACCCCACCACCTCGGCATCCACCTGCTGTCCGCCCGGCATCGTCACCCGGCAGGAGGCACCGGTGGCGAGCTTGAGACCCACCGCATCCATGACCAGGCCGGCCACCCGCGTCAGCCGCCCCGTGACATGCCAGGGCTGGATCTGGGTGATGGCCTCCTGGCAGTTGCGCAGGTAGTGGATGAGCGCCGCCGTGCGGTTCAGTCTAGCCATGAGGCGTCGGCACCCAGCGCTGTGACGATGTCGCGCCAGCGCACCGCCATGCTCGCGTCCAACTCGCTATGGGCGTTCTCCACGCGGAAGCCGCCTGGCTCCAGGCTAGGGTCCTCCACCACCTTCCAGTTGAGATGGGCGTACTCGTTGGCCAGACATTCGCGCACGAAGGCGGCGTGCTCGGGATGCACCAGCAGGCGCGTATGCCCGGTCAGGGCGGGCAGGTTGGCGATGGCCTCGCGCAACGCCGTCAGCATCAGCCTCGGTTTGACCTTCAGGCTGGTGCGCACCACCTGCTGGGCGATGTTCATGGCCAGCGCCAGTAGCTCCCGCGCCAACTGCTCGTCCTGACGCAGACGCTCGGCATCCATGGCCTCTGCCAGCAGCTTGAGCCGCTCGAGGTAGACACGCGCATCTTGGACGCCAGCCGCATAACCGGCCCTATGACCCTCTTCGTGGCCGAGGCGGTAGCCCTCCTGCCAGGCTTGCTGGTGGATACGTTCGAGTTGCTCCGCCGTAGGCAAGGCTACGGCAGCGGTCTGCGCAGGCGGTTCGGGGTCGGTGGCAGGCGACGTGGGCGGGCCCTGGCCAGGCTCGAGGCCGCCCAACTCCCACCGCTGATAGGCGGTGAGCTGCTCCTTGGGGATGACCTTGCCGTTCACGCCATCAGACGCCGGTCAGTCCTGGCCGGCTGCCCGTGGTCACGCTACGACGGCGTGAAACGCTGCGGTGGGACGACAATAACCAACAGCTAGACCGTTTCATTGGACCATACCTTCCTCGCCGCCCTTGCCGCCGATGACGATCTGCCCCTCGTCGGCGAGACGACGGACGATCATGAGGATCTCCTTCTGCTCCGCCTCGACCTCCGACAGCCGGACCGGCCCCTTTGCCTCCATGTCCTCCTTGAGCGCCTCGGCCGCCCGGCTGGACATGTTTTTGAAGATCTTCTCCCGCATCTCCTGGGAGGTCCCCTTCAGCGCCACGATGAGGGATTCCGATTGCACCTCGCGCAGCAGCATCTGGATGGAACGATCGTCCAGATCCAGGATGTTGTCGAAGGTGAACATCTGGTCCTGGATCTTCTGGGCCAATTCGCCGTCGTGCTCGCGGATGCTGGCCAGCACCGAGGCCTCGACCGTGCCGCCCATGTAGTTGAGGATGTCCGCGGCCGCCTTGACCCCGCCCAGGGTGCCCTTCTTGCCGTGCTCACCCCCCGCCAGCAGTTTGGTGAGCACGTCGTTGAGCTCGCGCATGGCCAGGGGTTGCACCCCCTCCAGGGTGGCGATGCGCATCATGACGTCGTTGCGCAGGCGCTCCGGCAGCAGCTGCAAGACCTCGCTGGCGTGGTCACGATCCAGGTGGACCATGATGGTGGCGATGATCTGTGGGTGCTCGTTGCGGATCATGTCGGCGATGCTGCTGGCATCCAGCCACTTCAGGCTTTCGATACCGGAATTGTCCTCGCCGTGCAGGATGCGCTCCAGGATATGCGTTGCCTTGTCGTCGCCCAGGGCCTTGCGCAGGACGGTGCGCAGGTATTCGTCCGAGTCGCCCAGGCTGACGCGGCCCTCCGTCTCCTGCTTGAAGTCGTTGAGCACGCGCTCCACCTGCTCGCGGCTGAGGTGGCCGAGCGTGGCCATGGCGCTGCCCAGCCGCTGCACCTCCTTGGGCCCCAGATACTTCATCACCTCCGCCGCCTCTTCCTGGCCCAGGGCGAGCATCAGGGCCGCGCTCTTGCGTATGCCATCCTCTCTCATTCCTGCGCCATCCATTGCTTGATGATGTCAGCGGTGAGCTTGGGATTTTGCTTGGCGAACTCCTTGGCCTCCTTGAGGGTGTCGTCGAAGGTCGCCCGCGACCGGTCCGGGGTGGGGCCGGGACCAGGGCCAGCCACGGCGCCCGATTCCCCGCCCAGTTCAAGCGTGCCTCCCTCGGGCGTGACCGCCTCGACCGGACGCATGAGGTCGCGCAACAGGGGGCGTAACACGCCGAAGACCAGATAGAATGCCAGGCCGAAGACGAGCAGGTTCTTGAGCAGCTCCTTGGCCATGGCCAGGGTCTCGGGGTCCTTCCAGACCGGTATGTCCACTGCTTCCGGCCGCGTATCGGTGAAGGCGGCATTGACCACATTGACCGTGTCGCCGCGTTCCTGGTTGAAGCCCATGGCCTCGCGCACCAGGCCGTTGACCTTGGTCAGCTCCTCGGGCGACAGGGGTCTCACCTCGGCCTGCCCCCCCTCGCCGGCGACACTGCGATAGTTCACCACCACCGCCACGGAGAGCCGCTTGATGCGCCCCAGGGGCTCCTTGACATGGCGGATGGTCTTGTCCACCTCATAGTTGACCGTGTTCTCGCGCCGACTCGATGTCGTCGACCCTGCCGCGGCGGCCTCGGCCGGCCCCGCATTGGCCCCGGCCGGGGCGGTGAATGGCGCCGTGGCCGGGCCGGGCGGCTGATTGGAAAAGGCCCCCGGCACCCCGGCGGCCGCGCTGCCGCCCGAGCTGGTGTCCTCGACGGTCTGCTGACTCCTGATCGTCTGCGTCTCGGCCGTCGGATTGGGCTTGAAGATCTCGCTGGTGTACTCGGTGTGGGAGAAATCCAGATCGGCACGCACCTCGGCGCGCACATTACCCTCACCGACGATGGGCGCGACGATGGCCTCGATGCGGCGGGCATAGTAATCCTCGACCTGGCGCAGATAGTCGAGTTGATTGGCATTGAGCCCTTGCGCGCCGGCCGACTCGGAGCGTCCGGTCAGCAGGTTGCCGGCCTGGTCGACGACGGTCACGCTGGCGGGACTCAGGCTGGGCACACTGCTCGAGACCAGGTGCACGATGGCGTTGACCTGTGCCGGGTCGAGCGTGCGACCGGCAAAGAGGCTCACCATCACCGACGCCGACGGTTTCTGCTGGTCACGCACGAACACCGAGGGTTTGGGGATGGCCAGATGCACCCGGGCGGTGTCGACCGGGCCGAGCGACTGTATGGTGCGGGCCAGTTCGCCCTCCAAGGCGCGCTGATAGGCCACCTGTTCCTGGAATTGGGTCATGCCCAGCTTGGCCGTATCCATGAGCTCGAAGCCGACGGCGCCCCCTCTGGGCAGGCCCTGGCCGGCCAGCCTGAAACGCAGGTCGTAGACCTGGTCTGCCGGCACCAGGATGGCCCCCCCGCCTTCGGTACGGTAGGGCACGTTCATCTGTTGCAGGGCGGCGATGACCGCCCCGCCGTCGCGCTCGGACAGGTTGGAGAACAACACCCGGTATTCGGGCGCGCGCGACCACAGCAGCAGCCCCACGATCAGCGCAATCGAGGCGGCCAAGCCGACCGCGAGGCCCAGCTTGCGCGTCGGCGGCAGTACGGTGAATCGCTGGAGAACGGTGTTGAGGACTTGCTGAGGTTGTTGGGCCATCCGCGCGCGAGCTGCCAGTCAGCTATCCGTAACGGATCAGACCTGCATGTTCATGATTTCCTGGTAGGCGGAAACCAGCTTGTTGCGCACTTGCACCATGGTCTGGAAGGACACGCTGGCCTTCTGCAGGTTGAGCACCACTTCCTCCAAGCTGGCATTGGGGTCACCCGTGGCGAACTGTCTGCTCAGCGCTCGCGCCTCCATCTGGGCGGCATTCGTTTCCGCCAGGGCGTTTTTGAGCAAGGCCGAAAAATCGACCGCAGCGGCATTCTCGGCCTGTGGTGCCTGCGCGGCCTGGGCGGCCACCGCGCGAAGCTGGGCAACCATCTGATCTATGCCTGCACTCGTCATCGTCTGACCTTCCTGATGAGCCTGCCGGATCCAAGCCGGGGATGGGGTCGCTCAAGCACACGGACTTGGCTATTCCACATTATAGGGGCTTGTCCGCGTCCAATTCACCTTTTTCGCGCAGCCGCTGCAATTTGTAACGCAAGGTGCGCTCGCTCATGCCTAGTGACTCGGCGGCACGCTTGCGTGAGCCGTCGCAGCTCGCCAGCGCCGAGAGGATGGCCTCGCGCTCCATGTCCCTGATGGAACGCACGGGTGTCGGGCCCGGCCCGGCGGCCGCGTTTTCGGGCAGCATCAGGTGCACCGGCTCGATCACCTGGCCGGATGCCAGGATCATGGCGCGTTGCACGACATTGCCCAGTTCGCGGACGTTGCCGGGCCAGTCGTAGGCGGCCAGGGCGGCCAGGGCGGCCTCGCTGAAGCGCAGACCGCTTCTGCCGACCGTGCCGGTATATTTCTGCAGGCAGTGCATGGCCAGAGCCGGGATGTCGCCACGACGGGCCCGCAGGGGCGGGATCTCCAGCGGGAAGACATTGAGCCGGTAGTAGAGGTCTTCACGAAACCGGCCCGCCCGGACGCGTGCGGCCAGGTCGCAGTTGGTGGCGGCGAGCACACGGATGTCGAGCGCGACCGGGGCCCGTCCACCGACACGCTCGACCTCTTTCTCTTGCAACACACGCAGCAGCTTGGCCTGCAGAGGGAGTGGCAGCTCGGAGATCTCGTCGAGCAGGATCACCCCCCCCTGGGACTGTTCGAATTTTCCCGACTGCGCGCTCGTCGCCCCGGTAAAGGCACCCTTTTCGTATCCGAAGAGGGTCGCCTCGAGCAGGTTGTCGGGGATGGCGGCGCAGTTCACGGCCACGAACGGCCGGGAGGCGCGCGGCGAGTGACGGTGGATGTAGCGGGCGAACACCTCCTTGCCCACACCCGACTCGCCCGTGAGCAGCACCGTGGCATCGGTCGCCGCCACCCGCCGGGCAAGGGCGAGCAAGGCCAGGGTGGCCGGATCGTTCGCCACCAGGTCGTCCTGCTCGACAGCCGCAGGCTGGCGGAAGTGGCGCGCGACCACGGCGAGCAGGCGCTCCGGTTCGAAGGGCTTGAGCAGATAGTCCGCTGCGCCGTCCTGCATGGCCTGCACCGCCTTTTCGATCTGGCCATAGGCGGTCATGAGCACCACGGGCAGTTCCGGATGCCTGCCCTTGACGGCCTGCAGCAGGGCGTGGCCGTCGGCACCGGGCATCTGCACATCGCTCAGCAGCAGTCCCGGCAGTCCCTGTTCCAACGCCCGCAGCGCCTCCTCCGCACTGGCGCAAAGCCGCACGGCGTAACCGTTGAGTTCGAGCGTATCGGCCAGGGCCTCGCGCAACCCCGCGTCGTCTTCCACCACCATGACCGTGGGCTTGACGCTCACCGTTGCCCCCCCTCGTCCGCGTCCGTCAGGTCGCGGTCTGCGCGCTGCATTGCCTGGGCAGGCTGCGGGATGTAGAGGGTGAAGCGGCTGCCGGCACCGGGTGCCGAATCCGCCTCCACCCAGCCGCCGTGGGCATCGGCCGTCTGCTTGACGATGGCGAGCCCGAGGCCGCTGCCTTCGGGCCGCGTGGTATAGAAGGGGTCGAACAGACGGCCCCGGGCCTCCTCGGCGATGCCTTCGCCCTCGTCCTCGACCTGGAAGACCACGAAGGGCCCGGCGTTGGCATGGGCGAGGAGGCGTACGGCAAGCCCGGGCCGGCTCGCCTGCAGGGCGTTTTCCAGCAGGCTGGTCAGCGCCCCCGACAGGGCCTGGCGGTCGGCCGTGAGCTCCAGCGCGCCGACCTGGTCATAGAGGATGAGGCGGATCCCCTGCGCTGCCGCCTGGGCCTCCATGAGCTGCATCACATCGGCGAGCAAGGCATGGACGGGGAACCGGCTGCGCGCCCCCTGGGCCCCTTTGACGAAGGCCAGCATGTCGGCGACGAGACGCTCCAGGTATTGGAGTCGGGCCATGGCCTTGGCCGCGAAGCGGAGGCGGTCCGCCTCGTCCAATTGCGGCCGCGTCAGGTGGCCCACGTAAAGGAGTGCGGCCGCCAGCGGGGTACGCAGCTGATGGGCCAGCTTGGCGGCCATCTCACCCAAGGCCGACAGCCGTTCGCGGCGGGCCAGCTCGCCGTTGGCGGCGGCCAGCTCGGCGGTGAGCCTTGCCACCTGCGCCTGCAGCTCGAGATAGGTTTCGGCCAGCTTCTCCGAGGTGGCGCTGAACACGGCGAAGGCCTGCCTGAGTTCATCGGACTCGGGACGATCCTGCGGGAGGGGTTTGTCGGATGCCATGCCCATTGCCGAAATGATAGCAACCCTACCGTCTCTTTTCGCATGCCCCGCCGCCCGCTCTTGCGGACGGACAAACACTAAAGTTTTTTCCAGACACGCCGTTCACCTCGCCGGAGGACAGGAGCAATTCACCTTCTGCCAACGGATGGACACCATGAGACTGCTGAACCAATTCACCATCGGCACTCGGCTGCTCGGCCTCACCCTGTTCCTGTCCGTGACGATGCTGATCACGGGACTGAGCGGACTGTGGGGCATACGCCAGGCGACGGAGACCTTGTCCCAGGCTTACGAGGGCAGCCAGACCGCCATCGATCAGCTGCAGGAGGTGCGCTATCACCAAGCGACCGTGCGCAATCTGATCCAGGAGGCCCGCATGTCGGGCGACGCCTTCGCCGCCCAGGAGTGGTTCGACAAGGCGGACAAGCGCATACGCGCCGTGAGCGAGACCCTCCAGGCCTACGGCAAGCGGCCGATGTCCCCGGAGGAAAAGAGGCTGTTCGATCACTACTCGGCGACCCGCATGAAGTACGGACAGGAGGGCATTAATCCTATCCGCGACATGCTGGCGGCGGAGGACTTAGAGCGTGCCGCCGAGCACTACAAGAACGTCCTCCTGCCCGCCACCGCCCAGGTCGACGAGGCGACGGAGGCACTCATCACCCACGTCAAGAACAATGCCCAGGTCGTGCGGAAGAAGATCGCCAGCCAGAGCGAGGTCCTGCAGGCCGTGTCCATGGCCATCATGGCCATCGGGCTGATCATGTCGGTGGTGCTGAGCCTGTTCATCCGGCGCTCCATCGTGGCCAGCACGGCAGAGCTCGAGCGGGCCTCGCACCAGTTCGCCAAGGGCGATCTGAGCGACCAGGCCCGGTTGCAGGGACGCGATGAGCTGGCGCAGGTCGGTCGCAGCTTCAACGCCATGGCGAGTGCATTCTCGGCCTGATCGGCGAGATCCGGCACTCGGCGGAAGAGGTGACCCGCGCCGCACAGGATACCGCCAGCAACAGCGCCAGCGTGGCCGAGAATGCCAACCGCCAGGCCACCCTGTCGCAGGACAGCGCACGGGCCGCGCAGGAGATTGCCGAGACCATTGCCCGCATCGGCGAAAACATCGCGCTGATGGTGGCTGCGGCCGACCAGGCCAGTCAGCGTGCATCCCACGGTCAGACCGTGGTGAACGACGCCACCCAGGGCATACAGGCCATCTCCCGCACCGTGCTGGAGACCTCCCAGGTGGTGAGCAACCTGGGGCGTCAGTCTGAGGAGATCGGGCGTATCGTCAGTGTCATCAAGGACATCGCCGACCAGACCAACCTGCTGGCCCTGAACGCCGCCATCGAGGCGGCCCGCGCCGGTGAGCAGGGACGCGGCTTTGCGGTGGTCGCGGACGAGGTGCGCAAGCTCGCCGAGCGCACCGCCTCGGCCACCAACGAGATCTCTGCGACCATTCACAACATCCAGCAGGAGACGGCCAGGGCCGTGGCCGCCATGGAACAGGGCAGCCATGAGGTGAGCCAGGGCGTGGACATGGCGCAACAGGCCGGTCAGGCGATCGGCGCGATCAATGAGGCAGTCTCCAATCTATCCACCATGATTCACGCCATCGGCCGAATCCGCGCCGAGCAGGAGGTCGCCAGCCGTGCCATCGCCAGTCGCGTCCAGGCAATCCAGACCATGACAGACGAGTACCGCACCGTCTCGGAAAATTCCGCCCAGGCGGCAGGCGAGCTGACCAACCTGGCCGAACGCCTGCGCGAAGCCGTCAGCCGTTTCAAACTGGCCCATACCCTGTGAGGTCCACCGATGTCCGAACTGCTGCGCCGCATCGATGCCCGCACCAAGCTGGCCGGTGCGAACAAACTGGAGATCCTGCTGTTCACGCTGGGCACCGACACGAGCTCGGGGCGCAAGGAGGTCTTCGGTATCAACGTGTTCAAGGTACGCGAAGTCATGCGCATCCCCAAGATCACCCGTGCACCGGACATGCCACCGGCGGTGGAGGGTATGATCAGCCTGCGCGGCGTCCTGGTACCGGTCGTGGACCTGGCCAAATACATGGGCATCCAGACCGATACCCCGCCCTCGATCATGATCGTGACGGAATACAACGGTCAGACACAAGGCTTCCTGGTCGGCGAGGTGGATACCATCCTACGCATCGATTGGTCGGAGATGAAGGTGCCGCCGACGATGTTAACCGCCAAGATGGGCGGGCTGGTCACCGCTGTGACGGAACTGAAGGACAAACGACTCGTGATGATGCTGGACGTCGAACGCATCCTTTCCGACACCACCAACCATGACGACAGCCATATCTATGCCCACCTGACCCCACTCGGTCAGACCGACCGAACCGTGTTCTATGCCGATGATTCCTCGGTCGCACGCAAGCAGATTGCCCGCACACTGGAGGCCTTGGGCATCAAGGGTATCGAGACGTTCAATGGTCTGCAGGCCTGGGAGGAGTTGCAAAAGATTGCCGCACAGGCAGACATCGCGGGCCGGCCGGTGCGCGACTTCATCCAAGTCATCCTCACGGATGTGGAGATGCCGGAGATGGATGGCTACGTCCTGACCAAGAAGATCAAAGCGGATCCACGCTTCGCCGGTATCCCCGTCCTCATGCATTCTTCGCTCTCGTCCGAGGCTAACCGCCACCTGGGTTTTTCTGTGGGTGTGGATGAGTACGTACCCAAATTCGAACCGCATCGCCTGGCCGAGTCTCTGGCCAGATTGCTGAAATGACCGGAGTCAGACATGACCGTGCTGGATTCCGCCGGACTGATCGAGAACGTCGATACCCGTGCCAAGCTCGCTGGCTCCAACAAGATGGAGCTGCTGCTGTTTTCCCTGGGCACACACGAGACCTTCGGCATCAATGTGTTCAAGGTGCGGGAGGTCTCGCCCACCCCACCCATCACCCTCACGCCCAACATGCCCTATGGCGTGGAGGGGGTGATCAGCCTGCGCGGTAGCATCATACCGGTGATCTCGCTCGCCAAGTTCATCAAGATCGAAAAGGCCCCGAAAGAATTGGGCCAGACGATGATCGTGACCGAGTTCTCCCGGCATACACAGGGCTTCCTGGTGCAGGACGTGGACCGCATCATCCGCGTGGATTGGGACAGGGTCAAGCCGCCTGAGAACATGCTGGCCGGCCAGGAGGGTCTGATCACCGCCATTACCGAGCTGGACGACGGGCGCCTGGTCTCGATCATGGATGTCGAGCGCGTGCTGGCCGAAGTGCTGGGCGAAAAGCCCTTGCCTCTGCTGCCGTCTATCAACGACAGACGAGAATTCACGATCTTCTTCGCCGACGATTCCGCCGTCGCCCGCAAGGAGATCATCACGGTACTCGACAAGCTCGGCGTACGCTACATCCAGGCCAACGATGGCAAGGATGCCTGGGACAAGCTGACAGCCATGGCCAAACGATCCCATGTGGACGGCCACCCCCTGCGTGAGCAGATCCAGCTCATCCTGGTCGATGCCGAAATGCCAGAAATGGATGGCTATGTGTTGACCAAG
>JBBIKZ010000079.1:0-11217 GCA_037445185.1 Hydrogenophilales bacterium | reverse complement strand
CAGCCCGGTCATCGCCTTGACCATGTCCGAGGTCTTCATGCCCTGCGAGACCGGCAGCCGGGGATCGATCACCGCATCGACTTGCGCCGCCTCGCAGCACTGACCAATCAGCGCCAGGCCAGAGTGGGAGGTCAGGTTCAGCTTGCCACTCTGGCGAACTTCAAATTTCGGCATGTTCGGTTGGGTGAAGAATTGCAATGTCCAATTGTCGCATATAATCAAAGGGTTGCATTTGATTTATGGCAAATAAACACGGATTCAGGTTGTAATCAGAGAGTCGCGTCCGGTCCGCGCGGGAGGGTCAGTTCGCAAAGCTACCCCTAGATGTGTGGGCGGTCTCTGAGCTGTGTCCAGCCGTCGCTTTCCCGCCCATAGTCAGTCCGGAGGTGCTGTCCTCCCCGTGCTCGCGCTGCTGCAGACGCCACAGCTCGGCATAACGGCCGTTCATGGCCAGCAACGCCTCGTGCCGGCCGCGCTCGACGATGCGGCCGCCCTCGAGCACCAGGATCTCGTCGGCGTCCACCACGGTGGAGAGCCGGTGGGCGATGACCAGGGTGGTGCGGTTTTGCGCGATGCGGTTCAATTCCTCCAGGATGGCCCGCTCGGTGTTGCTGTCGAGCGAGGAGGTGGCCTCGTCGAAGACCAGGATGGGCGGGTTTTTCAGGATCGCCCGGGCGATGGCCACGCGCTGCTTCTCGCCACCCGAGAGCTTGAGCCCGCGCTCGCCCACCCGGGTGTCGTAGCCGTCGGGCAGGGCCTCGATGAAGCGGTCCAGATGCGCCGCCCGCGCCGCCTTCTGGACCTCCTCGCGGCTGGCATCAGGGCGGCCGTAGGCGATGTTGTGGTAGAGGGTGTCGTTGAACAGCACGGTGTCCTGCGGCACCATGCCGATGGCGGCGCGCAGGCTCTTCTGCGTGACCGTACGGATGTCCTGGCCGTCGATGAGGATGCGGCCGCCGCTCACCTCGAAGAAGCGGAATAGGAGCCTGGCCAACGTGGACTTGCCGGCCCCGCTCGCCCCCACCACTGCCACCTTGCGCCCCGCCGGGATGGTGAAGCTCACGCCCTGCAGGATGGGACGGCGCGGGTCGTAGGCGAAGGAGACGTCCTCGAAGCGCACCTCGCCGCGGCTCACCACGAGCTCGCGCGCATCGGGGGCATCCTGGATCTCCGGCACCTGGTGCAGGATGCCGAAGAGCTTCTCCATGTCGGTCAGCGCGTTGCGGATCTCGCGGTACACCGTGCCCAGGAAATTGAGCGGGATGAAGAGCTGGATCAGGTAGGCATTGACCAGCACCAGGTCGCCCAGGGTCATGCGCTTGTCCGCCACCCCCACGGCCGCCAACCACATCATGGCGGTCACCCCCACGGCGATGATCGCCGCCTGACCGACGTTGAGCAGGGCGAGCGAGACCTCGCTCTTGACCGCCGCGTCTTCGGCGCGTTGCAGGGCCTGCTTCAGGCGCGAGGCTTCGTAGTCCTCGTTGTTGAAGTACTTCACCGTCTCGTAGTTGAGCAGGCCGTCCACGGCTCGGGCGTTGGCGGCGGCATCGGTCTCGTTCATCGTGCGACGGAACGCCAGCCGCCAGTTGGTGACCAGCACGGTGAAGGCGATGTAGACCGCCAGGGTCATCAGGGTGATGCCGCCGAACCAGGGGTCGTACTTGGCGAACAGGATGCCGGCCACCATGAGGATTTCCAGGAGGGTGGGGCCGATGTTGAAGAGCGAGAAGTTGATCAGGAAACGGATCGAGCGCGCGCCCCGTTCGATGTCGGCGGCGAGCCCGCCGGTGCGGCGCTCCAGGTGGAAGCGCAGCGACTGCTGGTGCAGCTTGCGGAACACATCGTAGATCACCCCGCGCATGGCCCGTTGCAGCACGCGGGCGAAGAGGCTGTCGCGCAGCTCGGTGAAGGCGGTGTTGCCGAAGCGCAGCAGGCCGTAGAGGACGATGAACAGCAGGGGCAGAAATAGGGCGGTGCCTGGCTCCTGCAGGCGGTCGACGATCTCCTTGAGCGCCAGCGGCACCGAGACATTGGCCAGCTTCGCCAGCACCAGCAGGGCGAAGGCGCCGATGACCCGGCCCTTGTACTGCCAGACATAGGGGGCGAGAGACCAGGCGGCCCGCCACTGGGTGGGCGGGGTCGGGGAGACCGATGCAGGAGGGGATGCGGTCACGGCGGGATTATGCCGCATCCGCCGCCCGGCAGGCGCGCCTGCCGGCCCGTCAGTGCAGGTTGGTCGACGGCGGGTGGGACTGCAGCATCCGGGTCGCCTCCTCAGCCGATACCGCCTGGCTGAAGAGATAGCCCTGGTAGGCGTCGCAGCCGATCTGGCGCAGGAACGCGAGCTGGGCCTCGGTCTCCACGCCTTCGGCCACCAGGTTGAGCCGCAGCCCCTTGGCCATGGCGGCAATCCCCGCCACCAGCGGGGCGCCGTTGTCTTCGCTATTCAAATCGTGCACGAAGCTGCGATCGATCTTGAGGCAGTGCACCGGCAGGCGCTTCAGATAGGACAGCGAGGAATAGCCCGTCCCGAAGTCGTCGATGGAGATCTCCACGCCCAGGTCGGAGAGCTGTCGCAGTTTGTGCACGGAACCCTCCAGGTCGCGCATCAGCGTGCTCTCGGTGATTTCGATGCCGATGCCACTGCCCTCCAGGCGATGGTCGCGCAGCACCTGCACGAACTGATCGACGAAATCCGGGTGCTCGATGTGGCGAGCGGGCAGATTGACCGCCAGGGCGGTGGCTGGCAAGGCCTGATCGCGCCAGGCGCGCGCCTGACGGCAGACGGTGTCCAGCACCCATTCGCTCATCGGGGCGATGAGCCCGCTGTCCTCGGCGACGGGGATGAATTCGTCGGGATGGACCAGACCGCGCTGGGGATGGTGCCAGCGGATGAGGGCCTCCATGCCGACGATGCGGCCGTGCCGGGTATCCACCTTGGGCTGGTAGTACATCTCGAACTCGCCGCGCTGCAGCCCGCGGCGCAGGTCGGCCTCCACCGCCATGCGACCGGAGAGGTGCTGGTTGACGCCGGGATCGAAGAAGCGGATATCGTTGCGGCCGCCGTCCTTGGCGCTGTACATGGCGATGTCGGCATGTTTGATCAGGGTCTCGTGCGTGACGCCGTCGTCGGGGTAGATGGCGATGCCGATGCTGGCCGAGATGTAGAGTTCGTGACCGTTGAGATGGAAGGGGGCTTTGAGCGCGGCGAGGATCTTCTCGGCGATGTAGGCGGCATTGTCCCGCGTGCGGATGTGGGGCAGCAACAGCATGAACTCGTCCCCACCGATGCGGGCCAGCGTGTCGCCCTCGCGCAGGCAGTGGCGCAGGCGCTGGCTGGTGAGCTGGAGCAGCTCATCGCCCATCAGGTGGCCCAGGGTGTCGTTCACCGATTTGAAGCGGTCGAGGTCCAGGAACATCACCGCCAGCAGTAGACCGTGCCGGCGCGCGTTGGCGATGGCCTGGGTGAGGCGGTCCTTGAACAGTGCGCGGTTGGGTAGCCCCGTGAGCAGGTCGTGATAGGCCTGAAAGGTGATGGTCGCCTCGGCCCGCTTGCGCTCGCTGATGTCCCGCGCCACGCCGTAGGAGCCGATGAAGCGGCGGCCGCCCTCGGGCGCATCCTGATACATGCCCGAGGCCGAGACCTCGACGACGACGTGGCCATGGGCGGTGTCACCGGTGTCCACCGGGGCCCTCTTGTGCAGCAGCAGCTCGAAGTTGCGGGTGGCCCGCTCCCCCGTGCGCCGTTCGTTCATGCGCCAGCGTGCGGCCTCGCGCTCCGTCTCCACGACGAGGGTCTCCCAGGGCTGTCCCAGCAGTTCCGCCTTGCTGTGGCCGGTGATCGCCTCGACGCAGTCGTTCAGATAGCTGAAGCGGCCCTCGGCATCCAGCGTGAAGATGATGTCGGGCGAGTTGTTGACCAGGAAGCGATGCCACTGCTCGGAACGCTCGAGGCGGGCCTGCATGGCGCGGTTCTCCTCCTCCAGGGCCAGCGCGCGGGCGGCGTTGCGCACGCGCTTGATCAGTTCCTCAGGCTCATAGGGCTTGCGCAGGAAGTCGTAGGCGCCGGCCTTGAGGGCCTGGATGGCGGCGTCGATGGCAGTGTCGCCGCTGACCACGATCACCCTGCAGCGGTCGAGGCGGGGCGCCATGTCGGTGAGGAGGGCATGCCCGGTGGTGTCCGGCAGGTGCAGGTCGAGCAGGACCAGGTCGAACTCCCCTTCGGACAGGCGAACCCGTGCCTGGGCGCCATCCCTCGCCGTCGTCACGCTGTGGCCGTAGTGCCTGAGCAGCAGCCGGGTGCTCTCCAGATAGCGGGGCTCGTCCTCGACCACGAGGATCTTCAGCGGGTGCGGTTCTAGTCCGTCCATCTTGCCTGCCTCGGTCTCCTCAGCGCTGGCCAGGTTGGGCTTGAGCGGCCTTCTAGCATGTAAGCGGTCTGCCGGCAATAGGCTCAGGTCAGCCCGTCGTCCATCGGCAACAGGACCTGAAAGGTGGTCAGGCCTGGCTGACTGCGGCAGGAGACGGCGGCGTGCAGATCGGCGGCCAGCGAGCGCACGATGGACAGGCCCAGGCCGGCATGCGCCTCGCCCTTGGTGCTCTCCACCGGTTCGAACAGCCGGGCCAGGACCTCCGGCGCGATCTCGGGGCCGGTGTTGCTCACCAGGATCTCCACCTGCCGCTCCTGTCTGTGGTTGACGATGCGGTGCGTCTCCAGGCTGACCACCCCCTGTTCCGGTGCCGCCTCCATGGCGTTGAGGAGCAGGTTGAGCAGCAGCTGTCTGAGCCGGTCGGGATGACAGCGCAGCGGCGGCAATCCCGGTTGGTAACGCTGCTCGATGCGCACGCCCTTCTGCTGCATCGGCCCGGCCGCCGCCACCTTGACCAGATCGGCAAGCAGGGCATTCACGTCCACCTCGGCGCCCGCTTCCAGAAACTCGGGCCGCTCGCCGACGAGGGCATGGACGATGCGGGCGATGCGGTCGAGTTCCTCGTGGATCACCCGCAATTCGTCGGCGATGGCCGCGTCAGCGCCGAGCTTCACGCGCAACAGGGCGAGATAGTTCTTGACGATCCCGAGCGGATTGTTGATCTCGTGCGCCAGCTGCCGGGTGCGCAGGTGCCAGAGCAGGCCCTGCTGCGCCCTGAGCTCACCCGCGTCCTCGGCCCCCGCCTCACGCCGGTGTCGGCCGACGATGCGTCCCAGCCTGCCGAGATAGTCCGGATCCTCGCCCAGATTCACGAGCTGACCCCGATAACCGCAGGCCAGCAGCACGCCCTCCGCTGTCTCCCCGCCGATGGGGATCGCCAGCACGCCCTCCCTGCCGGCCAGGCGCGCGAGCTGGGTGTCGAGCAGGCTGGCACCGGACTGATTGACGGTGATGGCGATGATCGGTCGGTGCCACTGAAAGGCCATGGCGGCGGCGGTGTCGCTGCCTTCCACCGGCACGGAAAGCGCTGGCGGCGGTGTCGTCTCGGGCAGGGGGTGCCCCACCAGACGGCCGCGCTGCGGGTCCGGTGCCAGGTAGATGGGGGTCGCGAGTCCGTGTGCCTCCTGCAGATGACGCGCCAGCAGGCTCACGCCTCGCGTCCCGCCTGCATGCTCGACCATGGACATCCAGAGCTGCTCGAGCAGCGTGAAGCGGTTCAGGGCCTTGAGCAGTTGCAGCGGCAGTTCCTGCAGGTTGGAGAGGGTGGTGGCGCCGTCGAGGTAGGCGCCGAGCTGGGACTCGGCGCGCTCCAGGGCCGAGGCCATCAGGCCGGCGAGGCGTTCGGGGGCGAGGCCCAGCAACTGGCCGATTTCCGCCTCGCTCGCCCGTCCGTCCTGTTCCACCAGGCAGCGCGACGCCCACAGCATCTGCACGATACCGGCGGCATCGCGCAGGGCCTGCAGCGGCCAGTGTTGGTAGCGCAGCGCATCGGGCAGCAGACTGGGATAGCGCCAGGCCTCGACGCGGGCGGCCAGGGCGGCATCCCGCTCCTGCAACAGGTGGTCCAGGTCCCAGCCCGCGGGGGGGGCGGGGCCCAGGTTGTGCAGCAGACCGGCCAGGTAGGCCTCGTGCGGCTGGGGATAGGACAGTTCGCCTGCCAGAGCCTCGCACAGGCAGGCGCAGCGCAGGGATAGCCGCCAGGTCTGGATCCGGTCCGAGGGGTGTAGACGCCGGACCAGCAGGTCGAGGACCTCCTGCATGAGCCGTGATTTCAGGCCTTGCAGGCTCAATCCCTGCAGGGCCTCCTCGAGGGTGGGCAGCTGACGGTATCTCGCGCTCTGGGCGGCCGCGGTCATGACCCACAGGGTGAGGGCAGGGTCGAGTCCGAGGACCCGCGCGCAGTCTGGCGGCAGGGTGGCCTCGCCCCCCAGCATGTCCAACAGCCGCATGACGACGGCGGGCTGGGCGGGGGCGGGGCTGCTCAAGGGGTGGGGTTCGAGTTCTTCTGACATGGCATAGTGACGGGGCATATCCCGACTTCAGTAACACGCAATATCCATGCCATCCGTGCTGATATTTATTTACTCGTGATTTTCGATGGGGTAATTGGGGCAGTGTAAAAAAATCCGACAGCTCTGCCCGAGCCTGTCTGCGGGATGGCTCGGGTGCCGTCTCAAGCTTGCCGCGCTTGCCGCAGCAGCCTGAACAGGGCCCGGCTGGCGCGGGGTGGTTTGCCATCCGTCGTCTCGCGGCGCGCGTTGCGGATGAGCTGCCGCAGCAGTTGGGCATCGCTGTCCGGATGGGCGGCCAACCAATCGGTCAGGGCGGCGTCATCCGCGAGCAGCCTGGCGCGCCAGCGCTCGATGGCGTGGAACTCCGCCTTGGCGGCAGCCGACTCCCCCAGCAAACGCGCCAGCCGCTCGGCGATCGCTTCCGCCTCGACCTCGCGCATCAGGCGGCCGATGTATTGCATTTGCCGACGGCGTCCCTCGCGGCTGCGGATACGACCCGCCGCCACCACCGCCTCGTGCAGCGCCTCCGGCAGCTCCAGGCGGTCGAGCTGGTCGGCCGACATGCCAACCAGCGTCTCGCCCAGTGTTTGCAGGGCGTGCATGGCCTTCTTGCGCTGGGTCTTGCTTGGCGGCCGTCGTTCGGGGTCGTCCATGGACGCGGACAAGGAGGGTGACGATGCTTGTTATGATATCGCCTCCGCAAGTGTAAAGCAGGCCGACACCGTGTCCGATACCCGATTCTCCTCCACCCCTGAAACCCTGCGCGAATTGGCCGCCCGCGTGCTCGATCTGGCCCGCAACGGTGGCGCCACGGCGGCGGAGATCGAGGTCACGGAAGGCTTCGGCCAGACCGTGTCGGTGCGCAAGGGCGAGGTGGAGACCCTCGAATACAACCAGGACAAGGGGGTGTCGCTCACCGTCTACATCGGCCATCGCCGGGGGCACGCCTCGACCTCGGATTTCTCCGACGACGCCCTGCGCCGCACCGTGGACAAGGCCCTGGTCATCGCCCGCTACACCGCCGAGGATGCGTGTGCCGGCCTGGCCGACGCCGAGCTCTTGGCGCGCGAGATCCCCGACCTGGACCTCTACCATCCGTGGGACCAGCCGGTGCAGGGGGCCATCGAGCTCGCGCGCGCCTGCGAGGCGGCGGCACTCGGGGTGGATGCCCGCATCAACAACGCCGAGGGGGCCACGGTGAGCACGCAGGAGTCACAGTTCGTCTATGCCAACAGCCTGGGTTTCATGGGCGGCTATCCCACCTCCCGTCACAGCATCTCCTGCGCGGTGATCGCCGAGGAGGCGGGTGCGATGCAGCGCGACTACTGGTACGACACTGCCCGTGCCGCCGCCGACATGGCATCCGCCGAGGCGATCGGGCGCCGCGCCGGCGAGCGCACGGTGCGACGCCTCAACGCCCGCAAGCTCGGCACGCGGCAGTGTCCGGTCTTGTTCGAGGCCCCCGTCGCCAGCGGGCTCATCGCCAGCTTCGTCTCCGCTGTCTCGGGCGGGCATCTCTACCGCAAGTCGAGCTTCCTGCTCGACAGCCTGGGCCAGCAGGTCTTCCCGTCCTTCGTGCAGATCCAGGAGCGCCCGTTCCTGCCGCGGGGTCTCGCCAGCGCGGCCTTCGACCACGAGGGCGTGGCCACCCATGACCGGGACGTGGTCAGGGACGGTGTGCTACAGGGTTACTTCCTCGGCAGCTACAGCGCACGCAAGCTCGGCATGAAGAGCACGGGCAACGCCGGCGGCAATCACAACCTCATCATACCCAGCACGGGCGAGGATCTGGACGGACTGCTCAGGAAGATGGGTCGCGGACTGCTGGTCACCGAATTGCTCGGGCATGGACTGAACATGGTCACCGGCGACTATTCCCGCGGTGCTGCCGGATTCTGGGTGGAGGACGGCGTCATCGCCTACCCGGTGGAGGAGATCACCGTCGCCGGCAACCTCAGGGACATGTTCCTGGGCATCCAGGCGATCGGTCGCGACGTCGAGGTGCGTGGTTCGCGCCGTGTCGGCTCCATTCTGATCGACCGCATGACGGTCGCCGGGGAGTGAGGGGGCGGGGTGGGCGGCCTGCTCGCACTCTCGCGCGGCATCGATGCCCTGAACGAAGGCATCGGCCGCCTCGTGCGCTGGCTGGTGCTGGCCGCCGTCGTCATCTCGGCCGGCAACGCCGCCGTCCGCTACGGTCTGGACCTGAGCTCCAATGCCTGGCTGGAGATCCAGTGGTATCTCTTCGCCGCCATCTTCCTGTTCGCCGCGCCCTATACCCTCAGGCACAACGGACACGTGCGCATCGACATCCTCTACGGTCGTTTTCCCCCCCGCGCGCGGGCATGGATCGATCTGCTCGGCGCCCTGCTCTTTCTGCTGCCCATGTGCGGGCTCATCGCCTGGCTGGGGTGGAAGGGCTTCCTGGCCTCCTACACGGTGAACGAGACCTCACCCGATGCCGGCGGGCTTGCCCGCTGGCCGATCAAGCTGGCCATCCCGATCGGCTTCGGCCTGCTGTTTCTGCAGGGGGTGTCGGAGGCGATCAAGCAGTTGGCGATCCTGACCGGTCACCTGGCACAGACCCCAAAGCGGGCGGAGGAGACGGTTTGAGCCACGAATTCATGGCCCCGCTGATGTTCCTGGGCCTGGTGGTCTTCCTGCTGCTCGGCTATCCGGTGGCCTTCTCGCTGGCGGCGAACGGCCTGCTCTTCGCCTGGATCGGCATCCAGGCGGGCTATTTCGAGTTCGCCCTGCTGCAGGCCCTGCCGGAGCGCATCTTCGGCATCATGTCCAATGCCACCCTGCTGGCCATCCCCTTTTTCACCTTCATGGGGCTCATCCTCGAGCGCAGCGGCATGGCCGAGGACCTGCTCGACACCATGGGGCAGCTCTTCGGCACCGTGCGCGGCGGGCTCGCCTACGCGGTGATCCTGGTCGGCGCCCTGCTGGCGGCCACCACCGGCGTGGTGGCGGCCTCGGTCATCGCCATGGGGCTGATCAGCCTGCCCATCATGCTGCGTTACGGTTACGACCCGCGCCTGGCCACCGGGGTCATCGCCGCCTCGGGCACCCTGGCGCAGATCCTGCCCCCATCGCTGGTGCTGATCGTCCTGGCCGATCAGCTGGGCGTGTCCGTCGGCGACATGTATCACGGGGCCCTGGTGCCCGCCCTGATGTTGACGGGTTTCTATGCCCTCTACGTCATGGCGGTGAGCCTCGTGCGACCGGCGCACGCGCCGGCCCTGCCGGCCGAGGCCCGTACCCTGCACGGGATGGCCCTTGCCCGCCGGGTTCTGATGACCATGGTGCCCCCTCTGGTGCTGGTCTTCCTGGTGCTGGGCACCATCTTTCTTGGCATCGCCACGCCGACCGAAGGCGGTGCCATGGGCGCCGTGGGCGCCCTGCTGCTGGCCGTGGTCAGGAAGCGGCTCAGCTGGGAGCTCATGCGCCAGGCCATGGACCGCACCGCCCGGCTCACCAGTTTCGTGCTGTTCATCCTCATCGGCTCGACGGTCTTCTCGCTGGTCTTTCAGGCCCTCGACGGCGACGAGTGGGTCGAAGGGTTGTTCAGCGCCCTGCCCGGCGGCGTGCTCGGCTTTCTCATCGTCGTCAATCTGCTGGTCTTCCTGCTCGCTTTCTTCCTCGACTTCTTCGAGATCGCCTTCATCATCGTTCCGCTGCTCGCGCCGGTGGCGGCCAAGCTGGGCATCGACCTGGTCTGGTTCGGGGTGCTGCTCGGCATCAACATGCAGACCTCGTTCATGCACCCGCCCTTCGGTTTTGCCCTCTTCTACCTGCGCAGCGTCGCGCCGAAGACGGTGCGGACCGCCGACATCTACTGGGGGGCGGTGCCCTTCCTGCTGATCCAGCTCGGCATGGTCGCCTTGGTGATGGCCTTCCCGGGGCTGGTCGGCGAGCACACGGTCGCAGCGCCCGAGATCGATGTGCCCATCCTGCTCGAGGGCGCCGGTGTACCCTGACGGCAACACGTCCGCACATTTCGCCCGGATAGAGGGATTCAAGTTTCCGGCCTGCTGGACGATAATCTAGACTGGATACCTGCTTGCGATAACTATATGGAGTTCGACATGAAGAGACTCGGTGTGCCCGCCATCGTCGTCGCCCTGGGCCTGTCTGCCAGCGGCTGCGCCACCAAGGACTACGTCCACGAATACGTCCAGGGCCAGCTCAAACCGGTACAGGACCGGCTGACCGCCCTGGAACAGCGGGTGGAGACCTCGGACAGCGGTCAGAGACGTTTGGATGCCCAGATGCGCGCCCTGGGCGGACGGCTGGATCAGGCCGAGGCCACCCTCAAGTCGCATGACGAGCGCATCACCGCCGTCTCCAAGACGGCGCAGGAGGCCCTGGACCGGGCCATTGCGGCCGGCAAGCTGGCCGAGGGCAAGCTGCTCTATGAGGTGGTCATGACCCAGGACACCCTGCGCTTCGCCAGCGAGAAGGCCAACCTGTCCGAGGAGGCCAAGGCCGCCCTGGACGAATTCGCCGCCCGCATCAAGGCTGAGGGCAAACCCGTGTTCATCGAAATCCAGGGCCATACCGACAGCCGGGGGCCGGCGGCCTACAACGAGCGCCTGGGCCTGATGCGGGCCGAGGCCGTGCGCAGCCACCTGCACCGCAAGGGGGGGCTGCCGCTGGCACGTCTGTCTGCCATCTCCTACGGCGAGACCGAGCCCGCGGCGGACAATCGCACGCGCGAGGGACGCATGCAGAACCGTCGCGTGGTCCTCGTCGTGTTGCAATGATCC
>JBBIKZ010000078.1:0-11370 GCA_037445185.1 Hydrogenophilales bacterium | reverse complement strand
GGCGACGCGACATGCCGCCCGATGCGGTTTTGCCGGCGTCCGGCAGGGTCTCGCTGTCACGGTGTCTGTTTCAACCTAAAAACCTCAGTTGAACGCGCCCGAAGGCGGGTTTGTGCGTGTGGGGGGCCCGGCGCGACGACGCCGCGGGGTCGGCGACTGCGTAGCGCGGAGCAGGGGCCCCGCAGGGGATGCGACCGCGGAGCAGGATGCGGGCGCCCCCGGGGCAGTCGCCGGCATCCCCTCCGCTGTCCGATCCCCGCTCACGCGGGGCCCCTCGGACGACGCTATGGGGCGCCCCCGCAAGGAGGAGCAACGCAGCCAGACGCGCGCACAGACCCGAAAGCGGGCGCGTAGCGGCCTCACCTTCCGGGTGAGCGTGCTCGGAGGCGCAAACGTCAGGTTCCATGCGTCTTTGCGAAGGCCAAAGAGCGGTCAACTGAGGTTTTTAGGTTCAATCGTTCAAACAATCGAGTGGCCTCAGCCTTTTGCGGGAATGTTTGCCTGCCGTCGAGCAGTCGCTCCAGCGAGGCCAGGGCGGCCTTGCGGTCGCCCGCGGCGGCTTGGGCCGCAGCCAGGTGGTAGTGGATCTCGGGCGCTGCCGGTGCCTGGGTGTGCGCCTTGCTAAGGTATTGCAGTGCTCGCCTGGCCTCGCCGCGCTGCACCAGTATCCAGCCCAGGGTGTCCAGTGTGGCCGGGTTGTCCGGGTCGAGCTTGTGCGCCTGTTCCGCGATCTGCAGGGCACGGCTGTCCTTCAGCTCGCTGTATAGCCACGCGAGGTTGTTGGCCACAACGGCATTGCGCGGATGCTCGTTGAAGAGGTGTTCATAGTGGGCGGCGGCCTCCTCGAGCTTGCCGGCCCGCAGCTGGGTCAGCGCCAGGCTGTGTCGCACGGGGTCGTCGTCGGGGTTGGCGGCCAGCCAGCGTTCCAGCCATGCCTGGCTGCGCTGGCTTTGCCCGGCCCGGACAAAGGCCTCATGCGCACGCAAGGCCAGCCGGTTGTCGCGGGCGAGTTCGGCGGCCTTGACGAACACGTCGCCTGCCTCGGCGTAGCGCCCAGCCTTGGCCAGGATCTCGGCCTCGGCGACGAAACCGGCGGGTGACTGGGGCTGTTTTCTCTGCAGCTCGGCGGCGAGCTTGAGGCCCTCGCCCGCACGGCCGCTTTCCGCCAGCAGCGTGGCCTTGGCGCCGATGGCCTGGGCGAGATCGGGGGCCAGGGCCAGGACCTGATCCAGGGATCGGAGGGCGTCAGAGGTCGCCCCGTTGAGGTGCTGCGCCTCGGCCAGGTGATAGTGGGCCATGGGGTTTTCGGGGCTGGCCTCCACCCACTTGCCGAAGGCGTTGGCGGCGGCGATGGCGTCCTTGTTCAGGAGGTGGGCCTTGCCCATGATCTCGTGGAATTCACCGCGGCCGGTGGCGTCCAGACCGGAGCGTGCCTCCGCGATGGCCTTGGCACTGTCCCGCTTGCCCAGCCAATACCGGGCGAGCAGGAAGTAGACGGTGGGATCCTTGGCGTTGGCCTGCTTCGCCTTGCCGAGGTGATCCAGATAGGCGCGCTCGTTCTCGTCGGCCATAGCCAGGTCGGCCAGGGCGATGTGGGCGCGGCTGTTTCTGGGGTCCTTGGCCAGGATCGCCTCGAAGCGCCCGCGCGCGGCGGCGGGGTTTTTGTCCATGAGGTCCAGGCGCGCCAGGTTGGCGGCGGCGGGCAGGAAGGTGGGGTCGAGTTCGATGGCCTCGGCGAAGCTCGCGCGCGCGCGGCCGGTCTCCTTGTTGGCGATGTGGGCGATGCCGCGCAGGTTGTGGGGGAGGGGGTCGCGGGGGCGTGCCTTTTGCAGACGGTCGATCACGGCCATGGCCTGCGCGGTTCGACCCGCCTGCAGATGGGTCTGTACGAGCAACACATCGGGCCGGGTGGAGTCGGTATCCAGTTCCGCCGCCCGCTCCAGCGCCGCGATGGCCCCCTCCTGGTCACCGCCGGCCATGCGGCTTTGCGCCAGCGCTAGCTGCAGGTTGGGATTGTCGGGCGACAAGGCGGTGGCCTGTTCCAGATAGCGGCGGGCGGTGGCAGGGTCGCCCTGGCGCAGGGCGATGTCGCCCCTGAGGGAGAGGGTCAGCAGGTCGTCCGAGTCCTTCAGGCCGGCGATCTGCCGGGTGGCTTCGTCGAGCTTGCCACCCTGCGCTATGGCAACGGCGAGGAGTTTGCGCGCTTGCGGGTGCTCCGCTACCCGGTCGACCACGCGCGTGAGGTGGGAGAGGGCGATGTTGCGGTTGCCCAGGGCCAGGTTGACCGCGCCGCTGAGCAGGTGCCCCGGCAGGAAGTCCGGGTCCAGCTTGAGCACCTGTTGGAGCTTGGCCTGGGCGTCAGGGATGCGCGCTTGCCGGAAATCGATCAGGGCCTGCAGATAGCGGGCCATGACGTTGTTGGGCTCGAGCTTCACCGCTTCCCTGAGTTCCTTGGCCGCAGGCTCTAGGGCATTGGCCTCCAGGTGGGTGAGGGCGAGGGCGATGCGGGCCGCGACGTTGTCGGGCTCCAGCTCCAGCGCCTTGCGGTAGGCGGTCTGTGCCTCGGCAGTCTGTCTGGCCTGACGCTGGAGATCGCCCCTGAACATCCAGAGCTCGGCCCGCCGGGTGTCCACACCCAGTGCCCGATCGACCAAGGCGAGCGCACGTTCGGGCGCATGGTCGGCGGCCGCCATCATGGCGCGTGTCAGGAGCGTCTCGGCGTCATCCGCGCGCAGGGTCTCGGCCTGCTGCAGCGAGACCTCTGCACCCGCGGCGTCTGCGCGCAGCGCCAGCAGCGGGGCGGCGAGTTCGGGCTGGGTGCCGTCCGGGACGGGGATTTCGTCGAGGAACCGTTCGGGTTGACCCAGGGCCAGCCAGGTGCGCGCCAGCAGCAGGGGTAGGTCCGGCGCGGCATGATTGTTGTCGCGCGCGAGCTTGAGTTCCTTCTCGGCGGCGAGGTAGTCATGGATGCCGACGTACAGCTTGCCGAGCCGGTAGCGTGCCTCGGCATGGGTCGGCTCGAGTTGCAGCGCGTTTTTGAGGGCGATGATGGCTGACCTGGTGTCACCTTGGGCAGTGTAGGTCTCCGCAGCCTGCAGGTAATCGGCGGCATCCTTGTTCGTGAGCCAGTAGTAGGCGCCCCAGGCCAGGCCGGTGATCGCGAACGCCGCGGCAATCAGGATGAGATGGGTGCGTGTGATCCGCGGTTTGGGCTCGGTCTCGATCTCTGGGTCGATCATGCTTGGGGGACAGCTATGCGTCGGTGACTGGGCGTATGATAGACCGAACGGCGGCAAGGGTCGTTGGCGCCTATACCAGCCGCCCCGTCCATTCCGTCCTGCCTTCTCGGCCCTGATGCAACGGCGGGGCTATAGTGGCCTCTGCCTGAGCGTGTTGAAGAACTGGATGGCGGCCTGGCGTTCGGCGAAATCGCGCCCGCTATTGAGCAGGCGTTCGAGCTCGATCAGGGCGCGTGGGGTGTCGCCGGACTTGGCCAGGGCGACCGCGAGGTGCCAGTGGATCTCGGCCGCGTCCGGCGCCTGGTTGTGGGCCTTTTCCAGCAGGGTGCGGCCGCGTTGTGCCTGGCCGTGGTTGACCAGGATCCAGCCGAGGGTGTCGAGGATGGAGGGGTGCTCGGGCGCCAGGGCATAGGCCGCCTCGGCCTGGGGCAGGGCGCGCGGGTCCTTCAGTTCTCCGTAGATCCAGGCCAGGTTGTTGGCGGCGACCAGATCCTTGGCGTTGGCCTTGACCAGCTGTTCGTAGTGCGGCTGGGCCTCGCGCAGGCTGCCGCGATTGAGCAGGCCGTCGGCCAGGGCGTGCCGGGCGACGGCGTCTTGCGGACGCTCGGTGAGCCATTGCTTGAGGAAGGCATCCGCCTGCTGTTGTTGCCCGCCCTGGAGCAGGGTGCGGTAGGCGGTGGCGGCCAGCAGGCCGTTGCCCGCGATCCGGGCCGCCTTGGCGTAGGCCTCGCCGGCGGCCGCGAATCGCTTGCCGTGGGCCAGGATGTCGGCCTCGGCCACGAAGCCGACGGCCGATTTCGGTTCTTTTTGCTGCAGGGACCTCGCCAGCCGCAGGCCTTCCTCCGGGCGCCCTGCCTCGGCCAGCGTGACCGCCTTGGCCGACTGGACGTCAACCGCATTCGGGGCGATGGCCAGCGCCCGGTCGAGGGACTGCAGGGCGGCTTGGGTGTCGCCCATCAGGCGCTGCACCAGGGCGAGCTTGTAATGCCCGCGCGGGTCGGCGGGCGCGGCCTTGACCCATTGCTGGAAGTTCGCCAGGGCGCCGTTGCGGTCGTTCTGCATGAGCTGGGCGGTGCCCGAGGCGTCATGGAGGCGGACATGGCCGCTGGCGTCGAGCCCCGCCTTGGCCTCCACCAGCGCCTTGGCCGGGTCCTGCCGCTGCAGCCAGTGCAGGGCCAGCAGCTCGTAGGCGGCCGGGTCCTTGGGGTTGGCCTGCTTGGCGCGGGTCAGGTATTCGAGATAGGCCTTTTCGTCCTTCTGGCTGGCCGCCAGGCCGGCCAGGGCGATCAGGGCCCGGCTGTTGCGCGGATCCTTGGCCAGGACCGACTCGAAGCGGCCGCGCGCCGCCTTGAGGTCGTTGGCCTGGAGATCGAGCCGGGCGAGCTCAGTGGCGGCCGGCAGATAGCTGGGGTCCTGTTTCAGGGCCTCGGCGTAGCTGGCGCGCGCCCCGGCGAGGTCGCGTGTGGCCTGCCGTACCAGGCCGACCAGGTGATAGCCGAGGGGGTCGCGGGGTCGCTCGCGGATGAGACGTTCCGCGGCGGCCATCGCCTCGTTGTGGCGGCCGGCCCTGAGGTGGGTCTGGATCAGGATGGCGTCGGGACGGCCGGTGGCGGTGTCGAGCTCGGCGGCCCGGTTCAGGGCCTCGATGGCGCCGGCGGTGTCGCCGCTGCCCATGCGGCTGCGCGCCAGCTCGACGAGCAGGGCCGGGTTGTCGGGGGCGAGTGCGCTGGCCTGCTCGAGGTGCTGCCGCGCGGCGGCGTAATCCCCCCGGCGCAGGGCGATGTCGCCCTGCAGGGAGGCGGTGAGCAGGTCGTTCTCGCCGCGCAGGCCGGCGATGAGGCGCTGGGCCTCATCCAGCTGGCCGGTGCCGACCATGGCCGCGGCCATGAGCTTGCGCGCATAGGCATGCTCCGGCATGCGCTCCAGGACCTTGCCCAGATGGGCGATGGCGGTCTCCCGGTTGCCCAGTGAGAATTCCACCGCGCCGGCGAGGAGCTGAGCGGGCAGGAGGTCCGGCGCCCTTTTCAGGACCTGCTGGAGCTTGGCCTTCGCCTCGCTGGGACGGTCGCGCTGGAAGTCGATGATGGCGCCCAGGTAGCGCGCCATGGGATGGTCCTGGGCCTGTTTGGCGAGCTGGGCCAGCTCCGCCTCGGCGCGGTCCAGCTCGTTGCCCTCCAGGTAGAGCAGGCTCACCGCGAGGCGGGCGGGCACGTTGCCGGGGTCGAGTTCGAACACCTTGCGGTAGGCGGCGAGGGCCTCCTGTCTGTGCTGCTGTGTCCGCGGCGACGCAGCATCGCCTGCGCTGCCCGCCGCGGAGGCCAGGTCGTTCTCGGCACGGCCCGGTGCACGACCCGACAGGCGCAACAGGTCGCCTTTCATCAGCCACAGGTCGGCCCGCTTGCCGTCGGCGGCGATGGCGCGATCGATGAGGCGCAAGGCGTCTTCATGCCGGCCCTGCCTGACCGCGAGCTGGGCGCGGGTGACCAGGGTTTCGGGGTGATCGGGCCGCAGGGCATCGGCCTGGCCGAGGCTGTGCTCCGCGGCACCCGTATCGCCCAGCATCAGCTGCGCACGGGCCCGCAGGGCATGCAGGGGCGCGGCCAGTTCCGGTTTGGCGTCCGCGGGCACCGGGATCTCGTCCAGCACGCGCTTGGGCTGCCTCAGGCCGATCAAGGCGCTGGCGATGAGGGTCGGCAGGTCGTCGGCGCGGTGACCGCCGTCGCGCGCCCGCGTGAGCTCCTTCTCGGCCGAGGCGTAGTCCTGGCCGGCGAGGTAGAGCTTGCCCAGTTGGTAGCGCGCCTCGGCGTTGTCGGGCGCGAGTTGCAGGGCGTTCTTGAGCTCGATGACCGCCGCCTGCCGGTCGCCACGGTCGAGGTACGACTGGGCCGCCTCGATGTGGTCCTCGGGGCTTTTCTGGCTGAGGAGGTGATAGGCGCCGCCGGCCATGCCGATGCAGGCGACGATGCCGGCGATGAGGAGCACACGGGTGCGATCGAGCTGCAGCTTGCTGCGTCGCGAACGTCTACGGGCGTGGGTGGTCATGGTCGAATCTGCGGACGGGGTTCATTTCAGACCGAAGCGGGTGAGCAGGTCATACAGGGTGGGGCGGGACACCCCCAGCAATTCCGCCGCCTGGGCCACGTTGCCGTTGGCGCGCGAGAGGGCCTTGATGATGGCTTTGCGCTCCGCCTCTTCCCGCACTTGGCGTAGGTTCAGCGTCTCTTCCTGGACCTCGGTCGTGGGCAGGCCCAGATCGGCCACGGTGATCTGGCCGGTCTCGGCCATGATCACCGCCCGTTTCATGGTGTTCTCTATCTCGCGCACATTGCCCGGCCAGGGATAGGCCTCGATGGCGGCCAGGGCCTCCGGCGTGAAGCCGCGCAGCCTGCGGCCGTTCAACTGGGCGAATCTTTCCAGGAAGGCATGCGCGAGCAGGCTCTTGTCGCTCTGACGGTCGCGCAGGGGCGGGATCTTCACTGAGATCTCGGAGAGCCGGTAGTACAAATCCTCGCGGAAGCGACCGGTCTTGATGTGTTCGGCGAGGTTCTGATGCGTGGCGGCCACCACCCGCACGTCGACGGGGATCTCGCCCCGGCCGCCCAGGCGCTCGATGACCCGCTCCTGCAGGAAACGCAGCAGCTTGGCCTGCAGGCTCAGGGGCAGGTCGCCGATCTCGTCGAGGAAGAGCGTGCCCCGATGCGCGTATTCGATCTTGCCGATGGTCTGCTTGGCCGCGCCGGTGAAGGCGCCCTTCTCGTAGCCGAACAGCTCGCTCTCGAGCAGGTTCTCCGGGATCGCGGCGCAGTTGATGGCGACGAAGCGCTCCTTGGCGCGTGGGCTCAACTCGTGCAGACCGCGTGCCAGCAGTTCCTTGCCGGTGCCCGATTCGCCCAGCAGCAGCACCGACACGTCGGCTGGCGCCACCTTCTCGATGGTGCGGCAGACCTTGAGCATCTCCGGGTCCCCCGTGATCAGGCCCTGCAGGGGCTCGGCGCGGCCACGCAGCGCGAGGGCCCGGTTCTCCTGCTCCAGCTCGAAGACGCGGAAGGCGCGCTCGATGATGATCTTGAGGATCTGCTCGTCGAAGGGTTTGTGGTAGAAGTCGAAGGCCCCCTGGCTGATGGCGCGCACGGCGTTGGCCCGGTCTTGGTTGCCGGTGACGACGATGACCTTGGTGGTCGGGGCCAGGCTGAGGATCTGCTGTAGCGCGGTGAGCCCCTCCGTGGCACCGTCCGGATCGGGGGGCAGCCCCAGGTCGAGCAGGACGACGACGGGCTCGTGGCGGCGCAACTGAATCAGGGCCGACTCGCGGTCGGCCGCGGTCAGCACCTCATAGCCGTCCAGGCTCCACTTGATCTGCTTCTGCAGCCCGACGTCGTCCTCGACCAGGAGGACCTTGGCCATACTCTCGCTCATGCCACCTCTCGGGTCACGACTTGCTCGACCTCCCGCGCCAGGGGGATGCGCACCGTGAAGCGGGAGCCCCGGCCCGGCGCGCTCTCGACGCTGATGTCACCGCCCAGCCCCTGGACGTATTCCTTGCATTCGTAGGCCCCCACGCCCATGCCGGTGCCCTTGGTGGAGACGAAGGGGCGGAACAGCCGGTCGCGGATGAAGGCCGCGTCCATGCCGGCGCCGGTGTCCTCCACCAGGACGCAGGCGTACTTCCCCTCACGCCACAGTTTAACACCCACGCGACCAGTGTAAGGGGTGGCCTCGATGGCGTTCTGTAGCAGGTGTCCAAGCACGCGGGCGAGTTTGTCCCGGTCGGCCTGGACGCTGAGGTCGGCGTCCACGATCTCGAGTTGGGGTTGGAGGCTGTAGCCCTTCTTGCTGGCGACCACCTCGCGCAACAGTCCGGCCATCTCCACCCGCCCGTTGCTGGCGCTCTCCTGACGGTCGGCGAGCTTGGCCAGCATGCGGTTCATGCGCGCGACCGAGCTCTCGATGGTGGCCAGCATGTCTTCCTGGAACTCCGGCTTGTGCTTGTGCTTCTGGGCATTGGCCAGCAACAGGGACAGCTGCGCCACCAGGTTCTTGATGTCGTGCACCACGAAGGCGGCCGCCCGGTTGAAGGATTCGAACTGGCGTGCCACGGTGAGCGCCTCGGCGGCCAGCATCTGGGCCAGGTTGGTCGATGCCTGCCGGGCCGCGGTCTTGAGGAGGTCGCTCACCTCCCAATCGAAATGCACCTTGCCCAGGGAGTGTTCCAGCACCATGAAGCCGAGCAGGCGGTCGTGCCAGAGCATGGGGATGAGGAGCCAGGCGCGTGGGTTTTCGGCGATCCAGGCCGGCGGGTCGGCCTCCTCCAGGCTGGACGGATCGGCGCGGTACTCCGCCAGGTTGATCACCCACTGACGCGATTCGAGGAAGCGCACCAGCGGGGCGTCGGCCGGCAGCGTGCCGTTCAGATCGGACCAGTTCCAGTAGGCGGCGCGGTGGTAAGCGCCGTCCTCGCGCTTGAGCCAGAGCACGCCGGCAGGGCTTTCCACCAGGCGGGCGATGGCCTCGATCGAGCGTTCACACACCTGCACGCCTGGGTTGCCGGTGGTGAGCGACTGGGTGAAGCGCAGCCACTCCTCGCGGTAGTCGTAGCGGTAGCGGAAGAAATGCTTGGACAGGAAGACCTTGAGCCGTGCCCGCGCCGAGCCGGAGAACACCACCACCAGCAGCAGTACGCCGGCGCCGAACAGGAACACGTATTGCAGCACCTGCCCCCACTCGCCGCCGATGAGGCGGATGTAATAGCCGGCGGCGGCCATCAGCAGCAGGTAGATGCCGGTGCCGACCAGGGTCACGGTGTGGAAGACCATGCGGTGCGAAATGGCCACCGGCAGGAACTGGGTGAGTCGGCTGAAGGACAGCCAGATCAGCGGGGCGAGCAGGGCGTTCACCACCCCGCGCGCCGCCCAGACCTCGGGCGTGAGGTGCCGGAACAACATGCCCTCGGCGTAGAGATAGAAGTCGTAGGCGAACATGCCGCCCAGGGCCAGACAAAGGAACTTGATGCCCCAGCGGTCCTGGGCGCGTGCGTTGCGGTAGAACTGTTCCACCAGCACCATGCCAGCCACCGCCAGCAGCGCCGGCAGCATGGCGTAGCCGAGGAAGGCGAGGGTGGGGCCGGGCCGGATGAGGTGCAGGCCCTGGGCCGCGAGGGTCAGCGCGAGCAGCAGGGCGACGCCGCGGATGATCTGCTTGAACCAGGGCGAGGTCGCCGCGTCGGGCTTGAGCAGGCGCAGGCTGTGCGTGAGGAACCAGAGCCAGGCGGCATTCCGGCCCAGCTCCAGGAGGCCGGTCAGCTCCTCGCCCGCGCCCAGCGCGCTTTGCAGGGTGGCCGCAGCCAACCAGAGCGCCGTGGCGGCCACCGGCAGAGACAGGGGCGGGCCTTCGCGGTTGCGGCGAGCGTGCACCCTGATGAGGACGGCCAGGGCGGTGAAGGCCAGCGTCCCCAGGGCATGGCTCGCCACCGCCGCGGATACGAGCATCAGCGCGCGCCCTTGCCGAGGACCACCACCTGAGCGGTCTGCAACAGGATCATCAGGTCCAGGAACAGGCTGTGGTTCTTGACGTAGTACAGGTCGTACTGCAGCTTGCCGATCGCGTCCTCCACGCTGGCGCCATAGGGGAAACGCACCTGGGCCCAGCCGGTGATGCCCGGTTTCAGGCTGTGGCGGGTGTTGTAGTAGGGGATCTGCGCGGCCAGCTCGTTGACGAAATAGGGCCGCTCGGGCCGCGGGCCGACGAAGCTCATCTGGCCGAGGAAGACGTTGATGAGCTGCGGCAGCTCGTCGATGCGCAGCCGGCGGATGACGCGGCCGACACGGGTGGTGCGGTCGTCATTCTGCCGCGCCCATTGCGGCAGCCCGTCCTTCTCGGCGTCGGTGTACATGCTGCGGAACTTGTAGATGGTGAAGGGGCGGCCGAACTGGCCGACCCGCTCCTGGGTGTAGAACACCGGCCCCTTGCTCTCCAGCTTGATGGCCAGGACGGTGATCAGGATGATGGGCAGGGTGACGAGCAGTAGCCCGGCGCTCACCGCTAGATCGAACACCCGCTTGACGACGTCACGGAAGGTGCCGCTGTGGAAGCCCTCGGAGAAGATCATCCAGCTCGCGTTGACCGACTCCAGCGGTAGGATGCCGGTCTGACGCTCGAATAAGGCGGGCAGATCCAGGATCTGGATGCCGGAGAGCTTGCAGTCGAGCAGCTCGGCGATGGGCAGCCCGCCGCCACGCCGCTCGCGGATCGCCACCACGATCTCCTCGATGCCGTGGCGCTCGACGATGTCCAGCAGCGTGCCGGCCTCGTCCAGGATGCGATCGCGCGGGACGTAGTGGTGCGTGCTCCCCAGCGGCAGGTAGCCGACGATGTTCAGGCCCTGCGCCTGACCGCGCGCGATCATCTCCTCGATCTTCGCCGCCCGGCTGCCGGTGCCCAGCACCAGCACCCGCTTCTTGAAGCTTTGCGCGTTGTCCCATTGCATGAAGGCGAGCCGCGTGAGCAGCACCCCGGAGGCCGAGAACAGGATGACCGCCAGCAGCTCCTGGTCCTGGGCGAACAGACCGGGCAGCAGTCGTGCGCCGCCGGCCATCAGGGCGAGGCCGAGGACAAAGCCGCCCAGCACCCGCAGCAGCAGGCTGCGCATGCCCTTGGTCCATTCCCACTCGTAGAGGCCGAACAGCGAGATGATCAGGGTCATCAGGAAGGCGAAGAGCCAGGGTTTGAGGCTGGCGGCGAGTTCGAGGGCCGGCCCGAAGGACGGGCGGACACCGAACTGGGAGGCGGCATAGAGACTGGCGGAATAGAACAGCGCGAACTCGAGGGCGGCCAGGAGCATGATGCTCAACGGCACGTAATGGCGGAAAAAACGGATCATCACCGCGACGGCTCCCTCTGCTGATCACAGGCCCCCTTATAACGTCACGCATGGCCCCCCCCTTGAACCGGCCGGGTGCGACAGCCGTTCATGCGCGTCCCGACCCAGCGCCCTAGGCCGGGCGACGCGGGGGGCGGCGGGGCCGGGAGCGCGATTATCCTAAAAACCGCGCGCGACCGCTGCAACGCTCCCGTCACATCTAGGGCGTGGGGGGGCGAGGCCGGAGCTTCAGCGCCGCATGCCGGGCAGGCGATC
>JBBIKZ010000077.1:0-11547 GCA_037445185.1 Hydrogenophilales bacterium | reverse complement strand
CTCATGAAATGGAACCCGCAGAAAATCACAGACGGCAGACATGACTTCTCTGGGATGGGTCGTGAGTCGCTCGTAATACAGTTCCATGTATCGGCCTGCCGGCAGTGCTGCACCCTGACGGCACCCTTCTTCCACAACGTTCCTCCAGCGGGTGATGGTGTGCAATGGGTGGTAGCCCCAGCGCCGATGGAAGGATTGGGCTGCGTCGCGGCCGTTGCGAATGATGTGCAGAAATTGCGCATCGGGAAATGCCTGCGCCAGTGCCGCAATGTGCTGGGTGTTGATGGGAGATTTGTCGCACCATCTGGATTTGCCGCTACCGGTCATCAGCTTGCGGAAAACGGCATCGACGACTGCGGAAAAACCGGGCGTGCCGAGTTCAACGTCCCGCAGTTCGAGGTTGCGTTTCCCGTTCGACTGCCAATAAGGCTTTTCCCCTCCGATCCGGCGGGCAAGAAGGCGCCGTTCTTCCAGCGTGTTCAGCATGTCATCCTGCCCGTAACGCTCAAGGTTAATAGGGCAGTACCTTCGATTCCTGCGGCATGGAATAGATCTCCGGGTGCCGCCCAAGGCTCTCTGCCAGCATGGTGGTGCCCGAACCGTTCATACCCACGACGAAGATCGGCCCTTTGCTCACTTGTTAACCACTCCCTCGACGATTTCTTCAACCGGTTTTTTTCGGTCAAACCTGAGAAGGTCTCGATAGACCATCATCACTTGCTCGGCCAGCCGCAAATAAGTCCTCTCATCAGCAACCAGCCTGGCGCCGTCTCTGGCCATGGCCAGGTGCATCGGTGGTGGAAGCCGCAGCAGTTCCGCCACCGCCCGCGCGAAGTCCGCTGCCGTATAGGGCACGCAGCGGCCGGCGCCGCTCGCCTCGACGATGGCCTGCTGGTCAGGATTGTCGTTGCACACCACCGGCACGCCCAGGGCCAGATACTCCGGCACCTTGGTGGGCGATGCGCAGTCGAGCAGAAAGCCACGCGGAACGGGGGACAGCCCCACCTCCGCCGCGCGGACATAGCGCCAGCCTTCGCGCATGGGCAGCCAGCCGGTCCAGACGACATGCTCCGCCACACCCGCCAGGCGCGCCTGTTCCTTAAGCCATACGCGGTGCTCATCGTCATGAGTGTCGCCCGCCAGCACCAGCAGCGCCTCAGGCACCTCGCGGCGCACGCGGGCCAGCATGTCGAACAGCACCTCGATGCGCCGCGGTCTATCGAGCGTGCCCAGATAGACCAGCACGCGGCAGCCGGCGAGACGCGGGTCTTCGGCAGGCGCGACCGGCTCCGCCTCGATGGCCTCCAGGTCCACGCCCATGGGCACCGGGGTCATCTTCTCCGCCGGGATGCCGCGCGCGACCAGGTCGGCCTTCATGCGTTCGGACTGGACGAAGACGTGATCGGCGCGCGGCAGCACCACCCGGTAGAGTAGGAAGCGTCCCACCCGGCCGCGCACCCAGGGGAAGAGGAATTTCATCAGCCCCGCCGACAGCCCGCGCTCCCGCGCCAGGGCGATCTGCCCTTCCGGCATGGGGTAGGACATCCAGTAGTAAAAGGGCAATCCGTGGCGACGCGCCGTCCACAGGGCCAGCGTGGCCGGCAGCGGCAGGTCGCGCACCTGGATGGCGTCGTAGCGGGACGGGTCCAGCCGGCGCAGCGCCCGCCACAAATGCAGGAAGGTCCTGACATGCTTCTTCACCTGCCCGCCCGAGACATCGGCGAGAATCGCCTCGCCGCCGCCCCAGGACTGAGCCGCCGCGCCAGGCGTGCGGCCGGTCACCAGGTCAGAATGGATGCCCAGCCGTGGCAGGTACTTGCCGAACAACACCGCCACGTCGGCGCGGAAGGTGGGCCAGGTCTCGGCGGTGATGAAAAACAAGCGCATCATCGAATCGTGATTTCCGACAAGGCACGCTCGTAGATAGCGCTGCAGCGCTCTATACGCTGTCTCACGCTGTTCTCCAGTCCATCCTTCTTTTTCAGGCTGCCACTAAGGAGCATGTCGAGATAGCTTTCCCTGAAGGGAACAGCGGCAAAGTCGAACAGTCTGGTCACGATCCGTGATTTATCCAATATCAACTGGTCATAATCGATAACAGCCAGGCGCTCCGTTGGGTAATGAGCCTTCAGCCAGAAAAGCTGCATCGTCTTGCCGAGATAGGCATAGATGGCTCTGTCGAGCCTTTCTATGCCACGCAGCCCGAATCTCTGGAATCGCACCCTATCACGGTGGTCTATATGAGCGTAACCACATGAGAGAAAGAGTTCGTTCAATGCGAAATCCTTCCAGTTGCACAACATCGAATGGATGACCGAATGTGGATTTCTAAGCACCCAGATGATATAGTGATTGAGATGTTCGACATATTCCGGGTAACGTTCATTGAGATAGGCCGTCTGAAAGCAGTACCTACCGTGGACACCTGGTTCAACCCTTCCAGCGAGAATGAGAGCGCCATCGAGTTCGTCATCACTGCCCCGTTGGAAGTTCGCCATTCCTTCCGCTTGGCGCAGCAGCCTAGAGATCGCAGTCGTGCCGGAACGCTGGCATCCGGTGACCAGCAGCGAATCCTTGAAATTGTCCAAGTGCGTGAGTAATTTTTTCCTGCTTAGCGCGCACATTTCTGGCGAAACGCCATGGGCTGGGAGAAAATTTCAAAATGATTTTTTCAAGAATTGACTTGTGCATAACATTCAATTTTCACTTTGTGCTCGGAAAACAGGAAATACCTTGCGGCCGAGCAGCCGGTTCATGCGCTGCCGCTCGCTGGTGGTTATGGGGCCCAGCAGCCAGGCGGCGCTTAGGAAGACCGAGCCGCAAGCCAGGGCGAGCGCGGCGAGTTCCAGCCACGGATTGGTCAGAGGCGGCACCAACATTGCTGCGACGGCTCCGGCCAGCGCCGCCAGGGCGAGCCGCCGCAGGTTGGCGAGATCGGCCGTGTAGCCAGCCGGCCTCAGACCGAGCACGGCCGTGAGGGCGAACAGCAGATGCCCACCCCCAAGCGCGGCGACGCCCGCCCAAGGCCCCGCGCCGCTGACGAGCAGCCAGAGCATGAGCGGTAGGGTGACGAGCCCCATGGCCGCGCCCAGGGTGCACAAGCCCGCCCGCCCGGCGGTGACGGCCACGGTCTCCAAAAGCTGGCGCTGGCTGAAGGGGATGAGCGCCAGCATGAAACCGAAAAACAGCAACCCCGTCTGCGGGAACTTGCCGCCTGAGAGCAGGGCGATGAGAGTCTCTCCCCCCGCATAGGCGAAGGCCACCACCGGCATCAGCACGAAGAGGCTCAACTTGCCGGCAAGATTGGCGTTGCGCGTCAGTTCCGCCATGCCGCCGCCGCCGCCGACGAAACTGGCCACCAGCTTGGGCTGCACCAGGCTGAAGAGCAGCGTGGCGGGCAGATAGCGTGCGGACTGCTCGTACAGGCTGCGCAGGAAGCCGAACACCGCCGCCGCCTCCGCGCCAGCGAAGCGCGCGAGCAGCAGCAGGAAGACCTGGGGGCCGTAGGCCAGGGTGATGAGATGCCCGCCGTACATGGGCAGGGCCACTTGCCAGAGGACGCGGGCGACGGGGGGCTGCCAGCCAGTGTCCTGCGCCGGCGCGGGCAGGCGGCGCAGGTGCCGGGCAAGTCCGGCGAGGGCCACTAGTGTGGCAACGGAGCTGGCCATGAGTTCGGCAACAAGCACCGTGGTCAGCGTCAACATGTCCTGGGCAACCAGTAGCGCCAGCAGTACCAGGAACAAGACCTGTTTCAGCACCAGGCTGGCACGTGCCAGTGCTTGTTGCATCAGAGGGCCCAACATCCCATCGCACAGGAAGCGGCCAGTGCCTGCTGCGAAGAGGAGCGCGGCCCAGGCGAGCGCCGCTCCGGCCGGTACTGCCAGGCCCAGCCACGGCAGGAGCCAGTCGAAAGTCAGCCACGCCAGCACGGCGAGCGCACCCAGCACCGCCGCCTGCCAGCCAGCGAGCCGCCAGGCGAGTGCCCGGGTGATCTCCGGCCGGGCATGCAGCCGCGCCTCCGGCAAAAAACGCGCTGCCGCCCAAGGCAGGCCCAGCCCACCCAGGGCGAAGGCCAGCTCCGCCGCCGCGACGAGGCTCACATAGGCGCCGTATTCGGCCACCGGCAGCAGCCGCACCAGCCACAGCAGGATGACGAAGGTGAGCAGGCCCGAGACGGCCTTGCCGGAGAGAAAGTGCCAGGCGCCGCGGCGCAAGGCGGCGGCGGAGTAGGGGTGGGCGCTCATGAGGCCGGCCGTTCGACGCGCCGCGCCAGCCAGGCTAAATAACCCAGCAGACCATAGAACACGATCTGGAAGGGCAACCCCTCCAGCAGCGCGATGCGGTAGATGAGAAAGAAGGCGAAGAGCGGCAGCGCGGCCTGGATGGCCGCTGCGTCGGCCTTCATCCAGGGCGCCGAGGCGAATTTGCGAACGCGGCCGGCGGCGCCCCAGGCCAACGCCAGCATGGCGAGGAACAGCCCGGTGCCGGCGATGCCCTGCTCCCACAGCAGGAGGGAGGCGGCGGTGAGCCCGATGCCGTAACCGGGGTAGCGGCGGGACATCTGTCCGCCCGTGCGGTCATGGGCGCTGCCCAGGCCATGGCCAAACACCGCCCCGGCCGGGTCGTGCAGGCCCTGCCGGCTCGCCCAGAAGCTGAGCACGGTGGTGCGGTTGAGGGCGTAGACGCCGTAACCTTTTTCGTAGACGTTGTAGCTCAGGGTCTCGGCCACCTGGTCTTCCAGCGTCTTCTTGGTGATCAAGAGGTAGGCATAGCCGGCCGCCACGGTGAGCAGCGCGCCCACCACCAGGCCGGCCAGGGCCATATGGGGGCGCGCCAACAATTCGCGCCGGTAGAGGGTGAGGAAGGCCAGCGGCAGGAGCACCACCACCACCTTGGTTTCACCCAGGAACAGAGGGGTCAGGATGATCGGCAATAGCCATAGTAGCCGCCCTTTCGGCAACACGCCCTGGCGCAGCCGCGCCAGCAGGAACAGCAGCACGACGATGAGGAAGGTGGCCATCTCGGCATTGGCCCCGCCGCTGGTCATGTTGGCGCCGAAGGTGCCCGCCACCACGTCGATGGGTACGAGGCCAGGATAGGCATAGCGGAATCCTTCGCGGATGGGAACGAGCTCCACGAGTTGGTAGACCGCCCAGGGGAGTTGAAATAGGACGACAACAACAAAAAATCTACGCCAATACCGGATGTCACGCTCGCCGATGGGCAGCCAGGCCAGGGCGAAGAGCAGGCCCATGGCCTGGAAATAACGCTTGAACCCGCTGAACGCCTCGTATGCGGTGGAAGGCTGCCATAGGGTGTTGAGAAGGGTGTACAGGAGGAAGGCGAGGGCCAGCCAGACGAATGCCGGTGTGCCGTGTGTGGCTTGAGGGACGGTGACTGCCTGAAACCATGCGCGCAGCATGAGGATCAGCGCCAGCGCGGAAACTCCCCAGACAGCCTTGGCTGCAATGCCTTCCACCCAGATGGGCAACACCCCCACGACCAGCAGGCCAAAGCCGAACACCAGCCATATGTTCCATGTGGGTTTGGCGAGCAACATGGCACCCACCAGCACGGCCAGGCCGATACCCACCAGGATGGGGTTGGCGGTACTGGCCAGCAGGCCGAAGAACACGGCCAACGCTACGGCCAACAGAGCCAGGATTAGCCAACCGAGGACTGTGGCCGCAGAAGTTGCGCGAATCGACGCGGTGCCGTTCATGTACACGTCCATCTAAATGGCGGCGTGCTTACCAAATAGCGTCACGCGGCCATCGGTATTCAATGCCTGAAACATGTCGCTGGCAAAACTGGCATGCAGTGCGTAGGCACGTGTGGAATCGGGATCGATGCTGGAAATACGGAAAAGCAAACCATCCGGTACCTTGCCGGTAAGGCCATAGCGCATCTGTGCGATCTTCCGGTCGAGCCCGCCGGTGACCGGTTCGCCGCCAACGCTGATCCAATAGGTGATGGGTTCGATGCGGCTATTGTGCTGGGCCACCAGCCGGACCACTGGCAGGCTTATGCCCGCGACATCGAGCATTCCTTTGCGCATCTGCAGGACCTCGAAGCCCTGGGCTGGATAGCAGACCTCGGGCTTGTGCACCGCCATGCTGTCGGACTGGTCGCTGCCATAGGCAATGGACAGCATGATGCGTTGGCCCTGGCTGTTGATGTAGGTGCGCGAAAGGGTCTGGTTGTAAATCTTGTCCAGCTTGGCTTGGACATCCGGGCTCACCTGCAGAGGGACGATGCTTTCATCTACCCGCCAGTCCCCGAATTGCTTGGGAATCATGGTCTCCAGATCAATCCTCGGTCCCTGATCGGCCAGTTTGGTCTTGGGGGTAAGCACGAATGCCAGGCCGGCGGCGAGCAGCATGGCCACACCGATGAGGAGATTGCGCAGGCTGAATCTGGGGGTGGTCAGGGCAGGGGTGGCGGTTTGGTTCATGGGGGTGCTCCGGGTGGCTGGGACGGCGTGCTTCGATGTGCCGGCACGAGGGGTGCCAGTTAGGGGTTGGTGCATGGCCAGACAGTCCTATGAGACAGCGGCTCCATAAATATCGGTCGGTTGCAGGTCGGCCTTCAGGGTGGTGAGTCGGGCTGAAGCCCGACCTAGGTTCGACCTGTGTCCACTCCACGTCCCAGCGTCGCCGTGGTCGGGCGCCTTGGGTCGAATTTCGGCATTTTCAGCCGACTTGGTTACCTGTTCACTACACCGCTTCGACGGGGCGCGGTGTCTGGACCGGCGGCCAGGGCATCGGCCAGAGGATAAAACAGATCGGTTGCAGGTGATGTCGTATCGGCCTGAAGGACATCCTATCGCTTCCCGGTAGTTGTTCAAGGGCCGGATTTGTGCAGGCCTTGTACCTTTAGCCCGCTTCAAGTTCGCGAAACGGCATCTTGTTGAGCATCAGGCGGCTAATGTCCGCGTGCAGGCTGGCATGCTGCACGTCGATGCCGACGAGATGACCATGTGTGTCGAAATCCAACACGACCCCTTCTGCGACCTCTTGGCTGTCGGTGCTTGGATTTTCGGTGAGGTGGATGTAGAGAGAGTCCGACGTCGGGTCATATGACAGTCTCATGGCTTGAACCTCCTATCGGGGAAGGCGTTGTGCAGGGTCACGCCATCTTGCAATGTGACGACGCGCAGATATCTGTTGAGTTCCGGGACGTCTATCCAGTGGCGGATGCGTCCGTCTTCGGGTTGCACTTCTTTCCGAATCGGCCGCTCGATCGCCGCAAGACACCATTCGATGCGGATGTATGGACGCTTGGGGAGGATGTCGTTGCGGAAATAATCCGTCATCGGGACCGCATTGTGGGTGGGTTCGGCCATACAGGTCCTGCCTACGCATGGTCGTCCACGGCCTTGTAGCCATGCCACCCGATCGGCTCGTCACGGTCGGCGGACTTTATGTCTTGGTCGCGTGCCACGCCAGCAAAGTATTGGTGGGGGCGCAGGGTCAGGTCGTTGTGCTGTCGGTCGATGGCGCCACTGCCGGGGTCGAACACGATGTCCAGCGTGCCGGTGTGGGTAAGGCCGCCGGGCTGCAGTCGGATTTCCGGTATGGTGGCGAGCGCGGAGCCGCAGCCGGCTTGGGCGGGCTGGATGCTGGCCAGGTCGAAGGGCTGGCTGGCGAGTTCGATCACGGGGGCCGCAGGATAGGTCATGGAGGTCGTTCAGGCCGGGTTGTGCGTTGGGGCGTCGATTCCGGGAAGAGCTTGTCGGGCTGAAGTCCGACCTACAGGGACACTAAATGATGCCGTCATCGCGAGGCACGCACTGCCGTGGCGATCCATGACGGCTGGTTGCATGGCCTGCCTGGATTGCTTCGTTGCGCTCGCAGAGAGACAGAGACTCAGCCCCCCCTTGCGGGCCAATCGACGATTCGGGTTCATCCTGGTTATCGGCATGTCTGGCTTGTCTAGCTCAATCTGCATGTTGCGCCGAATGGGTTACCTGTTCACTACACTGCTTCGGCGGGGCGCGGTGTCTGGACCGGCGGTCCGGGCATGGACTAGAGGATACAACAGATCGGCGACGGGTTCTGTCGAGTCGGGCTGAAGGCCGGCCTACGGGACAGCCCCTGGCACGCATGGGAATGTAGGTCAGGCTTCAGCCTGACGGGGTTTGACAATCGTGGGTGTCGGGCTGAAAGCCGACCTTGTATTGTGAACCGCATGCTGACCAGACGACCGAGGCAATTGTGCGGGGCGGTGGGCCTGGACGGCGTAGCCGGACAGGACACCCGCGCCGCGCCGCGATCGGCTGGCGCATACCTGGGGCAGCCCCCAGGTTCGAGCGGCGGCATGCCGTGCCCGACCGGGGGCCGCGCGCCCGCGCCGTAGATTCCTGCAGCCGCCGCTTCAGCCTCGCTCCCAGATCGGACAGTATCTTTGGCCCGGCTTGCCGGCAGCCCGCATGCACAAGGTTGATCGCACGAGGATTCATGCCATGGACACCTATTTTCTCGGTAGCGACGTCGCCAAGGCCAAGCTCGATTGCGCCCTGCTGCGCCCCGATGGCAAGTGGCGGCAGAAAGTCGTCAACAACACCCCGGCAGGCCATCGCTGCCTGCTCGACTGGCTGACCGAGCAGGGGGTCAGTCAACTGCACGTCGCCATGGAGGCCCCCGGCAGCTACTGGCAGGAGGTGGCAGAGTTTCTGGCCGCACAAGGCGTGCGCGTGAGCGTCCTCAACCCCGCCCAGGTCAAGGCCTTCGCCACTTCGCGCCAGGTGCGGGCCAAGACCGACCGCATCGATGCCAGACTCATCGCCGAGTTCTGCCGCGAGCGCCGGCCCCTGCCCTGGTGCGCCCCGCCGCCGAGCGAGCAGACCCTGCGCGCCCTGGTGTTGCGCCTCGCCGCCCTGCAGGCGATGCGCAGCCAGGAGAACAATCGCCTGCAGGTGGCGCGCGCGACGGTCAAGCCGGGTATCGAGCGGCAGCTTGACTGGCTGGACTCGCAAATCGAGGCCCTCATCGAGACCATCCGCAAACACATCGATGCGCATCCGGACCTCAGACACAAACGCGACTTGCTCGACAGCATCCCCGGCCTGGGGGAGCGAACCATCGCCGTGCTGCTCGCCTTCGTCGGCTCCCCCGAGCGCTTCAACCATGCCCGCCAGGCCGCCGCCTTCGCCGGCCTCGATCCGCGCCATCACGAGTCGGGCTCGAGCGTCATGGCCAGGCCGCGATTGGCGAAGATGGGCCATGCCTTCCTGCGCCGGGCGTTGTACATGCCGGCCATGGTGACGGTGTCCAAAACCGATTGGGGCCGCCGCTTCCGCGCCCGCCTGCAGGCCGCCGGCAAGCCACCCATGCTCATCATCGCCGCCATGATGCGTAAGCTCATCCATGTCGCCTTCGGCGTCTTGAAGTCAGGCAGACCGTTCGATGAAAAACTTCATTTAGGTCTCGCTTCGGCTTGACAGGCATAACAGTATCTACGCCCAACCTACGCCCAACCCACGCCCGACCTACAAGCCGACAGATGTACCCACGATCTGGCCACCGCCGCCGGCGGCGGCCGCATCATTTGGGAATGCGCACCTCACGCTCGGGGTAACGGCCTTCGTTGGCGCGCGTGTGGCAGGCGCCGCAGTTGGCCTTGCTACCGATCTTTGCACGCTTCCAGATGTGGGCGGGGACCTCGTCGTGCTGAAAGGCAAACAGCCGGGTCTCGGTGATGCGCTGCGGCGCGGCGTCACGCGGGATGGAGGCGGCGATGCGGCGCATGAGCATGTTGGCGTTGGGATTGTCCGCGGCGTGGTCGGTCAGCATGCGCAGGATGGCCAGCCGCTCGGGCTCGTCCAGACTGGCGTCCTCGCCGAAATGGTTGTCGAGCTCGTTCATCATCTTCTGCCACGAGCGGGCAGGCAGGAGCCCCGGGGCATAGGCGGTGTGGCAGCTGCCGCACTCCTTCACGTACAGCGGGCCCGGCGGCATCGGAAAGACCACCTCGTTGTCGGCCTGGCCCTGGCCGACCCATGCGCCGGCGAGCACGATCGCGGCGACGAGCACTGCAAGGCTCTTGACGTTCACGCACACACCCTCTGTATCGTCATTTGACGCTCAGCACATAGATCGTGAAATCGGCCTTCTCCTGCGGGGTGCAGACCCGGCCCAGCACCTCGCGGCAGTTGCGCCGGAACCACTTCTCCACGTGAGCCGCGTCGGTGAAGCGCTGCTTGTTCACCGACGGCGCCAGCGCCTCGATCGCCTTGTGCGTCTTGATGTGCTTGCCTTCGGCCTTGGGGTTGTCGGTGTGACAGCTGGCGCAGGAGTCGGCCTCCTTGCCGCCCGTCTGCTTGGCGCGATAGAACTGCTCACCGCGCGCGACCGAGGCGGTGAAACCGGGCTGGACCGCACGCGCTTGCTCGACGAGGCTGTCCAGGATTTGCTGCGGCGTGGTGGCCCAGGCCGGCGCGGTCATGACGAGTAGCGGGAGCAGCAGACGGATTATTGCTCGTTTTCCTTTCGATATTGATAGCCGCTGACCATGGCTTGCGCGACGGGGATGCCATGCCGCCGCTCGTGCAGGATCAGTGCAGCCAGGTGCACGATGACGAAGGCCAGCATCCATTCCTCGATCCAGTCGTGCGGGGTCCTGAACCAGGGCTCGGACGCGAAGGCATAGCCCAGCGCGGTGTAGAGCGGACCGACACCCTCGTCGATGGCCGCCAGCGCGAGGCCCGTGATGGCCAGACACCAGGCCATGCCATAGAAGGCCAGATAGGCCAGGCTGGCCACTGGATGATGGCCGAACGCCTGCGGCGGGCTGAAGAACTGGCGCTTGCGCACCGCATCGAGCCAGACGGCGGGGCGCCACAGGCCGGACCAGCGGGCGTGGGCGGGACCGACCATGCCCCACACCAGGCGCGCGACCAGACCGACGAACAGCAGGTAGCCGCACCAGAGGTGCAGCCGCCACAGGGCGGCCACCTCCCAGGAGAACTCCAGCCATGTGGCCAACTGACTGCTCGCGAGCAGCAGCACGACCAGCAGGGCGTTCCAGGCATGGATGATCCTGAGTACGGGGTCATAGACCCGCGTACGACTCAGGACCTGCGCCTCCATGGGAAGCAGCCCAGGTTCGCGGCTCAGTAGACCTTGACCATCTTGCCAGACGACGCGGCGGCCTCGTCCTCGTCACCGACGATCTTGACGAAAGGCGGGGTGAAGGCAGGCTTGCCCAGGGACTGGTAGTAGGCAGAGATGTCCTCCACGTCCTTGTCCGTCAGCCCCACCGTGAACAGATTCATGATCGGGTGGAAGATCTTGCCGGTGCGGTACTTGTTGGTCTTGATGGTGAGCTTGTCGGCGTTGCGGCCGGCGAGCTGATAGGTGTAGAAGATGCCGCCGAAATCCTTGTCACCGTGGCAGGCGACACAGGCGGCGGCCTTCTGGCGGCCGGCCTCGACATCGCCGGCGACGGCGGGCAAGGCAACGAGGATTGCAACGGCAAACGCGAGCAGGGAGGACGTGTGCATGGGAGACTCCTGAGTGGGTGGGTTGGTCGAAATCGTTTATATTG
>JBBIKZ010000076.1:0-11680 GCA_037445185.1 Hydrogenophilales bacterium | reverse complement strand
TCTGGGCCTTGGCCGGGTCGCCGCGGGTGGCGCTGCCGGGGGCCGTGGCGGCCCAGGCCAGCGGGGCGGACATGAGCGCGATCAGTAGCGCATGGCGGAAATGCATGGCAACACTCCTAATTCAGATAGCTGGGTCATCAAATCGCGGCATTCTAGCCGGCCTGCTGCTAGTATGCCAAGCGCCCGAGTCCCTCTGCGGCCACCCCGAGGGGGGCAGGCTCGGGTGAGATGTCCGAGCCGGGGCAGCACAACTCTAGGTGCACACCGTGATCAAAGCGAGCTTTCATGCCACCGTCGCCAGTCTCGCCGGCCTGCCGCAGGACAGCGAGGCCGAGGTCGCCTTCGTCGGCCGCTCCAATGCCGGCAAGTCGAGCGCCATCAACGTCCTGGCCAATCAGAAGCGCCTGGCCTATGTCAGCAAGACGCCCGGGCGCACCCAGCACCTGAACTACTTCCGCGTCGGGCCGGGGCGCTTCCTCGTCGACCTGCCGGGCTACGGCTACGCCCGCGCGCCCCTGGGGCAGCAGCGGGCCTGGCAGTCCCTGGCCGGGGATTACCTCATCACGCGTGCGCCCCTGCGCGGTCTGATCCTGATCATGGACATCCGCCATCCCCTCACCGGGCTCGACCGCCAGTTGCTCGACTGGTGGCGGCAGACCGGCAAACCGGTGCACGTGCTCCTGTCCAAGGCCGACAAGCTATCGCGCAGCCAGGCGCTGACGACCCTGCGCGCGGTGCGCGCCTATCTGGCGGAGCGGGGGCTGCCGGGCGAGGCCCAGGTCTTCTCCGCCACGCGGCGGCTGGGGCTGGCCGAGGCGGAGGACGTGCTGCGTGCCTGGCTCGACCTCGCCCCGCGCCCGCCAGACGAAGGGGGCGCGGAAACGGCGGACAAAAAAAAACCCGGCTCAAGGGGACAAAGCCGGGTTGAATGAGCCTTAACTTTGCGTTAAGGCACCCGCTCAGGGAGGAGAAGCGGGAGACGAAGCGACTCGTCGACAGGCTACTAGTCATCTAGATCGATTCTCGTTCGAAAAGTTCCGCCTAACGGAAGGGCCGCTATCCCTGCCCGGCCTGCTATCCTTTGGTCTTCTGACATCGGGATGAATGCGCCTATGTTCGACCTCGCCAGTTTCCCCCGTAAGCGTATGCGCCGCATGCGCCGCGACGCCTTCTCGCGGCGGCTGATGCGCGAGAACCACCTCACCACCGCCGACCTCATCCTGCCCGTCTTCGTCCTGGATGGCGCGGCGCGCGAGGAGGCAGTCGCCTCCATGCCCGGGGTCACGCGGATGACGCTGGACAGGCTCTATGCCGTGGCCGAGGCATGTCAGACGCTGGGTATCCCGGCGCTCGCCCTGTTCCCAGTCATCGACCCGTCGCTCAAGAGCGAGACCGCCGAGGAGGCCTACAACCCGAACGGACTGGTGCCGCGGGCGGTGGCCGGGCTCAAGGCGCGTTTCCCGGAGCTGGGGGTGATCACCGACATCGCCCTCGACCCCTATACCAGCCACGGCCAGGACGGCCTCGTCGACGCGAGCGGCTATGTGCTCAACGACGAGACCATCGCCGTGCTCACGCGCCAGGCCGAAGTGCACGCCGCCGCCGGTGCCGACGTGGTGGCCCCGTCCGACATGATGGACGGACGCATCCGCGCCATCCGCGAGGCCCTGGACGCCGCCGGTCACATCCACACCCGCATCCTCGCCTATTCGGCGAAATACGCCTCCAGTTTCTACGGCCCCTTCCGCGACGCTGTCGGTTCCGCCGCCAACCTGGGGGCGGGCAACAAGTACACCTACCAGATGGACCCCGCCAACAGCGACGAGGCCCTCTGGGAGGTGTGCCTCGACCTGCAGGAGGCGGCCGACATGGTGATGGTCAAGCCCGGGCTGCCCTATCTGGACGTGGTGCACCGCGTCAAGCAGACCTTCGGCGCCCCCACCCTGGTCTACCAGGTCTCCGGCGAATACGCCATGCTCAAGGCCGCCGCCCAGCACGGCTGGCTAGACGAGCGGGCCTGCGTGCTGGAGGCCCTGCTCGCCTGCAAGCGCGCCGGGGCCGATGCGGTGCTCACCTACTACGCCCTGGAGGCCGCCCGCTGGCTGCGCGACCTCGCCGACGCGTGACCCGTCGCGCCGGGCGCTCACAGATAGCGCTTGCGCCGCTCCCGCTCCGTCCGGGTGATGTAGCGCTGGAGCAGCGTCTCCATCCCCGGCGGGAGGTCGAGGAATTGGCAGCCGGCGCGGTGCGAACGGCACCCGCTCGGCAGGGTGACCTCGAAGACGCTGCGCACGGCCAGGCTGACGGCGAACTGGCCTAGCGCGTTCATGGTGATGCGGCAGGCGGGATAGACCCGGCCCGGCTGCAAAGAGATATCCGGCTCGTAGGCAAGGATGCCGATGCCGCCCACGCTCAGGTCGACCACGGTCGTCTCCAGCTCCCCGCGGTCGGTGGGGATGCGGCATTTGATCGGATCGACCAGCGAGGTCACCAGGCGGTAGTACTCCCGCCGCTGCAGCCGCAGGATCGCCTCGGGCAGGGCGGCCCGCAGGACATCGCCCCCGCTGCGGCGCATCCGCGCGAGCGGCGGCGAGGTGAACTGCACCAGCACCCCGTCGTGGGTCGTCGATAGGGTCACCTCACGGCAGGTGACGAGGCGCGCGTTCATGCCTTCGTCGGCGCCACAGTCGAGGTAGACCGATCCGCCGACCGGATCGAGGTCGACGACGGTGGTGAGCATGCGCTCCCTGTCGTCGTCGGCATAGGCGGTGACGATGCCCTTGTCCTGCATGACCTCGCGCAGGATGCGCCGCAACTCCGCCGGGTGGCGCACCAGGTAGCGCTCACGATCCTCACTCGCGGTCAGTTCGATCTTCATGTCGCGTGCCAAGGCAGCTTCGGAAAGTTGGCCACTGCTGTAATAAAACTCTATACTGACTTATCATTAAATTACCGCGGTTGGCTATAAGAGGTTCTGATAGGCATCCCATGGGACTGATGGAGCGCATCAAGCGGTCCGGCGCCGAGTGGCGCAAGACCATCGTCGCCTTTCGCCCGCCCCACGCCCTGCGCAAGGGGGAGGCGCGCACGAGCGACCGGCTGGCCACGCGCATCGAGCACACGCAGGCGGACGAGTTCAAGATCCGGCTCGCCACCGGCGATGATCGCGTCCAGCAGGCCAGCTTCCTGGTCAGGAAGCGCTACGCCGAGGCGGGCTACGTCGCCGCCAGTGGCGGCCGGCCGCGCGGCCGCCCGGCGGAGATCACCCTGCTGTCCTACCTCAACGAGCAGGTCGTGGGCACGCTCACCGTCGGGCTGGACGTCGGTCAGGGCCTCTATGCGGACGAGCTCTACCAGGACGAGATCGACCGCCTGCGCGGCCGAGGCTGCAAGGTCGCCGAGTTCACCAAGCTGGCGGTGGACACCAAGCGCGCCTCCAAGCAGGTGCTGGCCTCGCTGTTCCACATCGCCTACATCCACCTGCGGCGCATCTGGCGCTACACGGACATGGTCATCGAGGTCAATCCCGATCATGTCGATTTCTACAAGCGCATGCTCGGCTTCGACGACTTCGGGCCGCAGCGGCACTGCGCCCGCGTCAATGCCCCCGCCGTGCTGCTGTGGCTGGAGGCGGCCAAGGTGGACGAGTGGATCGAGAACTATGGCGGCAAGCCCGAGCTGGCCAAGCAGGTGCGCCTGCTCTATCCCTATTTCTTCTCGCCGAACAAGGACAGGGAGATCGCCCGGCATCTGATCGACAGCGAACGCGACCGGCAGGCATAGACCGCACCGTGCCGAGGACCCGGCCGACAGGAGGCCGGGGGTCGCACTGGCGCGCGGCCTGCCAGTCACCCCCGGGGCAGGTCAGGGCCTCGGGCGCGGGCGTGCGCAACGGGCAGGGGTCAAGAAGCCGACCGCCACACCGATATTGCAGTCGACGAACGATGCGGCCGGCGCGCGGTCCCCTCATGCGCAAGCCCCCGTGTTCCAGGGGCGCGGCGGGGACGATGCATGCAGACCATGCCGGCCGCTAGGCCGGCACCCGCAACCAAGCGAGACATCGGTACACGACCGGGAGCACACTTGGCCCTGTGCAAAAACTGCCTCCTGCCCGACATCGTGCCGGGGGCCGACCTCGACGCCAGCGGTCTGTGTGCCCATTGTCGGGCCTATGATCCGATACGGGCCATGGCCGATGACCAGACGCGGCGCCGGGCGTATCAGGCCGACCTGGATGCCGCCCTCGAAGACTGCCGTGGCCGGGGCCGCTACGACGCCCTGGTCTGCGTCAGCGGCGGCAAGGACAGCCTGTACCTGCTCCACAGACTGAAGGTGGACTACGGCCTCAACGTGCTCGCCTACACCACCGATGTCAACATCCCCCCCCTGGCCTGGGACAACATCCGGCGCACCATCGCCAAGCTGGGGGTGGATCACCTGGTCTATCGTCCGCCCGAGGCCTTCTACCGCAAGCTCTTCCGCTACCTGCTCACCCACCAGGAGGCACGCGGCGCGGTCTATACCGTCTCCTATGTCTATGCCCCGCTGTTCGAGGGGGACGCCCTGACCGTGGCGATGGAAAAGGGCATCCCCCTCGTGCTCGCCGGCTATTCCCCGGGCCAGCCGGAGCCGGAGCGCATGGTGTACGAGTTCTCGCGCACGCTCCTCTGCGAGACCGACTGGACCCCGCCGGAGCTCGTCCGCTGCGGGGCCTTCACCGCCCAGGAACTGGCGCGCTTCTGGAACCCGCGTCGCTATCCGGCCGGCAGCGCCTTCCCCCGCTACCTGGCCCCCTTCCATGCCTGGGACTACAACCAGGACCAGGTCATGAAGGAGGTCGTGCGTCTCGGTCTGGTGGCCAGTGGCCGGCATGCCAGTCCCGTGTTCAGCAACTACCCGATCAACTGGCTGCTGATGTATTCCGACCTGCTGCACTTCGGCTACAACCCCTACACGCCCGAATTCTCGGCCCTGATCCGGGCCGGCAAGGCGAGCCGTGCGCATTGGCGCATCATGACGCCCCTGGTCAACTTCATGATCCGGCACAAGGTGCTGCTCGGCGCCGAGGTGAGACGCTCGCTGCGCTGGCTCGACCTCGAGCCGGAGGACCTCAGGATCACTCTGCCCCGCGGCGCCTATGACCCCCCTCTCGGCACCTGAGCATGCATCCGGGGTGATGGCCGCCCAATCCGCAGCCGGCCTGGCCGGTGGCTCCCCTGACGGTCCCGAGACCCTGCCGGCGATGTTGGACGCCCGCGTCGCCGCCACGCCGGACGGTCCGGCCTACGCAGAGCTGCGGAACGGTACGGCCTGGCACATGACCAACTGGTCCGACCACTACCGTCAGGTCAGGGGCCTGGCGCGCGCCCTCGCCCGCCTGGGTCTCACCCGCGGCGATCGGCTATTGATCCTGGCGTCCTCCAGCCTCGCCTGGGAGCGGGCGCAGATGGCGGCCCTGGGCCTGGGGGCGGTGGTGGTGGGGGCGGACCCCCGCACGTCCGATGCCCATCTCGGGCAGATCGTCCGACTGGTGCGGCCCGCCGCCCTGGTGGTGGGCGAGCCGGGCCTGCTCGATCGCCTGCCCGTCGAGGTCGTGTCGGCAGCGAAATTTCGCCTGAGCCTGACGGGCGACGGCGCGCGCGCCGGGCTCCTGTCCCTCGAGGCAATCGACACCGCGGCAGACACGCGCGCAGGGCCGGACACCTGGGGCAGCGCGCGCGCCGACGACCCCGCGCTGGTGGTGTTCACCTCGGGCACCACAGGCGACCCCAAGGGCATCGCCTACACGCACCGCCAGGTCCGCGTCGCCTGTGCCGCCCTGCTCGCCACCTTTCCGGAGATCGAGCCGGGCGACCGCTTCGCCTGCTGGCTGCCGCTCGCCAACCTGTTTCAGCGCATGGTCAATTTCTTCGCCATCGAGCGCGGCGTGACCACCTATTTCGTGGAAGATCCGCGCCGGCTGATGGCATTGCTGCCCGCCATCCGCCCGCACATGCTCATCGGCGTGCCCCGCTTCTACGAAAAGCTCTGGGAAGGGTTCGCCGCCCGCATCGATGCCGCCGGGCCGCTGCGTCCCCTCATCCGCGCAGCCCTGCGGGTGGGCGAGGCCCATGCCGCCGCCCGCCGGGCTCGCCGGCGCCCCGCCCAGGCCGTCTGCCTGCTGCACGCCCTGCTCGACCCGCTCGTCCTCGCGCGCTTCCGTCGCGCGCTGGGCGGTGAGCTGCGCTTTCTCGTCAGCGGCTCCGCCCCCCTGCCGGCATGGCTGCCCGAACGCCTGCAGGGCCTCGGGCTCACCGTCCTGGAGGCCTACGGCACCAGTGAGAACATCATCCCCATCGCCGCCAACCGGCTCGGCGCCTATCGCTTCGGCACGGTGGGCCGTCCCCTGGCGGGCAATGAAGTGCGCCTCGATGCCGAGGGGGAGGTGGAGGTGCGCGGCCCCGGCGTGTTCGCCGGCTATCTCGACGACCCCGAGCGCGGCATGTTCACCGCCGACGGCTTCCTCAGGACCGGCGACTACGCCGAATGGACCGAAGACGGCTTCCTGCGGCTCGAGGGACGGCGCTCGGAGATCTTCAAGACCTCCACCGGCCGGCGCATCGCCCCCTACGCCATCGAGGGGCGCCTGCTCGGCCTGCCCTGGGTGGACCATGCCATGGTGACCGGCGCGGGGCGCAAATTCGTGCTCGCGTTTTTGGCCGTCGACCCGCAGCGCCTCGCGGGCTGGGCCGCGGCGTGCGGCCTGCCCGGGCTGCTCGCCGATCCGATCGACGCGGCCCTGGCGCGGGCGCTGTGGCAGGCGGTCGAGGCGGCGGTGGCGCCGCTCGACGCGCATGAGCGGCCGGCCGGTTGCGTGCTGCTCCCCCGGCCCTTGAGCGTCGAGGCGGGCGAGCTCACCCCCAACCTCAAGCTGCGCCGGCGCGAGATCGAGGCCCGCTACGGCCCCTGTCTAGACCGCCTCTACGCCGCCATCGAGCGCGGCGGTGACCGGCGTCTGCAGGTGTGCGCATGAGCCGCGTCTACTTCGTCACCGGGGCGACCGGCACGGTCGGCAGCGCCCTCGTCCCCTTCCTGCTCGAGGACGCGGACAGCGAGGTACGCCTGCTGCTGCGCGCCCGGGACCCGGCCGCGCTGGCCGAGCGGCTCGAGGCCCTGCACGCCTTCTGGGGGCATGCCCCCGGGGCGGAGGCGCGCCGGCGCGTCTCGGCCCTCGCCGGTGACGTGGAGCAGGCGGCCTTCGGCATGGACGCGGCGGCCTACGCCGGGCTCACCCGCGACTGCAGCCACATTCTCCACTGTGCCGGCAAGGTGCGCATGAACCTGCCGCTGGAGGCCGCGCGCAGCGCCGCCGTCGCCTCCGCCCGCAACGTGGTCGATCTCGCCCGCGCCTCGCCGCGGCTGGAAAAGGTCGAATTCGTCAGCACGGTGGGCGTGGGCGGCCGCATGCCGGGCGCCGTACCCGAGGCCTGGATAGCCACCCCGCGTGCCTTCCACAACACCTACGAGCAGTCCAAGGCGGAGGCCGAGGAACTGATCCGCGCCGAGGTCGGGCGGGGGCTGCCGCTCACCGTGCACCGGCCGAGCATGGTGGTGGGCGAGGCCGCCACCGGCCGTGTGATCCACTTCCAGATCTTCTATTACCTGTGCGAATTCCTCTCCGGCCGGCGCACGCGGGGGTTCACGCCGCAACTGGGCGCGGCGCGCCTGGACATCATCCCCGCCGACTACGTCGGGCGGGCGCTGGCCTGGTCCAGCCGGACCGCCGAGACGGCCGGCCGCATCCTCCACCTGTGCGCCGGACCCGACGACGCCCTGCCGCTCGTCGATCTGCAGCGTCGCGTGCGCGAGGTCTGGTCGGCGAATGGCCTCGCCCTGCCGGCGCTCAAGCCCCTGCCGCCGCGCCTGCTACGCGCGGCGCTGCCCCTGCTGCGGGCCGTCACGCCGGCGCCCGCGCGCCGCGCGCTCAATGCCCTGCCCGTCTTCCTCGACTATCTCGCCGACACCCAGGTCTTCGCCAACGAGGCCTCGCGCCGGCTGCTCGAAGCCGCGGGCATACGCGCACCGGCGCCATCCGAATACCTGCAGCGGCTGTTCGACTACTATTTCCTGCACGGCATGGCAGCCGGCCAGGCGACGGTCGCGCCTGCATCCGCGTGAGCGAGTGGCTATCATGACGTCATGCTGGGCAGCATGCCGGCCACGGCCAACGAACCCGGCGCCAGGAGGGCCTCATGAGCGACACCGAAGCACGCGTCGACCGCCTGGAAGAGGCGCTGATGAAGCTCGCCTACGCCCAGTTCGACACGGATCTTCGTCTGGGAGGGCCACGTCCTGCTGTTGAAGGTCAAGGCCACGGTGCGGCCGGAATATCTCGCCGCCTGCGACGACATCGTGCGTACCGGTGCGTTTTTCGCATACTTCCCGGAATATGCCGGCCGCCGCCCGATCCCCGTCTTCGCCGCCCTGGCCCTGACCGAGGCGGAGGTGGCTTGGCTCACCGAGCGGCGGCGCTACACCGTGGCCATGGGCGAGGACGCCATGGCGCTCGTCAACGCCGAGGCCCTGGCCGGCGCGGTCTGACGCGACCGCCGGCCGGTGTAAAAAATTCCGACAACCCCTGTCATGCCCCCGGCCCTGACCGAGCCCCTGCTTGCCGAGCTGCGCGCCGCGCTGGGTGAGGCGCACGTGCTGACCGGCGCCGAGGACCTCGCGCGCCACTCGCGCTGCACCGTCCCCTGGGAGAGCCGTTGTGCGGCCGTGGTCTATCCCGGCTCGACCGCCGAGGTAGCCGCGGTGCTGCGCATCGCCGGCCAACACGGCGTGCCGGTCTGGCCCTTCAGCACCGGGCGCAACTGGGGCTATGGCGCCACCCTCGCGCCCGACTCCGGCGCCATCGTCATGCTGCTCGCGCGCATGGACCGCATCCTGGAGGTAAACGAGGCGCTCGCCTATGCCGTGGTCGAGCCCGGTGTGACCTACGCCCAGCTCTATGCCCATCTGCAACGCCACGGCCACCGGCTCTGGGTGGACTGCATCGACGGCACCCCGCACGGCAGCGTGATCGGCAACGCGCTGGAGCGCGGCGTCGGCGAGACCCCCTACGGCGACCACTACGGCAACCTGTGCGGCCTGGAGGTGGTGTTGGCAGGCGGCGAGGTGGTGCGCCTCGGCGGCGTGGGTGAGCGGACCTGGCACGTGCACAAATGGGGCGTGGGGCCCTACCTGGAGGGCCTGTTCTCACAATCCAACCTGGGCGTGGTCACCCGCGCCGGCATCTGGCTCATGCCCGCGCCCGAGGCCTACAACGCCTTCGTCTTCGAGCTTGCTGACGCGCGCCACCTGCCGCAGGTGGTGGACGCCTTCCGCCGCCTCGCTCTCGCCGGGGTGGTGGGCGCCAAGCTGCACATGATCAACGACGTGGTCTCGCTCACACTCCTCACCCAGGTCGGCGCCGAGGGGCTGGCCACCGACGCCCCGCTCGGCGAGGCGGCGCTCGCCGCCCTGCGGCGCAGCTACCGGCTCGCTCCCTGGAGCTGCGGCGGCGGCCTCTACGGCACGGCGGCGCAGGTGCGGCTGCAACGCCGCCTGCTCAGACGGGCGCTCGGCCGCTACGGCCGCCTGCAATTCCTCGACGCGCGCAGGCTGGCAGCGCTGAAGCACCTCACCGCCTGGGCCGGGGGGGGTGCCTGGCGGCGCCGCGTGGTCGAGACGCTCACCGGCAGCGCGCTGGAGACCCTGCGCATGGCGCCCCATATCTACGACGTGCTGCGCGGGGTGCCCACCGAGCATTTCGTGCGCCACGCCTATTTCCGCCACCGCCGCCCCCGCCCCGTTGCGGACGTGGACCCGGCGCGCGACGGCTGTGGCCTCACCTGGTTCGCCCCCATCCTGCCGCTGGAGGGACGCGAGGTCGAGGCCTATCTCGCCGACTGTCAGCGCCGCTTCGCCGCGCACGGCTTCGACTTCTACGTCGCCCTGCTGCTCATGAACCCGCGTGCGGTCATCTGCCTCATGGCCATCCTGTACGACCGCGCCGCGCCGGGCCAGGCCGAGCGCGCGCGGGCGCTGCACGACGAGCTGGTCGCGGCCATGCAGGCGGCGGGCTACGCCCCCTACCGCGCGGGGCTCCTGACCTGGCCGCGCCTGTTCGCCACCGCCCCGGCGCTTGCCGGGCTCAACGAGCGGCTCAAGACGGCGCTGGATCCGGCCGGGGTGCTCGCGCCCGGGCGCTATGGCCTGGGCGGCTGAGGGCGCCGCCCCATACCGCCCGACTGGCCCTACCCACCGCCGCCCGCTGTCCGACCCCAGGCCGCCGGCGGATTTTTTTCCACCCGTTGTTTTTCTCTCCCCGAGCCGCGGGCGCCGGTCAGGGCCGTAAAAACGCCCGCCCGGCACGCCTGCAGCCGACGTGGCGGGCGCTGCGGGCCGTTCGACCCTGGTCCGGCCGACCGGAGGGTTGTCGGATTTTTTTACAATCGCCGCCTGCCAGTGTCGTATCGGGCGCCGGCTGCCGGCAGCCGGTCGTCATATTTTTCATATCATTCAGTGAGTTGCGTTTCGCGCCTCAAGGGTTGGCACGGGCATTGCTTTATGTTGGGCAAGCCTCTCCGAGGTGAAACTGCTCCAAACCAACCAGCAGAAAGGATGATGATCATGAAACTGCGTCAAACCGCCCTCGCCCTGGCCCTTGGTGCCATGGCCGCCAGCGCCCAGGCCGGCACCTGGCAAGGCTCCTTCCAGACCAGCAACGCCGACAACGGATTTGACAACCATGACGGCGTGGTCGGCCCGTTTATCGGGATGGACCTGCACTCCAACGGTTCCGCCGCCATCTTCTGCCACAAGATCGATGGCTGCGGTGTGGGTGGTATTGTCCCCTATGGCGCCCAGATCAATCCGGGTTCGACCACCGACGTCACGCCGGGGGACAAGATCCTCACGCTCTATCAGGGTATCGTCTCCACTTTCAATCCCCCCCTTGGCGACCCCGGTGTCTCTGCGCCCGACCTTAAGCACCCCGGCAACCCCAGCCCGAACGATCCCTACCAGATCACCATGGCGGCCATGTTCGAGGAAATAGTGACCGGTGGTGTGGGCACCATGGCGATCCTGACGACGCAGGTGGGCGGCAAGTTCGGTTTCTATTATGACGACCTCGCCAGCGGCGGCACCCCGGCCAACATCGCTGCCGGCACCGGCTTCACCGACGGTCTCGAAATCCTGGCCGGCTTCATCCTCGATGGCGCCGTCTCCACCTTCACCGTCGGCCCAGTGGGGAGTGGCACCGGCTTCGTCTCGATCGCTGGCCGGGCCACGCATGCGGAGATCGGAAACGATAGCGGTGCACCGGATAAGGTGGGCTTCATGCCCTTTGCCCCGTACATGCCCGAAGCCCCGGACGGCATCCTGTCCTCGACCACCCTCCAGTACGGTATCTACACCGGTAACAATACGGACCACGAGACGGAGAACTTCTTCGACAACGCCAACGGCTGGACCCCCGTCGACGTCAAACCAGAATTGACTATGCGTGCCGACGCCAACACTGACTTCGTGCCGGAACCCACCACCCTGGCCCTGCTGGGTCTGGGTCTGGCCGGTCTGGGCCTGAGCCTGCGCCGCCGCGCCGCGTAAGAGCGGGGTCGCGCACTGGGCAAGGGGCCGCAAGGCCCCTTTTTTC
>JBBIKZ010000075.1:0-12172 GCA_037445185.1 Hydrogenophilales bacterium | reverse complement strand
GGTATCCATAGGGGTATCTCGCTACCCCTGGGGGTATCTCATCACGGAGGAACCGAATCATGACCCTGACCGACGCCGCCATCCGCAATGCCAAGCCGGACGACAAGCCCCGCAAGCTTGCCGACGGCAAGGGCCTGTACCTGCTGGTCACCCCATCCGGTGGCAAGCTGTGGCGTCTCAAATACCGCTACGCCGGACGGGAAAAGCTGCTCGCCCTTGGGCAATGGCCGGAGGTGAGCCTGAAGGACGCCCGCGCCCGCTGTATCGAGGCCCGCGCCTTGCTGGCGCAAGAGATAGACCCCGGCGAGGTCAAGAAGGCGCAGAAAGCCCGGCAACGCCAGCTAGCCGAAGACACCCTCGAGGCCGTGGCCCGCGAATGGATCAGCCGCCATCTGGCGACCAAAGCCCCCGGGCATCGGGACAAGGTGATCCGAAGGCTTGAACGTGACATCTTCCCCTACCTTGGCAATCGCCCTGTGGCGGAAGTGACCGCGCCGGAGATTCTCGCCGTGGATTGTGCAACCCCTTTTCTGTAAATTTCCGAGGCGGTGGTCATGACGTATGGCCTGAATCCGTGTTTATTTGCCATAAATCAAATGCAACCCTTTGATTATATGCGACAATTAGACATTGCAATTCTTCACCCAACCGAACATGCCGAAATTTGCAGTCCGCCAGAGTGGCAAGCTGAACCTGACCTCCCACTCTGGCCTGGCGCTGATTGGTCAGTGCTGCGAGGCGGCGCAAGTCGATGCGGTGATCGATCCCCGGCTGCCGGTCTCGCAGGGCATGAAGACCTCGGACATGGTCAAGGCGATGACCGGGCTGCTCAGTCTGGGCAAGAGCGACTTTGATGCCATCGAACCCTTCGGACCGCTTCTTCAAAGAAGCGCTTGGGCTGTCGAAAGTGCCCAGCAGCGCCTGGATGCGCCAGCGGCTCGATGCCAAGGCCAGCGAGTTGCGGGAGATGACCGACGAACCATCGGTGCGTCTGCTGGAGCGCACCGAAGCCCCGATCACCCCGCACCAGGGATTCGTGCGCTTCGAGATCGACACCTTCGTCATGGACAACAGCGACACGAAGAAAGAAGACGTCAGCCGCACCGACCAGGGCGTCGATGGCTACTGTCCGATTGCCGGCTATCTGGGCAATGAAGGCTGGAACATCGGGCTGGAGTTGCGCGCCGGCAGTTGGCATTGCGCCCACGAGACCGAGTGCTTCTGCGAGCGGGCATTTCCTCGGGTGAGATGTCTGGTCAAGCCGGCGCAAGCCGTCCTGATGGTGGAAGACAGCGGCTTTGACAGTGTGCGAGTGCTGTTTGCCAAGGCAAAAGAACGCGACGCATGGGCGAGCGAAGGGCGGAGACTGGACTTCCTCTGCAAGTGGAATCCGCGCAAGCAGGACAAGGCGGCTTGGGTGGCCCAGGCCGAGGCTGCAAGTGTTCCGCATCGAAATACCCCGTTCCGCGCAGGCGGAAGGTCGGGGCTTGTGCTGGAGCAGGAAAATGAGGTAACGCCGCCCCGCCCACGCCGACTTTCGGGGTCCAAAGGCAAGGCGCCGCCCCGAAAAAGACCCTCGGCAGTCACATAAACCGGGCCGTCCGGCGGAAAATCATGCCAGATCGCTCACAAGAGATGTTTTGACTTTGATGAACACGGATTCAGGGAGGATTGCATGGCCAAGGCGGAAGCGAAGGTGTGGGAACTGGTGGCGATGATCGAGCGGGGGGAGCTCAGGCTACCCGAGATGCAGCGGCGATATGTCTGGCGTGCGCCCAGGGTGCGGGATTTGCTCGATTCGCTCTACCGCGGCTATCCCTCGGGCGCGATCCTGCTGTGGGAAACCGATGCAGCGCCGCCATTGCAGGACTTCGCGGTTTCCCAGCAGGCCAACCCCTACCAAAGTGTCAAGCTCCTGCTCGATGGCCAGCAGCGGCTGACCTCGCTGTCCGCCGTGATCCGCGGCGAGCCGGTCTCCGTGCGCGGGCGGCAAAGACCGATCGAAATCCTCTTCAACCTCGAACACCCGGAGGGGTTGCCGCTTTGGACGGAAGTGGAAGAGGACGCCGATGACAACGAGGATGTAGGCGAGGACGTGATCGACGCCAGCGAAGACGAATTGCTCGCCCGCTTCAACCAGATGGCCTTCGTCGTCGCCACGAAAAAGCTGGAAGCCTTGCCGCATTGGGTCAAGGTCTCCGAGGTCTTCACAAGCGACAGCGACGCGCCGTTTCTGAAGCATGCCGGCGTCACTGGTTTCGATGACCCACGTTTTGAGAAATACAGCGAGCGCTTGAAGCGCCTGCGTGCGATCCGCGATTACAGCTACCGACTCGACATCCTCGAACGCACGCTCTCCTATGAGGAGGTCACCGAAATCTTCGTGCGCGTCAATTCGCTCGGGGCCAAGCTGCGCAGCTCTGACCTGGCGCTCGCTCAGATCACCGCCCGCTGGCGCGGGGCGCTGGCGGTCTTCGAACGCTTTCAGCAGGAGTGCGCCCAACTGGGTTTCGATCTAGACCTTGGGTTGTTGCTCAAGGCCCTGATGGCAATCGCCACAGATCAGTCACGCTTCGATATGGTGCGTGGTCTCGATGCCAGACGGCTCGAGGCTGCCTGGCAGGAGGCCACCGAAGCGATGCGTTTCGCGCTCAACTTCGCGCGCAGCAATGTCGGGCTCGATTCGTCCGTCTTGCTCTCCTCGACCTTCGTTCTCATCACCTTGGCTGCCTATGGGCACAAGCGCAACTACCGCATGCAACCAGACGAAGCGGCCCTGCTCAAGCGCTGGGCCTTACTCGCCAACGCCAAGGGGCGCTACTCGCGCGGCTCCACCGAAACGCTGCTCGACCAGGATCTGGCCACCGTGCGCGACGGCGGCGATGCGGCGCAACTGATCGAGCGGCTGCGCGCGCAGGTCGGGCGGCTTGACATCACGCCCGAGGAGCTCGAAGGCCGCAATGCCCGGAGCGCCCTGTTCAAGACCATGTTCCTCGCCTTCCGTGCGGCGGGCGCCACCGACTGGCATTCACAGCTCGCCATTGCGTTGGATCACAGCGGTCACCAACACAAGCTCCAGTTCCACCACATTTTTCCCAAGGCGTTGCTCAAGGATCGGGGTCTCGCCGAGCGGGCCGACGACATCGCCAACCTTGCCTTCATCGGCGGCAAGACCAACCGGCGGATCAGTGACAAGCCACCCGCCGAGTATTTGCTCGCATTGCGAGAAAAACTGAGCGATGCACCCTTTAGCGCTCAGGCCATCCCCATCGACCGGCTGGAGCTCTTGCGGGCCGAAGCCTATGAGGAATTCCTGCGCGAGCGGCGACGACGCATCGCGACGATGTTGAATCACTTCTTGTAGCCCTATCCGGCAGAATCCACCCTAGGGAATAGATACGACGATGGCACGACGGTGGGGCTCAGGGGGCATAATTGCGCCATGAGGAAATTCAACACCGCCGGCCCATCGATTCCGGGCGACCATTACATGCTCGATCCGCTTGCTCGCATCGATCTGGCCGAGATCGAGGCGCTGATCGAGGACAAGCGCTACTTCATCCTGCACGCGCCGCGTCAGACCGGCAAAACCACGGCGCTGCTGGCGCTGATGCACCACCTCAACGCCCAGGGACGCTACCGTTGCGCCTACGCCAACATCGAAGGCGCGCAAGCCGCCCGCGGCGACGAGACGCAGGGCATCCCGGCTGCGTGCAGCGCGATCGCCCGCTCGATCGAGGATTACACCGGCGAAGCCGCCCTGCACCGTTGGTATCGCGACACCGGCGTGCACATCGAGCCACAGGACCGGCTCACCGCGCTGCTGCGCCACTGGTCGCAGATGAGCGCCAAGCCCGCCATCCTTTTCCTCGACGAAGTCGACGCGCTGGTGGGCGACACCTTGATTTCGCTCTTGCGCCAGATCCGTGCCGGCTACGCCCAGCGGCCCGGGGCCTTTCCGCAGACGGTGGTGCTCTGTGGCGTGCGGGACGTGCGCGACTACCGCATCCACTCCGGCAACGAGATCATCACCGGGGGGCCGGCCTTCAACATCAAGGCGGTCTCGATCCGCCTGGGCAATTTCTCCCCTGCCGAGTGCGAGCAGCTTTGGCATCAGCATGAGGAGGAGACCGGGCAGACCTTCGATGCGGCGATCTATCCGGAACTGTGGGCGGACACCGAAGGTCAGCCGTGGCTGGTCAATGCCTTGGGGCATGAGCTGACCTGGAACATGCGCGAGCTCAGGGATCGCGCCAAGCCGATCACGCTCACCCACTACTGGCAGGCCCGGGAAAACCTCATCCAGTCGCGCGCCACGCACCTCGATCAGCTGACCGACAAACTCCGAGAGCCGCGCGTGCATCGGGTCATCAGCGCCTTACTTGCCTCCGAAGAGCCCGTGACGCTCGCCGAGATCAGCCTGGACGACAAGCAGTATGTCGAAGACCTGGGGCTGATCGTCACGCGGCCGCAGCTACGCATCAGCAACCGCATCTACCGCGAAGTGATCCCCCGGGAACTCACCTGGGTTGCCCAGTCCTACATCACCCACGACACCCCGTGGTATGTCCGTCCGGATCGGAGGCTCGACCTGCCGAAGCTGCTGGCCGCGTTCCAGCAGTTCTTCCGCGAGCATTCCGCGGCCTGGATCGAGGGCTTCGACTACAAGGAGGCTGGGCCGCAATTGCTGCTGCAGGCCTTCCTGCAGCGCATCGTCAATGGTGGCGGGCGGATCAGCCGCGAGTATGGCCTGGGGCGCAAACGCACCGATCTCATCCTCGAGTGGCCGATCGATGAGCAGCAAGGCTACTTCGGCCCGGTGCAACGGGTGGTGATCGAATTGAAGCTCTACCGCAAAGGCAGCCTCGATCAACTCATCGCCGAGGGCTTGCAGCAGACCGCCGACTATGCCGACAAGGCCAATGCCGAGGAGGCGCATCTCATGCTCTTCGACCGCCGGCCGGGTATTCCCTGGGAAGAGAAAATCTGGCAGCGGACAGAGGCTTACGGCAGCCGCACCATCGGCGTGTGGGGGGCATAGGTCTGCGGCTGGACGAAGTGTCGAGCGCCATCGCTGCCTTCATCGCCCGCTGGCGGCAAGCCAGCGGCTCCGAGCGCGCCAACTACCAACTGTTCCTGACGGAACTCACCGAAGCGCTGGGCCTGCCGCGGCCCCAACCCGCCCGCGACGACAGCCTCGATAATGCCTACGTCTTCGAGCGGCGGGTGGAGATCGCCCACCTGGACGGCAGCATCACCCGCGGCTACATCGACCTCTACCGTCGTGGTGCGTTCGTGTTGGAAGCGAAGCAAACCGGGCTGGAGATCGACACCGGCGGCTGGGATCGCGCGATGCTGCGCGCGCACGCCCAGGCCGAACGGTACGCGCGGGCGCTGCCGCCCGAGGAAGGCCGCCCGCCCTTCATCGTCGTCGTGGACGTGGGCCGCTCGCTGGAGCTGTACGCCGACTTCTCCCGCACCGGCGCCACCTACGTCCCCTATCCCGACCCGGCGCACCACCGCGTGCGGCTGGCCGACCTTGCCGACCCGGCGATCCAGGCGCGGCTCGAGCGCCTTTGGCTCGATCCGCTCACACTCGATCCTGCACGCGAAGCGGCGCGTGTGACCCGCGCGATAGCCGACCGGCTCGCGCGGCTGGCCAAATCGCTCGAAGCCGCAGGCCACGACCCCCAGCGCGTCGCGCACTTCCTGATGCGTGCGCTCTTTACCATGTTTGCCGAGGACGTGGGCCTCCTGCCGCAACAGGACGGCGTGGGGGCCTTCACGGGGCTTTTGCGGAGTGTGCGCGACAAGCCCGAAGCGTTCGTGCCGGCGCTCGCCCTCTTCTGGCAGGCGATGGACCAGGGCGGGTTCGACGCGCGCCTCTTGGCCCCCATCCGCCGCTTCAACGGCGGTTTGTTCGCAGAACCCGACGTCATTGCGCTCATGCGCGAGCAGATCGACGAGCTCATCGACGCCGCGCGCGCCGACTGGCGGCAGGTGGAACCGGCCATCTTCGGCACGCTCTTGGAGCGCGCGCTCGACCCGCGCGAGCGCCACCGGCTGGGCGCGCACTACACCCCGCGCGCGTATGTCGAGCGGCTGGTGCAGCCGACCTTGATCGACCCCTTGCGCGCCGAGTGGCAGACGGTGTTGGTGGCCGTGAGCCACTATCTCGCGCAAGGCAAACCCGACAAGGCACGCGCGGAGGCAGAAGCCTTTCACCAGCGGCTCTGCCACGTGCGCGTGTTGGACCCCGCCTGCGGCAGCGGCAACTTCCTCTACGTCGCGCTGGAACTCCTGAAGCGGCTGGAGGGCGAGGTGTTGAACCTCTTGGCGGATCTGGGCGACACGCAGGGGCGGCTGGCGATGGCCGGCTCGAGCGTCGACCCGCACCAGTTTCTGGGGCTGGAGGTGAACCCCAGAGCGGCGGCGATTGCCGAGCTCGTGCTGTGGATCGGCTACCTGCAGTGGCACCACCGCATCCACAAAGGGCTTAACGACCTGCCCGACCCGGTGCTCAGGGACTTTCACAACATCGAACACCGCGACGCGCTCATCGACTACGACGCAGTGGAGTTTGAGACCGACGAAGCCGGCTGTCCGCGCATGCGTTGGGACGGCCTCACCACCAAACCCCACCCCGTCACCGGCGAGCCGGTGCCCGATGAGACCGCCCAGGTGCCGATCGAACGCTACCGCAATGCCCGCCCGGCGGCGTGGCCCGAAGCCGACTTCATCGTGGGAAACCCGCCGTTCATCGGTGCGGCGACGATGCGGCGGGCGCTGGGCGACGGCTATGTGGACGCCGTGCGCGCGGCTTATCCGGAGGTGCCGGAGAGCGCCGATTTCGTCATGTACTGGTGGCACAAGGCGGCGCTGGCGGTGCGCTCTGGCCAGGCGCGGCGCTTTGGCTTCATCACCACCAATAGCATCCGGCAGACCTTCAACCGCCGGGTATTGGAAGCCCATTTGAACGCCGCGCAAACGCCGCTCAAACTCGCCTTTGCCATCCCCGACCACCCCTGGGTCGACGCGGCGGACGGCGCCGCGGTGCGGATTGCGATGACGGTGGGGGCGGTGGATGTCGCCGAAGGAGAACTCCTCACCGTCACCAGCGAACGCGAGGGCGAAGAGGACGCCCGCATCGTTGAACTGGCCCGCCGGGTCGGCGTGATCCACCCCAACCTCACCATCGGCGCGAATGTTGTGGGGGTGACGGCGCTCCAAGCGAATGGCGGGATCAGTCAGCGCGGCTTTGAGCTGGGCAATTCTGGTTTCATCGTCACCCCCGCGGAGGCAGAGACCATTGGGCTAGGACGTGAGCCGGGGCTAGAGCGCCACATCCGCGACTATCGCAATGGCCGCGACCTCACCGATCGGCCGCGCGGCGTGATGGTGATCGACCTCAACGGCCTGACCGCGGACGAAGTGCGCAGCCGCTACCCGGCGGTCTTTCAGTGGGTCTACGAGCGCGTCAAGCCGGAGCGCGACCACAATCGCAATCCGCGCTTGCAACGCGATTGGTGGCTTCACCGCGGTCTGCGCAAGGATTTGCGCCAAATGATCATGGGGCTGCCGCGCTTCATCGCCACCGTCGAGACCGCCAAGCACCGCACCTTCCAGTTTCTCGACGCGGCCATCCTGCCCGATAACAAGCTCATCGCCCTCGCGCTGGACGACCCTTTCGCGCTCGGGGTGCTCTCCTCGCGCCTGCATGTCGCCTGGGCGCTGGCGGCAGGTGGCACGCTGGAAGATCGCCCGGTCTACAGCAAAACCACGTGCTTCGAGACCTTCCCCTTCCCCGATGCCGACACGGGGCTCACCGACGCGCAGCGCGAGCGCATCGGAGAACTCGCCGAGGCGATCGACGCGCACAGAAAGCGCGTGCTCGCCGAACAGGCGGCGCTCACCCTCACGGGGCTTTACAACGTGCTGGAAAAGCTGCGCGCGGGCGAGGCGCTCACGCCGAAGGAGCGCGCGATCCACGAAGCGGGGCTCGTGTCGGTGCTCAGGACGCTGCACGACGAGCTCGACGCCGCCGTCTTGGCCGCCTATGGCTGGGCTGACCTGGCTAGCGCGCTGGTCGGGCGGCCCGGCGCCACCACGCCGCTCAAGGTCAAGTCTCCTGAGCAGGACGAGGCGGAAGAGGAGCTGCTCGCGCGAATCGTCGCCTTGAATGCGCGCAGAAGCGCCGAGGAGGCGCAAGGCGCCATCCGCTGGCTGCGCCCCGCCTACCAGAAGCCGGCGGGCGCCACCGCCACCCAGGGCACGGTGGCGCTCGCAACCGAGGCCGACGCAACCCCTGCCGCCACCGCCCCGCAGCCTTGGCCCAAGCCCCTGCGCGAGCAAATCGCCGCGGTGCGGGCGCTGCTCTCCGACAAGCCGCAACCGGTCGAAGCGCTCGCCGCCCGCTTTGCCCAAAAACCCAGCAAGGCCGTTGCCGCCGTGCTCGCGGCGCTGGCCGACCTGGGGCTGGCGGTGGAAACCGAGACCGGCTGGCGGACGGGGTAGCGGTTGTAGAAGACTTTCCTCGACAGGCTCCGTTTTTGAGCTTGTGTAGCAGCACAATGCGATCCGATCCGCAACGGAGAGAGGGGAGGCTGCGATGATCCTCGACTTGCTGTTTTCTGTCTGGGCGGGATGGGAGGATGCTGCGGCTCGCTGCGGTGCAACGGTGCCCGGGTATCTCGACCATGCCCGTCTGCGGGGCTAGCTCCATCCCTGTGTATGCGGGTGACGGGGCGAGGCCGCCACCCTCTGGTATATCATTCTGAATGCCCTATGGGCCGCAGGTCGCGCTTCGGTGCGACGACGCGGCCTCAAGGCCAAGCAACGACCCCTTGAATTTCTGGAGACGACGTCCGACGGGACGATCCGGTAGCAGGCCTACACGGCTGGGATGAGGCGTCGCTCATCCGCGACGGCGGTCAGCTCGTCTGTCGCCGGGCGTGGGTGGCGGAGAGAGTGGGATTCGAACCCACGGTGAACACGAGGCCCACACCGGATTTCGAGTCCGGCCCGTTCGACCACTCCGGCATCTCTCCGAAAGGGCGGCATTCTACCGCTTATCGGCATGACAGGATACTCGCTTGCGCTCGCCGCCGGCAGGATGATCGTGCTGCTCGCCCTGGCCTTGGTGCACGCAGGCTGCAGCAGGGTGCCGGCGCCGCCCTGGCAGAGCGGGGAGCTGGTGGTGCTCACCCGCTTCGGTTCAAGCACCTATTACTTCGACGCAGACGGGGCGCCGACCGGCTTCGAATACGACCTGGTGCGTCGATTCGCCGATGCCCAGGGCTGGACCGTCAGGTTCGAACTGGCCACCAGCCTGTGGGAGATGTTCGCGCGGTTGGAGCGGGGCGAGGCGCATTTCGCCGCGGCGGGTCTGGCCGTCACCGACAAGCGGCTCGCGCGCATGCGCTTCGGCCCGGCCTATGCCAGCACCCGGGAGTGGGTGGTGTGTGGTCCCGCGGTCGCGGCACCGAAAGGGGTTGCCGACCTGGTGGGGCTGAGGGTCGAGGTGGTGGCGGGCAGCAGTCATCTCGACCGCTTGCGTGACCTGCGCCTTGAACATCCCAGGCTCGCCTGGAAGGAGGTCGAACTGCCGGGCGAGGAGGAATTGCTGGAGCGCGTTTCGACCGGGCTGGCCGACTGCACGGTGGCTGACGAGATGGCGTATCAGATCGCCCGCAACTATCTTCCGGGTCTGCAGGCCGTCTTCGAGCTGGGCAAGGAACGCCGGATCGCCTGGGTCTTCCCGAAGCGGGGCGAGAGTCGTCTGTTGGAGGCGGTCGGCGGCTTCTTCGAGGAGTTGGACCAGAGCGGGGATCTGGAGAGGCTGAAGGAGCGTTACTTCGGCCATATCTTCCGGCTGGCGGAGGCGGACGTGCTGGGCATCCTAGAGAGGCGGACGACCCGCCTGCCTGCATTGAAGCCCTATTTTTACGATGGCCAAATCTTGAGCGGGATCGACTGGCGGCTGCTGGCTGCGGTGGCCTATCAGGAGTCGCACTGGGACCCGAAGGCAGTCTCGCCGACCGGGGTCAAGGGCATCATGATGCTGACCACCGACACCGCCGACCATCTTGGGGTGAAGGACCGCCTGGATCCGCGGGAGAGCATCCTCGGTGGGGCACGCTATCTGCGCATGCTCATCGACATGATCCCGGACAGCGTGCCGGAACCGGACCGCACCTGGATGGCCCTGGCGGCCTACAACATCGGGCCGGGCCATTTCGCCGGGGCGTTGCGGCTCACCCGCAGGCTCAAGCGCAATCCGGACGCCTGGATCGACGTGAAGGACGTGCTGCCCAAGCTCTCGCAAGCCCGCTATGCGGGCACGCTCAAGTATGGTTATGCGCGCGGTGGCGAGGCGAGGGCCTTCGCCGAGAACGTGCGCATCTATTTCGACATCCTCTCCCGTTACGAGCCGCCCTACCGCGAGGGTTTCGCCTTGCGGGAGACAGTCCGACCCTAGCCCGGTTCGGCACTCGACGTTGACCGCACGGGCCGACCTGAGGGCCGATCGACTGGCCCAGCTACGATCCGGGGTCCGACGTCACGCCGCAGCGGCGTTGTCGAGCTGTTTCAGGGCGGTCATGCCGCCCATGTAGGGGCGCAGGACCTCGGGGATGGTCACCGTGCCGTCGGCGTTCTGGTAGTTCTCCAGCACCGCCACCAGGGTGCGCCCCACCGCCAGCCCCGAGCCGTTCAGGGTGTGCAGCAATTCGGGTTTACCGCCGTCACGGCGGAAACGGGCCTGCATGCGCCGGGCCTGGAAGGCCTCGAAGTTGGAGCAGGAGGAGATCTCCCGGTAGGTGTTCTGGCCCGGCAGCCAGACCTCCAGGTCGTAGGTCTTGGCCGAGGAGAAGCCCAGATCGCCGGTGCACAGGGCGACCACGCGGTAGGGCAGTTCGAGCTTGCGCAAAATGGCCTCGGCGTGGGCGGTGAGTTCCTCGAGGGCCGCGTAGGAGTCCTCCGGCCGGACGAATTGCACCAGTTCCACCTTGTCGAACTGGTGCTGTCGGATCATGCCGCGGGTGTCCTTGCCGTAGGAGCCGGCCTCGGAACGGAAGCAGGGGGTGTGGGCCACGAGCTTGATGGGCAGGTTCTCGCCAGGGATGATCTCCTCGCGCACGATGTTGGTGACCGGCACCTCGGCGGTCGGGATCAAGTACATGCCGTTGTGGAGCTTGAACAGGTCCTCCTCGAACTTGGGCAACTGTCCGGTGCCGCGCATGGAGTCGGCATTGACCAGATAGGGGACGTAGACCTCCTCGTAGCCGTGCTCCTGCGTGTGGGTGTCGAGCATGAACTGGGCCAGCGCCCGGTGCAGTCGCGCGAGATCCCCGCGCATGAGCACGAAGCGGCTGCTGGCCAGCTTGGCGGCGGTGGCAAAGTCCAGCAGGTCGAGCCCCTCGCCGATGTCGACATGGTCGCGCACCGGGAAATCGAACCGGCGCGGTGTGCCGACGCGGCGGATCTCGAGGTTGTCCGCCTCGCCGCGCCCTTCGGGCACGCTCGCGTGGGGGAGGTTGGGTAGCTGCACGAGCAGGTCGGCGAGCTCTTCCTGGATGTCGCCGAGGCGCTCCTCGATGAGCTTGAGCCGCTCGTTGATGCCCACCACCTCGGCCATGGCGGCCGAGGCGTCCTCGCCCTTGCCCTTGGCGATGCCGATCTGCTTGGACAGGGCGTTGCGGCGCGCCTGCAGGTCCTGGGTCCGGGTCTGGATGTCCTTGCGCTCCGCCTCCAGGGACTCGAAGCGGGCGGTGTCGAGGACGACCCCCCGGCTGGCCAGGCGTTGCGCGACGTGGGCGATGTCTTTGCGCAGGAGTTGGATGTCGAGCATGAAGTGTGACCGGGGTTGCGTGTCGCGCTATTTTAGCCCGGATCTCGCACGCGCCCGCGCCTTGCCTGCCTGTCCTGGCGCGTCTTCTTCAGGGCACCTCGAAAAACCTACTGCGCACCCCGATTGCTGCGTTGGGCGGTGTTGGCTCCGGCCGCTACGCTTATTGATCCGAAACGAATGAGCCTCTTGCAAAACTCCTCGCCGGAGCGGTCTGACGGGGAATCGTCCGCTTCTGGCGAGCGGTTTATCGGGTGAGACAGGCATTACGGCGTGGCAGGTCTATGTGAACGAGCCTCTTGCAAAACTCCCCACCGGAGCGGTCTG
>JBBIKZ010000074.1:0-12274 GCA_037445185.1 Hydrogenophilales bacterium | reverse complement strand
AGCACATGCTGGACGAACCAGCGGGCGAAGCCGAGCCGGATGGCGCCTGCTAAACCGGGAGCCCATGGCCTGGCTGGCAGGAGAAGGCAGCAACGCCATGGACCGGCGCCCCCTGCCCTTGGCTGTGTTCCACGAAGGCTGCGTGTTCCGCATGGCCGCCATCGCCGCCCTGGCCGCCCAGGACATCCCTTGGCGGGTGGCCTTCGTAGGGAGCAGCTACACCGCCCTGCGCCACGCCGTCGCCGCTGGCCTGACGGTCACGCTCCTGCCACGCGGCCTGCTCGCGCCCGGTCTGGTGGAGGTCCGCGCTGGGCTGCCGGAACTGCCGGCGTCGGAACTCATCGCCCGCTTCGGGCCGGGGGAGGTGCTGCCTTCGGCCCGGCGGCTGTTGGCGCTGTTCGAGGAGTGCCTGCTGAGTAGGTGACTTTGTACCCCGGCGCCGGTTTACCTTGCGTGGGCAGCGGAAACGATGCGGGCTGGGCACTGACCAACTTCCCGGCTGACAGCGCCCACCCCCGCCGTCATCTTCCTGTAACCCGGCAGGAATACCGTGGCGGCGTGTTAGACATCTAGACATCCCGACATGAGCCTCTACGCCGTCAGCCGCGATCGCGGCGAAGCCCTGTACAGCCAGATCGCGCGCCAGATCGAACAGGAGATCGGCCGTCTCTATTCCGCCGGCGACAGCCTGCCGCCGGAAGCCGAACTGGCGCTGCGCTTTGGCGTAAACCGGCACACCCTGCGCCGCGCCGTGGACGAATTGGTGGACGCGGGGCTGCTGGAGCGCCGGCACGGGGTGGGGGTATTCGTGGTGGGTGCGCCGCTCGACTATCAGCTTGGGGCGCAGACCCGCTTCACCGAAACCCTGGCTGCCCAGGGCGTGGGCAGCGACAGCCGGCTGATCCGTCGCCAGACCGTGCCGGCGGGCGGCGGGGTGGCGCAGCGTCTGCACATCATCGAGGGCGCCCCGGTGTTCTGGCTGGAAACCTTGCGCCTGACCAATGGCCAGCCGCTGTGCGTGATCTCTCACTTCCTGCCTGTCGCGTGCTGCCCGCCGCTGCAAGACGCCTACACCGGCGGTTCGCTGCACGAATTCCTGAAACACCAGTGCGGCCTGCAACTGCGCCGCGTGGAAAGTCTGGTGACATCGGTGCTCCCGCAAGGTGACGACGCCAGGCTGTTGAACATGCCGCAGAACCGGCCGGTGCTGCGGGTGAAGAGTGTCAACGTGGACGACCGGGATGGTACCCCGGTCGAATACGCCATCACCCGGTTCCGCGCAGACCGGATCCAACTGCGCATCAACCCCTGAAGTCCTCGCAAACCTTTTCAACGTCCCCACACTTACAGGAGCTTTTGCAATGTACTCGAAACCTACCCTGCGTCGCCAGTTTCTGGCTGCCAGCCTCGCGCTCGCCGCGCTGCCCTTTGTCACCCCCCTGACCCACGCCAGCCAGAACGACGGCAGCGCCGCCAAGCCGCTGCGCGTGGTGCTGGTGCCCGCCGACGGCGGCACGGAAGACGGCACGCGTAAAGATTTTCAGCCCATTTTCAACGCGGTCACCCAGGCCACCGGCCTGCAATTCGACCTCAAGGTCGGCCAGAGCTACGGCGCCGTGGTGGAAGCCATGTGCAACGGCGCGGCGGACATCGCCTGGTTCGGTCCGGTGACCTATCTGCAGGCGCGCAGCCGTGGTTGCAGCGAACTGCTGGCGCTGGCGGTCGACAAGGGCAAGTCGGTGTACTACTCGGGCATTTTCGCGCGCAAGGACGCCGGCATCGACAAGATCGCCGATCTCAAGGGCAAGCGCGTGGCGCTGGGCGACGTCAACTCCACCTCCAGCTTCAACGTGCCGGTCGCCATGATGATCCAGGCCGGGGTGCAGCCCGCGCGCGATCTGGGCGCCATCAACATGGCGGGCAGCCACGCCAATGTGCTGAAGGCGCTGTCCGAGGGTTTGGTTGATGCCGGCGGCGCGTCCTTCGATTCCTTCGAAAAAGCCGTCAACGCCAAGGCCATCGATCCCGCGAATATCAAGGTGGTGGCGAAAAGCGCGCCGATTCCCTATCCGCCGCTCGCCATGCATCCCAAGCTCAAGCGTGCGGTCAAGGCCAAGCTGCGCAGCGCGTTCGAAAAAGTGGACGAACTGCCCGGCATCAGCAAAGACCAGATTCGCGGCTACGGTGGCAAGAAGGTTGATGGCTACACCACCAAGGTCAGCGAGCAGGAAATGGCCGACGCCGGCAAGCTGTTCGAACTGGTGACCGATACGGTCAAGCAGGACATCATCAAAAAGGCTGGCAGCCGCTGAGCGCGGTGTGTTGAAACCGGGCGCGGCGCAAGCCGCGTCCGGTCACGAAAGGACGAATCATGATCCGCTTCGAATCCCTGCAAAAAACCTGGCCGGACGGCACACGCGCGCTGGCCGATATCGACCTGGTCATTCCCAAAGGCCAGTTCTGCGTCGTGTTGGGCCCGTCGGGCGCCGGCAAATCGACGCTCTTGCGCGCGGTCAACGGCCTCATGCGGCCCAGCGCCGGACGCGTCTTCATCGACGGCACGGAATTCACGCCCCGCACCGAAAAGGCCCTGCGCCGGCGGGTGGCGATGATCCACCAGCATTTCAACCTAACCCCCCGCATGAGCGTGGCCGGCAACGTGCTCGCCGGGCTGTTGCCCGATGTGTCCACCGCGCGCGCGCTCACCGGCTGGTTTTCGTCCGAACACCGAAGGAAGGCATGCACCCTGCTCGAAGGCGTGGGGCTGTCGCCGGTGCACCTGAAGCGCCGAGCCGGCGAGTTGTCCGGCGGCCAGCAGCAGCGCGTCGGCGTCGCCCGTGCCTTCATGCTCGACCCCGACGTGGTGCTGGCGGACGAGCCGGTGGCAAGCCTCGATCCGAAGGTTTCCCGCGACATCCTCGCCCTTATCCGCGACGCCGCCCGCGCGCGCGGCGTCACCGTGTTGTGCAGCCTGCACCAGGTCGATCTGGCGCGCGAATTCGGCGACCGCATCGTCGGGATGCGCGATGGCCGCATCGTCTTCGACGGCACGCCTGCCGAATTCAGCGACGCCCGCATCAAGGCGCTCTATCACGGGGCCGACTGGGGTGACCATCCGGCCGCCGGCGCCGAGGCGCAGCACGCCGAACTCGCCGTTGCATGAGAAACCGAGCATGAACCCCAAACCCATCCCGGTGCCGCCGCCAGGCGCCAGCTTGCAGTGGCAGCTCGACCCGCCTTACCGCGCGCGGCATCTGCTGTTCCTGATCCTCGCCCTGGTGATCCTACTCTACACCGGCCACCGCGCCGAAATGGACCGCATGGTGGTGATGACCTCGCAGGCGGTGGGTCATCTCGTCGGCGTCACCGACGACTCCCAGGTCGTGCGGGGTCTCTCCCGCGTGGGTGAAACCATGTGGCCGCCGGTGCTTGCCACGCGCGAGGAAGTCGCGCGCCTGTCGCCCGAGGAGCGCGCCAACCCGCCGCTGTTTTCGCGCATCGAAACGGAGACGCGCAGCGAGCAGCGCCTCAACCCCGACACCCTGGAGATGGAAACCGTCACCGAACAGACGGAAGTGCGCTACGCGCCCTTGGGCTACGCCTGGACGGTGTTCGTGAAAATGATCGAAACGCTGGAAATCGCGTTGTGGGGCACGATCCTTGCGGTGCTGCTGTCCATCCCGCTGGCCTATTTCGCCGCGCGCAACTACAGCCCCAATCGTTTCACCTATACCAGCGCGCGCGCAATCACCAGTTTTTTGCGTTCCATGCCCGAGATGATCATCGCCCTGTTCCTGGTGCTGGCCTACGGCTTCGGTCCCATCGCCGGGGTGCTGGCGCTGGGCCTGCACGCCGCCGGTTTCCTCGGCAAATTTTACGCCGAGGACATCGAGAACGCCGACAAGAAGCCGCAGGAGGCGCTGGAAGCCATCGGCGCCGGTCGGCTCAAAACCCTGTGGTACGCGGTCATGCCGCAGGTTGTGCCGCAGTACGTGGCCTACACCACCTACATTCTCGATCGCAACCTGCGCATGGCCACCGTCATCGGCCTGGTCGGCGCGGGCGGCATCGGTCAGGAACTCAAGGGCCGCTTCGACCTGTTTCAGTACGGCCACGTCATGACCATCCTGATCGCCATCTTCCTGTTCGTCTTCCTCCTCGACCAGATGCAGGCCCGGGTGCGCGCGAAACTGATCTGAGGGCATTGCCATGACTTTTACTCAGCCTGTCTACGCGCGCGCCGAGTGGCCGCGCCTGTGGTCGGCCCTGCCGGCCGCCGACATCGCCGCCGTGGCCGACGCCTGCGCCGATGAACACGGCGTGACCGACGTCAGCCTGCCGCAATCCGGGCTTTCCCTGGTGACGCTGCGCGACGCCGCCCTGCACGACACCTGGTACCTGGGCGAGATTCCGCTCGCCCGCGCCCACGTGCGGGTGCGTGCCAGCGATGGTCGCGAGGCCGAGGGCGGCGTGCACCTGCTGGACGACCGCGCGAAGCTGGCGCGTCGCCTGGCCATCCTCGACGCCGTGCTGGCCGGCCAGCTTCCGGGCTGGGAGCGCGCGGCCGAACTGCTCGCGCGGGGCGCGGCCGTGCGCGAGGCCGAGGCCGCCGAGCGGCGCGCCTTGCTCGCCGCCACCCGGGTGGATTTCGCCATGCTCAACGCCACGGAGGACGACGATGAATAGCAGCGTGAATGCGCTGTCGTTACAGGCCATCTGGCAGCCCCTGACCCAGCAGCGCGCTTTCCGGGCGCTGATGCGGGCTTTCGCCTATCCCGGCCGGCCGGCGGCACTCGCCGATAGCGGCACCACGGCGCTCACCGCCGTGCTCGCCACCCTGCTGGACGGCGAGGCGAGTCTGGCCGACCCGCATGAAAAGATGGACGCGGCCGACTGGCCGCGCCTGGAGGCGCGCCGCGCCGCGCCGGAAGCTGCCGATTTCATCGTGCTGGACGGCCGCCGCGCGCCGGATTTCGCGCCCCGGCTGGGCACGCTCGAAAGCCCGGAAAAAGGCGCGACGCTGATTGTGCAGGTGGCCGCACTGGGTGCGGGCGATGGTGTGGACAAAGCGCTCAGCCTGACCGGCCCCGGTATCGCCGATACGGCGCAACTGGCGGTGACGGGACTCAATCCCGCCTGGCTTGCCGCGCGCCGCGACTGGTGCGCCGCCTTCCCGCTGGGCGTGGACTTCATCCTGGTGGACGCGCAACAGGCGGTCTGTCTGCCGCGCACCACCCGCATTCAAGAAAGAGAGCAGTCATGGGCTATGTAGCCATCAAGGGCGGTGGTCGCGCCATCGCCGGGGCCGCCGAGGCGCTGGAACACCTGCGCGCCCGCGAAGGTGAAAGCGGCACGCCGTTGGCGCTTTCCGCCATCGAAAATCAGTTGCGCCTGCTCACCTCGCGCGTGGTCTCCGAGGGCGGTCTCTACCACCCCCGGCTGGCGGCGCTGGCCATCAAGCAGTTCCAGGGCGATACCCTAGAGGCGGCCTTCGCGCTCAGGGCGTATCGCTCCACCAAGCCGCGCCTGGCCGAGACGCCGGTGCAGGACAGCGCCCGGATGAGAGTGATCCGGCGCATCTCCTCGGCCTTCAAGGACATCCCCGGCGGCCAGTGGCTGGGCCCCACCTCGGACTACGCCCTGCGCCTGATGCGCCTGGAGCTGGCGGACGAAGACCCGGAGGCCTTCCGCGCCTTATCCCGCCGCTTTCTGGCCGGCCACGCCGACGTCCCGGACAGCTTCCCCAAGGTGCTCGACGCCCTGCGCGCGGAAGGTCTGCTGCCGCCCGCGCAGCCGCGCCCGGGGTTGGCAAATGACTCTGCCTTCGACATCACCCGCGAGCCGCTGGTGTTCCCGGTGCCGCGCTCGGCGGCGCTTTCGACCATGGCGCGGGCGGAAACCGGCTCGCTCTTGGCCATCGCCTATTCCAACATGCGCGGCTACGGCGACGTGCACCCCACCGTCGCCGAGCTGCGTGTGGGCTACCTGCCGGTTTTCATGCCGCATCCGGTCACCGGCGAACCCACGGAAGCGGGCGAAGTCCTGATGACCGAGTGCGAAGTCGTCGCCATGTACGAGGGCGACGAGGCCGGCGGTATGCCCACCTTCACCCTGGGCTACGGCGCCTGCTTCGGCCACAACGAGGTCAAGGCCATCGCCATGGCCGTGCTCGACCGGGCCTTGCAGAAGGGCATGAAGGACGGCCCGTCCAACCCTTCGGAAGACCCCGAGTTCGTGCTCTTGCACGTGGACGGCGTGGACAGCATGGGCTTCGCCAGCCACTACAAGATGCCCCACTACGTCACCTTCCAGTCGGACATGGACCGCCTGCGCGCCACCCAGGCAAAAAGCCAGGCGAAGGCCCGCCGAAAACAGGAGGAACCGACATGAACGCCGCCTATGAACTGCCCGGGATGGAAGCCGACTACGCCTTCGGCTTTCTCGACGAATACGCCAAGAAGGAGGTGCGCCGCGCCCTCCTCAAGGCCATCTGCCTGCCCGGCTACCAGACCCCCTACGCCAGCCGCGAGATGCCCATGGGGCGAGGCTTCGGCACCGGGGGGCTGCAAGTCACCCTGTCGCTGATCGGCCCCGACGACACCCTCAAGGTGATCGACCAGGGCAGCGACGACTCGGTCAACGCCGTCAACCTGCGCCACTTCGTGGAAATGACCTGCCCGGGCGTGCAGACGACCGAAAAAACCGGCGAGGCGAGCCTGATCCAGTCGCGCCACCGCATCCCGGAAAAGCGCCTCACGGAAGATCAGGTGCTGGTCCTGCAGGTGCCCTATCCCGACCCCCTGGTGGTGGTCGAGCCTTCCGAGGCGAAGCGCAAGGTCATGCATGGCGAAGCCGACTACTCGCGCCTCCTGGTCAAGCTGTATGAAGACATCGTGCGTTTCGACGAGATCACCATCTCGCACCGCTATCCGACGCGCATCAACGGCCACTACGTCATCGACCCCAGCCCCATCCCGCGCTTCGACGTGCCCAAGCTGCACATGAGCCCCGCCCTGATCCTGTTCGGCGCCGGTCGGGAGAAGAAGATTTACGCCGTGCCGCCCTACACCGTGGCCGAGCCTCTGGCCTTCGACGACGTGCCCTTCCGCATGGAGGACTTCCGCGACGCGGCGGGGCAGCGCCGCGCCTGTTCGCGTTGCGGCGCCACCGACTCCTTTCTGGACGAGTTTCAGAATGAGGCCGGCCACACCGTGTACCAGTGCTCGGATTCGGACTGGTGCGCGAGCCGCCTGGCGCGGCAAGCCGAGGAGATGAGCGCATGAAGAAAATCCTCGAAGTGCAAAACCTCGCCAAGCTGCACGGCAAGGGTTGCCCCCTGTGCATCGAGGCCACCGGCCCCGACAACGACACCAATGTCTGCCCCCACTGCGGCACCGTGGTGGCGGCGCACGGCGTGTCCTTCGATCTGTATGAAGGCGAAATCCTCGGCATCATGGGCGAGTCGGGCAGCGGCAAGTCCACCCTGGTGAAGATCCTCTATTTCGACGAGACGCCGAGCGCCGGCGAGGCCCGCTTTTTTGATGCCGGCGGCCAGCACGACCTGTTCGCGCTGAACGCCGCGCAGCAGCGCTGGCTGCGCAACCACCGCTTCGGCATGGTCTACCAGAACCCGCACCTGGGGCTCAACTTCAACGTCTCCGCCGGCGGCAACATCGCCGAGCGGCTGCTGATGAGCGACGTGGCCCATTACGGCGAGATTCGCAGTCGCGCCCGCGAACTGCTGGCCCGTACCGAGGTGCTGGAAAACCGCATGGACGAGTCGCCCAAACGCTTCTCCGGCGGTATGCAGCAGCGCGTGCAGATCGCCAAGGCCCTGGCCACCCGGCCGCCGCTCCTGTTCCTGGACGAGGTGACCACCGGGCTCGATCTGTCTGTGCAGGCGCGCATCCTGGACCTGATCCTGGAAATCCAGCAGGAACTCTCGACCGCCATGATCGTGGTGACTCACGACCTGGGCGTGATCCGGCTGCTGACCGTCCGCGCCATCGTCATGAAATACGGGCGCGTCATCGAGGCCGGACTCACCGACCAGATCCTCGAAGACCCGCAGCATGCCTACACCCAGCGCCTGGTGGCGTCCGCGCTATAAAGAGCCCACATGCAAGCAATTCTTTCCATCGAGGGGCTGGCCAAACACTTTCAACTGCACGAGCAGGGCAAGCTCATCCCGTCCTGCGCCAATGTCCACCTCCAGGTCTGGCCGGGCCGGCTCACCGCGCTCGTCGGCCCTACCGGCGCGGGCAAGTCCTCGGTGCTGAAATGCGTCTACCGCACCTATCTGCCCAGCGCCGGGCGCATGCGCTACCGCGACGCCGAAGGCCACGAGATCGACCTCGCCCAGGCCTCCGAGCACCGCCTGCTGGCACTGCGCCAGGACGAGATCGGCTTCGTCACCCAGTTCCTCCACTGCCTGCCGCGCAAGGGCGCGGCCGAGGTGGTGGCGGAGCCGCTGCTGCGCCGGGGCGAAGCGCGGGCCGCCGCCCTGGAACGGGCGCGCGACATGCTCGACCGGCTCGACATCCCGGAACGCTTGTGGAACGTGCCGCCCGCCACCTTCTCCGGCGGCGAGAAGCAGCGGGTGAATCTCGCGCGTGGCTTTCTCGCGCGTCCGCGCCTCTTGCTGCTGGACGAACCCACCGCCAGCCTGGACCCGAAGACCTCCGAGCGGGTGATCGAACGCATCGAAACCCTGAAACAGGACGGGGTGGCCATGCTGGCCATCTTCCATCACCCCGATCTCGTGGCCCGCCTGGCGGACCACGTGGTGGAACTCGCGCCGCCCATGCCGCTTACCGAAACCCTCAAGGAACTGACAGCATGAAGACCCTGCTCGCCGGCGCCCGCGTGGCGCTGCCCACGGAAACCCGCGACACGCTCGACGTGCTGATCGAGGATGGTGTCATCGCCGCGCTCGACCCCGAATCCAGCGGCGACGCCCGCGTCATCGACCTCGCCGGCCGGCTGCTCATGCCCGGCATGATCGACCTGCACTGCGACGCCCTGGAAAAGGAGGTGGAACCCCGCCCCAATGTGCATTTCCCCCTCGACTTCGCCTGCGCCCAGGCCGACAAGCGCAATGCCGCCGCCGGCATCACCACGGTGTATCACGCGCTGTCCTTCGCCAACCACGAGCTGGGCGTGCGCAACAATGCCTTCGCCGCCGAGATCGCCCGCGCCGTGCACGCCTGGCAGGTCCACGCCCTCATCGACAACCGCGTGCACGTGCGCTACGAAGTCACCGACGAGAGCGCGCCGCCGGTGCTGGCGGCGCTCATCGAAAACGGCGACGCCCACCTGATGTCCTTCATGGACCACAGCCCCGGCCAGGGCCAGTTCCGCGACGTGGAGGCCTACCGCGCCTACCTCGCGCGCACTTACAAAACGGACGACGCGGCGCTGGACGACATCCTGGCGCGCAAGGCCGAGGCCGCCCAAGGCGCGATGGCGCGTATGGAGGCGCTGGCCGCGCTCGCCCGCGCTCAGGGTGTTGCGCTTGCAAGCCACGACGACGATTCCCCGGACAAGGTGGACACCGTGGCCGCGCTGGGCGCAGCCATCTCCGAGTTCCCGGTCAACGTGGAGACCGCCCGCGCCGCCCGCGCGAAAGGCCTGGCCACCCTGTTCGGCGCGCCCAACGTACTGCGCGGCAAGTCCCAGTCCGGCAACATGCGGGCGCTGGATGCCGTACTGGAAGGCGTGGCCGACTGCCTGTGCGGCGATTACTCCCCCGCCGCGCTGCTGCCCTCGGTGCTGAAGTTGCCCGAGCTGGCGGACATTCCGCTGCACGCAGCCATTGCACTCGTCACGGCCAATCCGGCACGCGCGGCAGGGCTTGTCGACCGGGGCGAGATCGCCGTTGGCCGCCGCGCCGACCTCATCGCCGTGAAGTGGCTGGGCGGGCTGCCCCAGGCCGAGCGGGTGTGGTCGGGCGGCAAGCCGGCGCTGTCCGCGCATTTCGATCATCTGTGATCATGGGCGGCCGCCTCGTCTACCTCATCGGTGCCTCCGGCAGCGGCAAGGACAGCCTGCTCACCTATGCCCGCGCGCATATAAGCGGTACATCCGGCGGTGACTCGGGCGTCGTCTTCGCCCATCGCTACATCACCCGGCCTGCGGATGCCGGCGGCGAGAACCACGTCGCGCTCACCGAAGCCGAGTTCGCCGCGCGCCTGCACGCGCGCCTTTTCGCCATGCACTGGGACAGCCACGGCCACCGCTACGGCATCGGCTGCGAAATCAATCACTGGCTGGCCAAGGGACTCACCGTGGTAATGAACGGCTCGCGCGAATATCTGCCCGAGGCCAGACGGCGCTACCCGGAGCTGGAAGCCGTGCTGATCAGCGTATCGCCGCAGGTCTTGGCCGAACGCCTGCGCGCACGCGGCCGCGAGAGTGAGGACGCCATCGCCCGCCGGGTCGCGCGCGCCGCCGCCTACGCCGAGCCGGCAGGCATCCAGCATCGGATCACCAACGACGGCGCGCTGGATGAGGCGGGCGAGGCCTTCGTGCGCGTGCTGGCGCCCCGTCGGGATGAGGCGACGGCGTGCGCCTGAGCTTCCTCGGCACCGGGGCGGCGGGCGGCGTGCCGCTCTATGGCTGCCGCTGCCCCGCCTGCGAACGTGCGCGACTGGACACCCGCCTGGTGCGCCGTCCCTGCTCGGCCCTGGTGGAATCGGGCGGAACGCGCGTCCTGCTCGACGCCGGGCTGACGGATCTGCACGAGCGCTTCCCGCCGGGCAGCCTGAGCGCCATCGTGCTGACCCATTACCACCCCGATCATGTGCAGGGGCTGTTCCACCTGCGCTGGGGGGTGGGCAACGCCATCCCGGTCTACGGCCCGCCCGATTCGCAGGGCTGCGCAGACCTGTACAAGAACCACGGGCTGCTGGATTTCCGGTCCCTCGGCGAGTTCGAGCCAGTGTCGCTGGGACCGCTCAAGTTCACGCCGCTGCCGCTGATCCACTCGAAACCGACCTTCGGCTATGCGATCGAAAGCGCCGCGGGCGAACGCTTCGCGTACCTCACCGATACCCGCGGCCTGCCGCCGCGCACCGAAGCTTTCCTGCGGGCGTGGGGCGTCCATGAGCTCGCGCTGGATTGCAGCTTTCCGCCGCGTGACATGCCCGGCAGCCACAACGACTGGAACACCGCGCTGGCCACCGTCGCGGCCGTCGGGCCGCGGCACGCGTGGCTCACCCACCTGGGGCACGCGTTCGATTCCTGGCTGCTGGCGGAAGCCGTCACGGTTCCGGACGGCGTGAGCATCGCCCGCGACGGCATGGCCATCGAGATCGCCCGCGCTGCGGCTCGCGACGCGGGATGAGCGACGCAGCCCTGGCCCTGGCCGCCTCGGTCGTCATGCATGTCGCCTGGAATCTCCTGGCGCGCCATCAGCCGCGGCATGCCTACCCGCTGTGGTGGGTGCTGCTCGGACACCTGCTCCTGCTGGGACCATGGGGGGTGTATGCCCTGCTTCGGGACATCGACTGGAACGCGCAGTTCGCCGGCCTCCTGTTCGTTTCCGCCACGGCGAACGTCGTGTACTTTCTGGGTCTGCGCAAGGCCTACGAGCATGCGCCGGTCGCATTGGTCTACCCCCTGGTGCGCAGTTCCCCGTTGCTGATCGCGCTGTGGAGCACGGCCTTTCTGGGCGAGTCGCTGGCGTGGAACACCTGGGCGGGCATCGTCGTCACCGTCGTCGGCCTGGTCATCCTGGCGGCAGGCGGAAAGAACGGCGATCATCGCCGCGCCCATCCATGGGCGCTCGCGGCAATGTTCGCGACCAGCGTCTATTCGCTGAGCGACAAGGCGGCCACCGCGCACATCGACACCTTCGGCGGACTGGTCGGCTTCGTGACCGTCGTCTATTTCGTTTCCTGGCTCGCCCTCACGGTCATGCTCCGGGCGGAGACGGGCGCCTGGATGCCGGCACGGCGCATCCGCACATCCCTGTTCGTCATCGGCGGCCTGTGCATCGGCCTCGCCTACGGCCTGGTGATCTTCGCCATGCGCGCCTTGCCCGCCGCGGAAGTCGTCGCCTACACCAACGCCGGCATCGCTGTTGCCAGCCTGCTGTCGATCTGGCTGTTCAAGGAGCGCGAGAACTGGCGGCCCAGACTGGCCGGGGCGGCAACGATCTGCCTCGGACTCGTCCTCATGTCCGTCGAGCCTCTTGCATAAGTCGGACGAAATTCGCATACACGCCATATTCGACGCCACGCGGTAAGAACGTAGCACCCTATGACGAACAGAC
>JBBIKZ010000073.1:0-12407 GCA_037445185.1 Hydrogenophilales bacterium | reverse complement strand
CTACTGGAGAAAAAAGGTTACACCGCCGAGGCCGTGGACAGACGCGTGCAACTGGCCCGGCGCATCCTGCATGCCCTTGATCCCGCCGACACCTCGGACCGTGGCTACCGGCTGGCCGTGGACCGGGTGGCGGACAACATGGCCGATCCGGCCTCCATTGCCCGCTGCAAGCAGGTGGCGCGTGAGTTTTTCCCCTGCCTCGTGGCGTCGGGCCGCCACGTCCCGGCCACGCCAACGACCGTGCCGCCCCCGCCGGAGACCATTCTGGTCTCGCTTTCACCCCACCAGGATCTCGACGACCTCATCCAGCAGGCCCTGGCCATGAAGGCCACTGCGGCGGAGAAGCTGGCGTTGAAAGGCTTCACCGCCTTCCTCGAGGCAGAGGGTCTGGACCGGGACGCGCGCGAGCGGCGGCTCGCCATCGCCCGGATGCTGCTCATGGGCATGCGGGGTCTGAAAGCGGACGGCCGCCACTACCGCGCCCTGATCGAGCGGCTGCTCACGCTGTTCACGCGGGACGAGACGCGTTCCTATTTCCTGGGCGTGGCGCGCGATTTTTATCCCTACTGCCTGCCGTCGCAACCAAGGGAGGGTTGAGCCCGCCTGCCCTGGCGACAGTGGCGCCGGAACATCCCCATGACCGCAAGACGACGCTCGGCTCAGGCCGCCGGCAACGCCTCATCGACCAGCTCGATCCAGTGGCGCACCGGCAGCGCGGTGCCGCCCTCGAGGTGCAGCTGGCAGCCGATGTTGGCGGTGGCGATGACCTCCGGCCCGCCCGCCGTGAGGCTGGCCAGCTTGTCGTCGCGCAGCCGCCGGGCGAGCGCCGGCTGTAGCAGGGAATAGCTGCCGGCCGAGCCGCAGCACAGGTGCGCATCCTTGGCCGGCGTGAGCGCAAAGCCCAGGCGCGTGAGCAGGCCCTCGACCCGGCCGGCGAGCCTCTGGCCATGCTGCAGGGTGCAGGGGGCGTGGAAGGCGACCCGCCGTCCCGCCCCCGGGGTGCCGAGACGCGTGAGGTCCTCAACTTCCAGCACCTCGACCAGGTCCCGGGTCAGGGCGCTCACCCGGGCGGCCTTGGCGGCGTAGGCCGGGTCGTCGGCGAGCAGTTCGCCATACGCTTTGACCATCGCCCCGCAGCCGCTGGCGGTCATGACGATGCCCTCGGCGCCGGCCTCGAGGTGCGGCCACCAGGCATCGATGTTGCGCCGCATCTGGGCGCGTGCCTCGTCCTCGGCGGCGAGATGGTGGCTCAATGCCCCACAGCAGCCGGCACCCGGGGCCGTAGCGAGTTGGATGCCCAGGCGGTCGAGCACCCGCGCGGCGGCGGCGTTGGTGTCGGGGGCCGCGGCGGGCTGCACGCAGCCGGCCAGCACCAGCAGGCGGCGGGCGTGTGTGCGCGCCGGCCAAACACCGGCCACGCGCCGCGGCGGCACCTTGGCGCGCAGGGCATGGGGCAGAAGCGGGCGCAGGGTCTGCCCCAGGCGCAAGAGCAGCCGGAAGCGGCCGGTGTGGGGGACGAGCCAGCACAGCAGCCGGCGGGCGAGCCGCTCGCCCAAGGGGCGTGCGACGGTTTGCTCCACCAGGCCGCGGCCGATCTCGAGCAACCGCCCGTAGCGCACCCCGGACGGGCAGGTGGTCTCGCAGGCCCGGCAGGTGAGACAGCGGTCCAGGTGGAGCTGGGTCTTGCGGCTGGGCGGGTGCCCCTCCAGCACCTGCTTGATGAGGTAGATGCGCCCGCGCGGGCCGTCCAGTTCGTCGCCCAACAGTTGATAGGTGGGACAGGTGGCGGTGCAGAAGCCACAGTGCACGCAGGTGCGCAGGATGGCCTCCGCCTCCCGCCCCTGGGAGGTGGCCGCGATGGGGGGGCTGATCCGGGTCTGCACCGTCAAAGCCCCGCGTAGAGCCGTCCCGGGTTGAGGATGCCGGCCGGGTCGAAGGCCTGCTTCAGGCGACGGTGCAGCGCCAGCAGGGCGGGCGGCGGCGGCTGGAAGACCTCCCCTGTCCCAGCGCGCCAGCGCGTGGCGTGTCCCCCGGCTGCCGCTGCTGCCTCCCATAGCGCTCTTTCGCTATACACCCAGCGCTGGGCGCCACCCCAGTCGATGAACTGGCGTGGATAGGGAGCGAGCGGCGCGGCCGGCGGCAGGGACAGCCGCCACAGGCCCCCGCCCGCGGCGAAGAACGGGTGGGTGTGTTCGCGCACCGAGCGCCAGAACGCCTTGCCCTCGGCCAGCACCTCGCCCCCGATCCGCTCGCGCGCGGCGCGCACCGCCGATTCGGCCCCGGCCAGGCGGACGAAGGCCCGCTGCCCGTCGTGACAGGCGGCGGTGATGGGCAGCGGCCGGCCCGCCCAGGCATTGAAACGCGCGATGGCTTCACCCGCTGCCATCTCCAGCGCCAGTGTGAGCTCGGCGGCCGGCCGCGGCAAGACCTTCATACTCACCTCCAGGAGCACCCCCAAGGTGCCCTGGGCGCCGGCCATCAGGCGCGAGAGGTCGTAGCCGGCGACGTTCTTCATCACCTCGCCGCCGAAGCGCAGCACCTCGCCCCTGCCGTTGACGATGCACACGCCCAGCACGAAGTCGCGGCAGGCGCCGAGATAGGGCCGGGCGGGGCCGGCTAGGTTGCAGGCCACCGTGCCGCCCAGGGTGGCCGCCCCGCCATGGTGGGGCGGTTCGAAGGGCAGGCACTGGCCGCCCTCGGCCAGGGTGGCCTCGAGCTCGGCGAGCGGCGTGCCGGCGCGCGCGGTCAGGGTGAGCTCGGTCGGCTCGTAGCGGACGATGCCCCTGTGCCCGGCCACCTCCAGCACCTCCCCTGCCACGGCACGCCCCAGCCAGGTCTTGCTCGCGCCGCCGACGATGCGCAGGGGCCGGGCGGCAGCGTAGGCCGCACGCACCCGCTGCGCCAGCTCCTGCGTGAGGTCCTGCGCCATGGGGTTCAAAAGCGCGGTAGGTCCGGGAATCTGAGCGCGCCGCCGTGCACGTGCATGGCGCCGAACTCGGCGCAGCGGTGCAGGGTGGGCACGGCCTTGCCGGGGTTGAGCAGCCCGCCTGGGTCGAAGGCCGCCTTGACCGCGTGCATCTGGGCGAGCTCCGCCGCCGTGAACTGCGTGCACATGCCGGCGAGCTTCTCCACGCCCACGCCGTGCTCGCCGGTGATGGTGCCGCCCACTTCGACGCACAGCTCGAGGATGCGGCGGCCGAACGCCTCGGTCTTGTCGAGCTCGCCGGGACGGTTGGCATCATAAAGGATGAGCGGATGCAAGTTGCCGTCGCCGGCATGGAAGACGTTGGCCACCGGCAGGCCGAACTCGCGCGACAGCTCGCCGATGCGTGCGAGCACCTCGGGCAGCCGCCGGCGCGGGATGGTGCCGTCCATGCAGTAGTAGTCGGGGGCGAGTCTGCCCACCGCCGGGAAGGCGGCCTTGCGGCCCTTCCAGAACAGCTGCCGCTCCGCCTCGTCGCGGGCGGTGCGCACCTCGGTGGCACCGTTGGCGAGTAGCAGTTCGCGCACCTGCATGATCTGTTCCGACACCTCCTCGTTGCTGCCGTCGAGCTCGCACAAAAGGATGGCGGCGGCATCCACCGGATAGCCGGCGCCGACGTAGGCCTCGGCGGCGCGGATGGCCGGGTTGTCCATCATCTCCAGCCCGGCCGGGACGATGCCGGCAGCGATGACGCGGCCGACCGCCGCCGCAGCGTGGGCCACGTCGTCGAAGGCGGCGAGCACGACCTGGGCACGCTCGGGCAGGGGCAGCAGGCGCACGGTCACCTCCACCACCACCGCGAGCAGGCCCTCGGAGCCGGTCATGAGGGCGAGCAGGTCGTAGCCGGGGGCGTCCAGGGCGTCGCCGCCCAGGGTCAGGCGTTCGCCCTCCACCGTCACCACCTCCAGCTTGAGGACGTTGTGCACGGTGAGCCCATACTTCAGGCAGTGCACCCCACCGGCGTTCTCCGCCACGTTGCCGCCGATCGTGCAGGCGATCTGCGAGGACGGGTCGGGCGCGTAGTACAGGCCATACGGGCGCGCCGCCTCGGAGATGGCGAGGTTGCGTACACCGGGCTCGACGTGCGCCGTGCGCGCCACCGGGTCGATGGCGAGGATGGACTTCATCTTGGCGAGCGACAGCAAGAGCCCCTCGCCGTGCGGCAGGGCGCCGCCGGACAGCCCCGTGCCGGCGCCGCGCGCCACCACCGGCACGCCGAGCCGGTGGCAAAGCCGCAGCACCGCTTGCACCTGCTCGACCGTGGCCGGCAGGGCGACCGCCAGGGGCAGATGGCGGTAGGCGGAGAGGCCATCGCACTCGTAAGGGCGCAGGTCCTCGGGCTCGTGGAGCACGCTGTCGGCCGGCAGGATGGCCAGGAGCCCGCGCACCAGCTCGGACCGGCGCGCGTCAGGAGAGGCGTGGGTGGCAGGGGCGATCATGCGCCGGATTTCATCACGCTGCGGCGGACATGGCCAGAGGACATCAGGCCGCGACCTGGAGGTCCGGGCGGGCGAGCCGCCGGTAGACCACGGCGAGGGCCTCCTCGTCGCCGACGTTGCCGGGGAAGATCACCACCGGCATATCGGGATGGCGCGGATGGTCGGGCGGGCAGCGCACCACCGAGCAGCCGGCCAGGATCTGGCCGACCACCCGCGCCGTGCGCAGGGCAAGGCCGGTGGCGAGCACATCGTTGGAGGTGATGCCGCCCTTGCTGATGAGGAAACCCAAGGTCGGCGGCAGCCCGCGCACGATGTCCATGAGGGTGGCGGAGACCACCTCGCCGAAGGCGAGCCGCTCGGCCCGGGTGGCGAAGCCGCGCTCGCTGCGGCTGGTGTAGATGACGGGGGTGAGTCCCTGCTGGTGCGCCTCCGCCGCCACCTGACAGACGGCCGCGGTGAGCGCCGCGCGCGCATCCGGCAGACGCCCGACATCGAGCTCGATGGGCACCACCCCCGGCTCGTCTATGAGCCGCGCGAGTTGCGCCGTGGTCCTGGCCACGTGGGAGCCTACGATCACCGCGCCGGGCCGTCCGCCGCGCACGTAGGCCGCCATCTTGGCCGCCGGCACCGGCTGGGGCGGCAGCCGGGCGAGCGCGGTGATGAGGCTCGCCGCACTGCGGAACAAAAAGCGCTTGCCCTGCGCGATTGCCGCGAGGACATCGGCGGCGAAGCGGTTGAGGTCGTCCTGGCGCTCGGCGTCGACCACACAGCAGGCGTTGCCGCGCAGCCCCATGAGCCGTTCCAGGCAGCCGGCACGCAGTTCGCTTAGACTGAAGCGCTGCACCTCCGCGGCCCGGATGCGGCCGCCGGTCTTCTCCTGCACATAGTCGGGCAGGAAGCTGCAGCGGTAGGCGAACACCGAGTCGCGCGCGAACTCCGTCTCGGCGACCGGTACGGGCTGGCCGTCCACCATCAGGTAATGCACGCCGTCCCGGGTGAGGCGGCCGCCCTCGAAGAAGGCGGGGACGAGGAAATGGGCATCGAAGGGGCCGAGCGCCTCGGCCATCACGTCGGTCTCGACGGGGTAATGGCCGCGCAGGGTGGAGTCGGAGCGGCTCACCAGGATGGGATTCACCGGGCGGCCCTGCATTTGCCGCCTCGCCAGGGCCTCACGGAGGTTGTCGCAGACCTCGCGCGTGACACCCGCCGCGCGCTGCGCATCCATGCCACGCGTGTTGGTGAGCACGAAGAACAGCGGCGCGGCATCGTCCAGGGCCTCGCCGAGCGTGCCCACGTCCCAGCGGGTGAGCAGCAGACAGGCGTGCACCGTCTGCGCGCCGGTCGGGTCGTCGTCGAGGACTACGATCTTGGTGTCGGTCATGTCTTACCTCCTGGGTGGTGGGCACTGCCCTGCAATCCCCGGGCGGCTAAAGCCGCTACCCCCTTATCAAGGGGGCTGGGGGTGGCCCGCAAGGCCGGGGGCAGGGGGCAGCCCCCCCTGATAAGGGGGGTGGCCCGCAGGGCCGGGGGGTTCGCCCGCCTCCCCTCCTCCCCCCTCAACCCACCCCCCTCACCCGCGCCGCCATCGCCTCGGCCGTGAGCCCGTTGTAGTCCATGATCTCCTGCGGCGAGGCGGTGGTCTCGCCGCGCTTCCAGGCGAAGGTGTCGCGCCGCTGCGCGCGGCTGCGCAGTAGCACCGGCTCCAGGGATGCAGAGGGGCCGCCGCTCACCGCCAGCAGCACGTCCCCGTCGAACAGGGCGTTGAAGTGGTCGTCGTCCATGAAGGCGTTGTCCGGCTCGGCCACCGTCTCCCAGGCCACATCGCCCGGGCGGTAGAGCCGGCGCGGGTTGACCACGCTGACGATGCGCACCCGCCAGCCCTCGGCCTCGAGCCGGTCGCGGGCGGCGAACACCGGCAGCAGGATCATGTCTCCGGCCACGGCGAAGACCGCGGTACCCCGATCGCCCGCCTGGGATTCGTACAGGATGGCCGCACCCTTCTCCACCGCAGCGCGCGCTTCATTCATGCTCAGATACACCGGCAGCGCCGACTTGGAGGCGATGATTGCCATGCCCTTGTTGTAACTCTGGGTGGCGTACTCGTAGGCGGCCTGGATGGCGTTAGCGTCGCAGGGGAAGAGCAGATAGACGTTGCCGTTGCGCATCTGCGCGGCGATGTAGTTCTCGATCTCCGGGCGCTGGTGGGTCCAGCCGTTGCGTCCCTGCTCCAGCGCCCCGGCGGTGAACATGCAGACGATGGACGGCGTCTTGCGCCGCAATTCCGCCATGGCCTGGGTCACCGTCTGCACGATGGGCCAGCCGTTGATGGCGAAGGACTCGTACGACAGCCATAGCGCGCGCGCCCCAAACAGGGCCAGGCCCGCGGCCAGCCCGGCACAGGCGTCCTCGCTGAGGGGCTCGTAGACCTGGCCGGCGGGCGACTGGTTGTAGAGCGGGTCGGCGGTGGGGTGGCGGATCTTGAGCGCGTCGTTGACGTTCTTCATGCCGCTCGCCTCGTTGCCGTCGGCATTGGTCACGACGAAGCGCGCATCCTGGCGACCGACCCAGGCCACCAGCTCGCCCATGGCGGTGGAGGGCACCACCTTCTCGCCCTTGGCGTATTCCCGGACCGGGAAGGCGCCCAAGGGGGCGATCTCCAGGACCCGCTCGGTCACCGCCGTCTTCACCGCCGGGCCGCCGCCGGCGCGGGAGAAATTCTCGCGCACGATGGCCCAGGCCTCAGGGGCGAGCGCCCGGCGCTGCAAACCCTCGCGGATGTGGGCGGCATCCAGGGTGTCGGCAGGATAGAGGTTGTGCGACTTGGCGCCCAACGTGTGCACGCCGGCGCCCTTGAGCTGCTTGAGGACGAAGGCGGTGAGCCGGCCGGACAGGGCGTTTTTGGCGGCGTAGTCCATGCCCTCCAGCACCGCCTGCATGAAGGCCAGCCGCCGCTCGAGCGAGAACCGAGTGGAGTCCACATAGTCGCTCGACTGACCGCTGTCGTCAAAGGACTTGGCGTCCACCAGCACGACCTCGTCGAAACCATGGGCGGCCCAATAGGCGATCATCTCCTCGTTGCTCAGGCGCGAGACCATGGCGTGGTGCTCCTGGCTGTAGCCGTTCCAGATCAGCACCGGCAGGAAGTTGGTCACCTGCGGATAGGCGGTATGGAAGTGCATCATGCTGCTCAACACATAGGGCTCGCCCAGGCCGCCGTCGCCGATGGTGACCGGAAAGAGCGTGTCCGGGTGCAGCAGGGCCCCGGCCATGGCGAAGTGCTGGCCCTGGCCGAGGGGGCCGGCAGGCGCCAGCAGGCCGGGTATGGCTCCGGAGAGGTGGCCGAGCAGGCCGTGCCGCTCGCGGAAACGCGCCATCAGGTCGGCCATGGTACGGATGCCCATCTCCTCGAGCGAGGTGTCGAGGAACATGGCGCTGTAGAAGCCCGGCGCGTGGTGGCCGACCTCGGTGACGATGTTGGTGTGGCCCAGCATCACCAGGGCGGCGTAGGCCTCTGCGCTGGAGGCGAAGCCGCCGGGGTGGCCGGAGCCCTTGGCCCCGCACACCTGCAGGGTGACATAGCGCAGGGCGTCGGCCATGAGCAGGGTCTGGAAGACGGCCTCAGGGGCGCGGGGGTCGGCCACTGCGCGCGCGCCCTCGGCGATGGCGGGCCGGGCGGCATGCGTTGCGAAGCCGGGCCAGGCCTCTCCGTAGTATTGGATGCCCGCGCAGAAGGCGGGGGGGATAGAGGCGAGCTTGTCGGGCATGGCGGCCATGGTGGTCTCCTGGTGGCGAGATCGCGGCGTGCGGAAAATGCACTTGCCTATACCCTAGTTTTTTGATCAGAATTGCGCAATACGGAATGCATTTTATATCGTGAAATGATCTCCTCGCCTCCCGTCCAGACCGCCATCCAGGTGATCGACCGCATGGCCCGGCTGCTCGACGCCATGGCCCGCTATGCCGAGCCGGTGAGCCTCAAGTACCTGGCCGCCGACACCGGGCTGCATCCCTCCACCGCCCACCGCATCCTCTCGGCGCTCGCCCGGCACGGCTATGTCGAGCGGGTGGAGCCGGCCGCCTGGCAGCTCGGTGCCAAACTCCTCGAGCTCGGCCACCGGGTGCACGTGGGCCTGGACGTGCGCCGGGCGGCGCGTCCGGTGATGGACCGGCTGTGCGAGGAGATCGGCGAGAGCGTCAACCTCACGCTGCGCGCCGGCGACGAGGTGATCTACGTCGAGCGCGCAACCCCGGCGCGGGCGATCCGCGTCGAGCAGGTCATCGGCAGCCGTGCCCCGCTGCATGTGACCGCCGTGGGCAAGCTCTGGCTGGCCGAGCATGGTCCCGCGGGCATCGCCGCCTATGCCCGCCGCACCGGGCTGCCGCGCTACACGCGCAACACTCTGACCGATGTGCAGACGCTCACCGACACCGCCCTGGTCGCTGCCCAGCGCGGCTACGCCCTCGACGACGAGGAGGCGGAGCCGGGGGTAGGCTGCATCGGCTGCCTCATCCGCGACGCCGGCGGTCGCGTGGTGGCCGGACTCTCGGTCTCGGCCCCCATCGAGCGCCGCCAGACCGCCTGGATCCCGCTGGTGCAAGAGGCGGCCGACCGCATCGCGGCGAAGCTGGGCTACATGGCCGCAGCACCGGCCGCCGACGTGGCGGCGCCGGCCAGCGACGTGGCGGTGCCGACCGTTTGACATCGCATGCCCCAATCGGAAACGGCCAATAGCGGCGCAAGGCCCTTCGACCGCCTCCGGACCGACATGTCGTGCTCGCGTGCCTCTCGCACACCGCCGGCTCGCCCGGGTGTCGCCTCCCCCGCCATCTCGACCTGAGCTCATCCGCGCGGCCCGAACCCCACCGATGACCTCCGCTCAAAACGTGATCCCCCTCCACGACCCGACCCACCCGCGATGTCCCGTCTCCTCACCGCCGCCTTGCTGCTGCTGATGCTGGCAGGCTGCAGCCCGGGCCTTTTCTACCGCCAACTCGACTGGCTGGTCCCGACCTATGTCGGCCAGTACCTGCCCTTGGACGACAGCCAGCGCAAGCTGCTGGACCTCCACCTCGCCGACCTGCTCACCTGGCATTGCGGCAGCGAGCTCAGCGCCTATGCCGCGTGGCTGCGCACGGTGAACGCGGGCGTCCAGGCGGGTCGGCTCGATCGCGACCGGCTGCAGGCGCACACCCGGCTACTGGAGTCCCATTGGCACGAACTCGCACGTCAGGCCGCCCCACGTCTGGCCGACCTGCTCGCCCGCGCCCAGGACGAACAGATCCGCGCCCTGCTCGACAACCTGCGCGAGAAGGAGGACGACTTTCGCAAGGACTTCGTCGACGCACCGGTCGACAAGGTGGAGCGACGTTTGGCCGAGCATGCGGAAAAGTGCCTGCGGCGCTGGGTCGGCCGGCTCACCGACGCGCAGCGCCAGGCCATCGCCGCCTGGAGCCGCGAGCTCGCGCGGGACCAGGCCCAGGGCCTGGCCCTGCGCCAGCGCTGGCGCGAGGAGGTGACACGTGCCCTGGCCCTGCGCCGCGACGCGCAACGCTTCCCGCAGCGGGTGCAGCAGCTCCTCCTGCACCCCGAGGCGACCTGGACCGAGGACCAGCGCCTGCAGTTCGAGCTGCGGCGTGCCCGCGCCCAGCAACTGCTGCTGACCCTGGCCGGCTCGCTGACCGACCGGCAGCGCCGGCACCTGGCCGAGCGCGCCGACGAGTGGGCCGGCGAGTTCGAACGCCTGGCCTGCGGACCGGGCCTGCCGGCTCGGCAGGTGCACGTCCCGGCCACGGGCAGCGGCTGAGACCATTTTCCGTCATCATAGGGATCCGTCCCAACTCGCCAGACGAGCCGATCCGCCATGCAGCCCTTCAAACACGCCTACTCGATCCAGCCTCGATGGCAGGATGCCGCCCGCGTATGCCTCGACGCCCTGCTCCCGGTGCGGGACGGGACGACACTGGGCTTCCTCTACGCCACCGACGCGTTCGCCGAGCACTACGCCGACCTGCTCGCCTATTGCAGGGGGCGCACCGGCATCGCGCACTGGGTAGGCACGGTGGGGGTGGGCATCGTCGCTACCGGCCACGAATTCCTGGAGCAGCCGGCCCTGGCCATCATGCTGGCCGAGATCCCGCAAGGGGCCTTCCGTGTCCTGCCCAGCCTGTGCAATCTCAACGACGTCCTGCAGCACGCCGAGGACTTTCGCATCGGCCCCGACTCGGCCTGGTTCGGGGTGGTGCACGGTGACCCGCGCAACCCCCTCATCAGCGAGCTGATCGAGCACGTGGCCGCCCGCACCGAGACCGGCTTTCTCGTCGGCGGACTCACCAGCTCGCGCGGCAAATGCCCGCAGGCGGCCGACCAGGTGGTGGAAGGGGGGCTCTCGGGCGTGCTCTTCTCGTCAGCGGTGAGCGTCACGACCCGGCTCACCCAGGGGGTGTCGCCGCTTGGGCCGCGTCACCGCATCACCCAGGCGGAGCGCAACATCATCCGCGCCCTGGACGGGCGTCCGCCGCTGGAAGTGCTGCGCGAGGACATCGGCGAGGTGCTCTACGCCCAGCTGCAGAGGCTGGGTGGCTATCTGTTCGTGGGGCTGCCCACGCGCGACTCGGATACCGACGACTATCTCGTGCGCCACATCGTCGGCGTCGACCCGGACAGCAAGCTGATCGCCGTGGGCGACTACGTGGAGGCCGGCCAGCCGCTCATGTTCTGCCGACGCGACGGCCATTCGGCGGTGGAGGACATGCAGCGCATGCTCGACGCCCTCAAGGCCGCTCTGCCCGGGCAGGCGCGCGGGGCGCTCTATTTCTCCTGCCTGGGCCGCGGTGCCAGCATGTTCGGCGAAGCCAACGCGGAGCTCGCCATGATCAGCCGCAGTCTAGGCGACATCCCCCTGGTCGGCTTTTCCGCCAACGGCGAGATCTCGCGCAACCGGCTCTACGGCTACACAGGCGTCCTTGCGGTCTTCACCTGAGAACTGGTGAATTTCTCTGCTGCGCGTCCCGCTCTCGAAGCTGCGATGCTCGCAGTACTGATCGTACGACTGCGCTTCTCGCTTCAACCCAGATTTGTCATTAGGGCGCGCGATGAAGACGAGCCGTATGGCGGGCAGATTTGCGCATGGGCAACGAGCCCATGGTGGACGCCATGGGTGAGGCGCACGGGCGCGAAGATGCCGCAAGACGGCCGCCAGGGCGCGTGCAGGCCATGATGACGTGACAATGACGATGCCTTCAAGCCTGCCCGAATGACCGACGAAGGCACTGGACGGCCTAGCAGGTTGTCGGGCTGGGAGGGGTCCGGGTGGTGGTTGGGAAAGCGACCGTCGACCTCGCAATAGAGCGTCTCCACTTGGCAGCCGAGGGCACGGTAGAGCTCGGGGGCGTAGGCGCCGGCCACCCCGTTGCCGCAATCGACGGCGATACGCATGGGACGGGCGAGCCGGACGTCCGCCGCGATGCGCGCGATGTAGTCGCGGGCGATGTCGTGCTGGCGGTATGCCCCCCGGCCCGAGGCCAGGTCGCCGCGCTCGATGCGGCGGCGCAGGCCCTGGATGGCCTCGTTGGCCAGGGTCTCCCCCGCCAGGACCATCTTCAGGCCGTTGTACTCCGGCGGATTGTGCGAGCCGGTGACCATGACGGCGGAATTCGTGCCCAGGTGATGGGCGGCGAAGTAAACATGGGCGTGGCCACCAGACCCAGGTCGACGACATCGCTGCCGCTCATGCGGATGCCCTCGGCCAGGGCTGCGGCCAAAGCGGGACCGGACAGCCGTCCGTCGCGGCCGATGGCGATGGTGCGCTGGCCGCGCGCCCGGGCCTCGGAGCCGATGGCCTGTCCGATCTGCAAGGTGATTTCAGGGGTCAGCGTATGGCCCACGACACCGCGGATGTCATAGGCCTTGAAGATCTCTGCGGGCGGGTTGGGCATGGCGTTCTCCTCGTGGTCGCCATTATCGCCACTGATGATGACAGCGGCAA
>JBBIKZ010000072.1:0-12537 GCA_037445185.1 Hydrogenophilales bacterium | reverse complement strand
CCGGCAGGTTGCCAGCCGATAGCGCGGCAATGCCGGGCTTCCCGGCTGCCGCCGATGCCGACAGCACGGTCGCCACGCCTTCACCGATTAGCAGCGTCAGGCCCGCGCCGTCGCCATCGGGCAGGCGCCCGGTTGCCCAATACCCGCCCGCCTTGCTGCCGCGCCCGGCCAATGCCGTTTTCTTGCCGCTGCCGTCGATCAGTTCCAGCGTCGAAAGCCGGTCGCCTTGCTTGACTGGAACCACCAGCAAGCGCCCGGTCAGCGGGTCGCCGCCCGACTTCGGCGCATAGCCCAGGATCGCCGCCGCCGCGCCCGCGTCAATCTCACGCAGGGTTGCCACTGGGGAAACTTTCTTGCGGGCAAGGTAGGGATGATCGGCTGTGGCAATGGTCGCCGCCTTCAGGATCGCCGCCGCCTTCGATGCAGTGTCGGCACGTTCGCTGGAGATCGCAGCCTCTTCCTTCGCCGCCCGTTCCGCTGCAATGCGCCGCCGCTCGGCAAGCTCTTCCGGTGTCGGCTTTTGGTGCGCTCCATCATCGCGCCAGCCGTTCGCCTTGGCTTCATAGAACAAGCTGCCGATTTTTACGCCGCCATTGGCCCGAATGCTCTTCCACACATCCCGCGCATCCTTGCCGTTGAATGACGCGGCCTGCATGCTCCACGACTCCCACAGGCCAAAGCCGGCGTCGGCGAGTTCGGACTTGATCGCCATACCCATGCGCAGCCATGTGTCGCGGTCGCCGGCGTCAATGAATTGCAAGGCTTCGCGGATGCGGTCAATGTCGGTCGCCATCATCGCCGCCCCCCCTGCCGCCCGCGCATGCGCGGGAGATTGCGCGAAGGCTTGGCGAGACTGAACCAGCCCAGCAGCGGATCGGTTCCGGTATGATTGCGGTTATCGGTAGTCTTTGGGGTCGGACGGTCGCCACCGCTCCGGCCCTTGTTGTTTGTGGTCATGACCCGCCCCTTCAAGCCTTGCGGCTTTTCTCAACTTGGGCAGCCAGCCATGCGTCAATTTCCGCCTCGATCCAGCCGACAGCTTTCGCGCCGATGGAAACAGGCTTGGGAAAGGTCGGGTCATAGTCGCCCGGCCTCTTGGGGTTTTGCCTCAGTCGGGCATAGATGCTGGAACGGGAAAGCCCGGTGCGGGCTTCAACTTGCTTGCGCCGAAGGATGGTTAGCGCGGATTGGATTTGTGCGGCCATGTTGAAAGCTCCTTGCGTGCTTTCGTTGCCGCCAAAACGCAAAGGCGACAACGAAAGCGTTCGATAAAAAACGCTCTTGTTGTCGCCGTCACTCCGTTGTTCGCCTTACAAGGGGCGCGTGTGACTATTTCCGAGACTTTTCGGCGAAGCTCCCCTAGTGCATCGTATGAGCCGCTTTGCGGTCTGTTACGTGGGTCGGGTAATCGGGCTACACGGGCTTAAGCATACCGCTATGTCCCGGACAACTGCAACACACTTACACACCCCGGTTTTCGCCCCGTCGGAGTAGGCGCGGCGAAACTCGATCACGCCACCCGCTTGAATGGCAACACGTCGCCGCCGGCCATCACGCCGGCCAGGTAGTCACCCCACCACTGCATCATCTTCCGCCGCTCCGGCAGGTACTCCGCCCGGTTGTACGCGCCCCGTACTTCGTTCCGCTCGCAGTGGGCAAGCTGGCGCTCGATCACGTCCGGGCGGAATAGTCCCGACTCGTTGAGCACGGTTGATGCCACGGCACGAAAGCCGTGCCCGGTCATCCGGCCCTTGTAGCCCAGGCGGTAGAGAGCGAACAGCATGGTGTTGTTGGACAGGGGCTTGTCGCGGTTACGGCCGGGGAACAGGTAGCGGCTACCGCAGCCCAGGGGGCGCAGTTCTTCCAGGATGCCAAGGGCTTGGCTTGAGAGGGGAACGATATGTTCCGCCTTCATCTTCATTCGGCCAGCCGGAATCGCCCACAAGCCGGCGTCCAGGTCGAATTCATCCCAGGTTGCCCCCAGCAATTCCCCGGTACGCACGAAAGTTGCCCCCAGCAGTTGCAGCGCCAGGCGGGTCAAGGTGTCGCCGCCTTCCTGGTCATAGGTGGCGATCTTGCGCAGCAGATCGGGCAATTCCTCGGGCCGCACTGCCGCTTGATGCTTCTTGACGTTGGGCGTCAATGCGCCGCGCAGGTCGGCGGCGACGTCGCGGGCGCATCGGCCCGTCGCCACCCCGTAGCGGAATACCTGCCCACTCATGGAAAGCACCCGGTGCGCCAGGTCATGCGAGCCGCGCGCCTCGATCTTGCGCACCGTCGCCAGCAACTCGGGGGCGTCGATTGCGTCGATGGGGCGGTGGCCTAGCTCCGGAAACAAGTTGCCTTCCAGCCGGCGCAACACGTCCTTGGCATGCGTCGCCACCCAGGCGCGGGCATGTTTCTCGAACCACTCGCGGGCCACGGCCTCGAAGCTGTTCGCCGCCCGGGTGGCTTCCTCGCGCCGGGCGGCTTTCCTCGCTTCGCTGGGGTCGATACCATCGGCGAGCATGGCGCGCAGTTCCTCCCGCTTGGCGCGGGCCGCCTTCAAGCCGGTGTCGGGATAGGTGCCCAGGGAAAGGCGCTTTTCCTTGCCCTGGAAGCGGTACTTGAACCGCCACCACTTGCCGCCCGCCGGCGAGATTTCCAGGTACAGGCCGCCGCCATCGAACAGGCGGATGATCTTCTCGCCGGGCTTCGCGGTGCGGATGCTAGTATCGGTCAAGGCCATGTCGTCTGCCTCCTTCGTCGCGGGGGCAACTCCAACAGGGGCAAGAAAGTTGCCCCCAAAGTTGCCCCCAGGTTGCCCCGGATGCCGGGGGCAAGTCGCGGATTGCTACGGACGAAGTTTAGACTAAAAAGCCCGCATTTGCGCGGGCTTAGTGGGCTTGTGTGGATGAGTTCGGATGCTGATTTGGCGGAGAAGGTGGGATTCGAACCCACGGTACCCTTTAGGGGTACACACGATTTCCAGTCGTGCACCTTCGACCACTCGGTCACTTCTCCGAAGGGGCGGAAGCATACACGTTGCCCCTACCCCGGGCAAGGCCAAGGCTGGCAGCCTAGCTCGGCTTACCGGCATTGCGCGGGATCGCAGGGCGCAGCGGCCGGCGATGCAAGTTGCCGCCAGCGCCGAATCACCCTCCGCCTCGGGCGCCGCACAGCGCTCGATCGGGCATGGCGCACACTGACATGAATTACCGCCTCCTGCTGCGTGGCCTGTTGTTTCTTGGCTCGCTGGTGGGCTTGTTCTACCTGCTACGCCTGCTCGGCCTGGACCTGGACCAGGGCTGGATCGACCGCGAGGTACGCGGCCGGGGCGTGACGGGGGAGATGGTGTTCCTCGCGGTGGGCGCCCTGGCCATGGCCCTGGGGCTGCCCCGTCAGGTCATCGCCTTTCTCGGTGGCTATGCCTTCGGCGCCCTGTGGGGCACCGCCCTCGGCCTCATAGCGGCGGTGCTGGGGTGTGCGCTGTCGTTCTATTATGCCCGCCTGTTGGGTCGCGCCCTCGTGCACGGCCGCTTTCCCGACAAGGTGCGGCGTCTGGACGCGTTCCTCAGCCGCCACCCCTTCAACATGGCCCTGCTCATCCGGCTTCTGCCCGTGGGCCACAACCTGAGCACCAACCTGATCGCCGGGGTGTCGAGCGTGCGCGCCCTGCCCTTCATCGCCGGCTCCGGCGTGGGTTACCTGCCGCAAACGCTGGTCTTTGCCCTGGCCGGCAGCGGCGTGCATCTGGATCCGGCCGTGCGCATCGGCTCCGCGGTGGTGCTGTTCCTGCTCTCCGCCATCCTGGGCGTGTGGCTTTACCGGCGCTTCCGCAGCGCGACCGCCTACGCTGCGGAGATCGAGTCCGAGCTGGTCAAGCGGTGAGTAGAGGAAAAGACGTGGCCGCGCTGGGGACTGGCAACGATCATCAGGCGCGGTGAGCGTGCCTGGCGGACCATGCCAACCCATGGGACATCGCCCGTCCCCCCTTGGGATATGCAACAAAACCCCAATCTCGTCGTCAACATACCTACTGGAGTCGAGTCCATGCATGCTGCACTGCACATCGTCTGCCCGCATTGCCAGGCCGTCAATCGCCTGCCAGCCGGACGTTTGGCGGAGGGCCCCAGCTGTGGCAAGTGCCACAAGCCCCTGTTCACCGCCCACCCCGTCGAGCTCACCCAGGCCAGTTTCGACCGCCAGGTCGAACGCAGCGACATCCCGCTGCTGGTGGATTTCTGGGCCCCCTGGTGCGGGCCCTGCCGCATGATGGCCCCCCAGTTCGAACAGGCCGCCGGCATGCTGGAGCCCCATGTGCGGCTGGCCAAGGTCAACACGGAAGCGGAGCCCGCCCTGGCCGCCCGTTACGGCATCCGCAGCATCCCCACGCTGGCCCTGTTCCGCGGCGGCCGTGAGATCGCGCGGCAGGCCGGCGCCATGGAGGCCCAGGACCTGGTGCGCTGGGTCAGGGCCCAGCTCTGAGTCGGTTTGGTGAGGCCCCCAATGCTCAAGCGATGGTTGCCATGGCTGTTTTGCCTGCCGGTCCTCTATGCGCCCCTGCCCGCCGCCGCCCAGGATGCAGGCGTGGAGAGCCTGCGCCAAACCGCACGGGCCTTCTCCGATGTAGCGCGCAAGGTCGCGCCGTCCGTGGTCTTCATCCAGGTGGAGGGACCGCCCCAGGAGATGGCGGTGGAGGAATCCCTGGCCTGGCCTTTCCACGATGAGCTGTTCCGCCGCTTCTTCGGCGAGGATTTTCCAGGCCTCTCGCCACGCCGTCAGCCGCCGCGACAACCGAGGCGGGCACTGAGTCAGGGCTCCGGTTTCGTGTTCGCCAGCGGGCAGGACAGCACCTATATCCTGACCAACAATCACGTCGTCGAGGACGGCGGCCGGATACGCGTGCGTTTCCAGGACGGGCGCGAGTTCGATGCCCGCGTGCGCGGCACGGACCCGAAATCCGACATCGCCGTGCTGGAGATCGAGGCGCGCGGCCTGCCGGCGCTCAAATGGGGTGACTCGGCGCGCCTGGAGGTGGGCGAGTGGGTGGTGGCCCTGGGCAATCCCTTCGGCCTGTCGCACAGCCTCACCGCCGGCGTGGTCAGCGCCAAGGGCCGCACCAGCCTGGGGATCAACGACTACGAGGACTTCATCCAGACCGACGCGGCCATCAACCCCGGCAACTCGGGCGGCCCCCTGCTCAACCTCGACGGCGAGGTGATCGGCGTGAACACCGCCATCTTCAGCCGCAGCGGCGGCTACATGGGCATCGGTTTCGCCATCCCGAGCAACCTCGCGCGCACCATCGCCGAGCAGATCCTCACCCAGGGCCGGGTGATCCGGGGCGTGATCGGGCTGACCGTGCAGCCCCTCACGCGCGAGATCGCCGAGGCCTTGGGCCTCAAAGACCAGCGCGGCGTGCTGGTCAACGAGGTGGTGCCGGGCTCGCCCGCGGAACGGGCGAGTCTGCGGGCAGGCGACGTGCTGGTCAGCTTCGACGGCACCCCGCTTGCCGATGGGGGCCAGTATCGCAACCGCGCCGCCCTGGCCCGTCCGGGCAGCACGGTGGTGCTGGGGGTGGTGCGGGACGGCAGGCGCCTGGACATCCCGGTGCGGGTCGGACAACTGGACGAAGCGGCCATGGCGGCATCTCAGGCCGTCCAGGCCATAGGCGTGACGGTGCGCCCCCTCAGTCCGGAGGAGGCACGACGCGCCCGGGTGGAGAAGGCCGTCGTCGTGACCGCGGTGGCGCGTGGCTCGCTAGCCGCCATGGCCGGCATCGCCCCCGGCAGTCTGATCCTGGAAGTCAACCGCAGGCCGGTCGGCACCCCGGCGGAATTCGCCGCTGCCCTCGCCAGCGGCGGCGACGCCGCGACCCTGCGCCTGCAGGAAAACGGCCGCAGCCGCTACGTCACCCTGCGCTGGCGCTGACCCTGGCCGCCATGACGTTCACTCCGCAAGCATGAGCGCATTCAGGCGCCGGACGAAGCCGGCCGGGTCGGTGAGCTGACCGCCATCGAGCAACACCGCCTGATCCAGCAGGAGCAGGGCCAGATCGGCCTGGCGCGCCTCGGGCTCGGACGCGACACGGCGCACCATCGGGTGCGTCGGATTGACCTCCAGGATGGGTTTGCTCTCCGGCGTCTTCTGGCCGATGGCTTTGAGCATGCGCACCAGATGCGCGCTCATGTCGTGCTCCCCGGCCACCAGGCAGACGGGGGAGTCCACCAGGCGATGGCTCACCCGCACATCTTGCACACGGTCCTTGAGCAGGGACTTGAGGCGGTCGATCACCGCTTGGGCTTCTTCCGTCTTGGGCGGCGCCTCGGGTGTCTCGTCCGGTGCGGATTTCACGGCGGACAGATCCAGCTCCCCCTTGGCCACGCTGGCGAGCGGCTTGCCCTCGAACTCGAACAGGTTGGCCACCAGCCATTCATCGACGCGGTCGGTGAGCAGCAGCACCTCCACCCCCTTCTTGCGGAAGATCTCCAAATGCGGGCTGGCCTGGGCGGCGGCGAGGCTGTCGGCGGTGAGATACCAGATCTTGTCCTGGCCCGCTTTCATCCGGCCGACGTAATCGGCCAGGGAGACGCTCGGGGTATCGCTCGCGGTGGTGACGAAGCGCAGCAGTTTGGCGATGCGCGCCCTGTTCACCGGGTCCTCCCCCACGCCCTCCTTGAGCACGGCACCGAAGTGCTGCCAGACCTGGGCATATTTCTCCGGCTGGTTTGCGGCGAGGTCCTCCAGCAGGTCGAGGGCCTTCTTCACGCAACCGGCGCGGATCATCTCCATGTCGCGCGTCTGCTGCAGGATCTCGCGCGAGACGTTGAGCGGCAGGTCGGCCGCGTCGATCACCCCGCGCATGAAGCGTAAGTATGCCGGCATCAGGCGCTGGCTGTCCTCCATGATGAAGACGCGCTTGACATAGAGCTTGATGCCCCCCTTGGCCTCGCGGTCCCACAGATCGAAGGGGGGGTGGGACGGCACGTAGAGCAGGACGGTGTAGTCCTGGCGCCCCTCCACCCGGGCGTGGATCCAGGCGAGCGGCGCCTCGTAGTCATGCGCCACATGCTGGTAGAAGGCCTTGTACTCCTCGTCGCTGATCTCGCTCTTGGGACGCGCCCACAGGGCACTGGCGCGGTTGACGGTCTCCTCTGCCCCCTTCTCGTCGATGAACACGATGGGGATGGGGATGTGGTCGGAATACTGGCGGATGATGGCCTTCAGGCGCCAGGGTTCGAGGAATTCGTCCTCCCCCGCCTTGAGGTGCAGGACGATCTCGGTACCCCGGCTCGCCTTCTCCACGGTCTCGATGCTGTACTCGCCGGCCCCGTCCGACTCCCAGCGCACGCCGTGCTCGCGGGTGAGCCCCGCCCGCCGCGTGGTGAGCTGTACCCGGTCGGCGACGATGAAGCTGGAGTAGAAACCGACGCCGAACTGGCCGATCAACTGTGCATCCTTCTGCTGATCGCCGGTGAGCCGGGAGAAGAACTCGCGCGTGCCGGACTTGGCGATGGTGCCGATGTGCTCGATCACCTCCTGACGACTCATGCCGATGCCGTTGTCGCGGATGGTGAGGGTGCGGGCCGCCTTGTCGGCGCGGATCCAGATCCTGAGCTCGGCGTCCTGCTCATACAGGGCGGGGTCGCGCATCGCCTCGAAACGCAGCTTGTCGGCGGCATCGGCGGCGTTGGAGATGAGCTCGCGCAGGAAGATCTCCTTGTGGCTGTACAAGGAATGGATCATCAGGTGCAGCAGTTGCCTGACCTCGGCCTGAAAGCCGAGGGTTTCCTTGACCTGTTCTGACATGCGTGATTCTCCCCTGAACAAACAGGGGAAAAATGAGGTTGAAGACGCCGGGTTCAAGGGGTGGTCAAAAAGATTGGCGCAGGGCCTTGCTCAGACCGTGATCGGCCGCGCCATCTCGGGCGAGGGACGACCGATGTAATTGCCCTGGGCGTAATCCACGTCGTATTCCTGCAACATCTCCAGCGTCTCGCCGTCTTCCACGAACTCGGCCACGACCTTCTTGCCGAACCCATGCACCGCCTCGGTCAGCGCCTTGACGAAGACCTGGTCGTCGCGATTGCGCTTGAGGCCGACGATGAAGGAGCCGTCGATCTTGACCGAATCGACCGGCAGCTCCTTGAGGTATTGGAACGAGGTGTAGCCGACGCCGAAGTCGTCCAGGCTGAAGGTACAACCCAGTTCGCGGTAGCGGGCCATGAGGCGGGCGGCCGATTTGATGTCGGCCAGCGCCGCCGACTCGGTGATCTCGAGGATGAACCGATCACCTGGCACCCCCTGCTGGGCTAGACATTGCCGCAGGGTCTGCATGGTCTCCTCGTCATCCAGGCTGCGCCCCGAGAGGTTGAGCGCCAACCGGACACCCGACGCATGCAGGGCGTGGCGCACCATGCGCACGGCCTCGGCGATCACCCAGCGGTCGAGGTGGCGGGCCAGGCCGGTGGCCTCGGCCACGCCCATGAACTGGCCGGGCATGACGATGCTGCCGTCGCTCGCCTGCAGCCGGATGAGCGCTTCCCAGTGGCTGACGAGCCGGGTCTTGAGATCGAGGATGGGCTGAAAGTGCAGGGCCAGACGTTGCTCGGCCAGCGCCCGCTCCAGCCCGTCGCTCCAGTAGACGCGCCGGCCCTTGTCCGCCTGGTAGGGGTCGTGCGGGGAGTATAGATGCCAGTTCCCCTCACCCTTATGGCGGGCCTGCGTCAGCGCGGTCTCGGCGTTGGCGATGAGGCCGTCGGCATGCTGGGGTGCGTCCTGGCTGAAGGCGATGCCCACACAACTGGTGAAACTGTGCTTGGGCAGCCCCAGTGCCGGTCCGATGCCGACCAGGGACTGGTTGAGCTGACGGGCGACGACGATGGCCTCGGCCACGCTCATGCCCGTGTAGTAGAAGGCAAACTCGTCGCCCGCCAGTCGGGCCGCCAAGGTAGGCAGCGGCTCGAGCGTGGTGGCCTTGCGCGCGAACAGGGCGAGCATGGCATCCCCGCGCTCGTGGCCAACCGTCTCGTTCACCGCCCTGAACTCGTCGATGTCGCAGACGAACAGGGCCCCCTGCCCCTGTTCGGATTGCAGCAACACGCCGAGCTCCCGCTGGAAGGCGCTACGGTTCAACAACCCGGTCACCGCGTCATGATCCACCAGCATGGACAGTCGCCGCTCGGCCTGCTTGTGGGCGGTCACGTCCAGTCCCACGGAGAGCCAGCGCAACTCATGCGGCCCGGCAGAGGCGGTGTAGAGGGAGTGGAACCAGACCACCTCCCGCTCGCTGCCGTCAGGGCGCTGGAAATGCCCCTCGCTGTGCCGGATCTCGCCGGGCTTGAGTTCGCTCAACAAGCCCCGCAGCGCGGCATGCTGCTCCGGACTGAAGAAGCCCGCGATAAAGCCGAGACGATGGAGTTCCGACATGTCCCGACCGCTGGCCTGAATGGCATGGGCGTTGGCGAGCTGGATGCGCCCATCGGCGGTGTGGGTGACGATCAGGGCGGGGGCGGTATCGAGCAGGCCGGTGATGAAATCGCGCTCGCGCTGCAGCGCCTCGGCCTGCTGCGACAATTGCTCCACCTGACGGCGGGTGAGCGCATCCAGCCGTTCCAGGGTATCGGCCAGCGCGATGGCCACCCTGCCCAGCTCGTCGACCTCGTCACGTATGGGCCCGATCGCGGCGGGAATGGATTCACGCAGGCGGCGGTAGTCGCCCTGACCCAATAGCGGCAAGGCCTCGGTCATGCGCCGGAAGCGATGCATGGCCGGCATGAGCAGGGCGTAGAGCAACAGGGTGGCCAGCGCCAGCACCGAAACGCCCCAGACCGCGTTGCTTGCGATGGCGGCCCTTATGCTGTCCAGCTCACGGGTGACATCCTCGATGACGAGGAAACTGGCAGGGCTGTCGGGCAGGGGGACGGGAAAGGCATGGAGACGATAGCGACGACCCTCCCAGGTGATTCGCCCATCGGTGGGGTCGGAGGACGAGAGCTGCGCAAGCATGGTAGCGTAGCGCGCATGCCCGCTGACCGATACCAGGTAGGCCTGCAGTGCCGGCAGATAGGTGCGGTCGGGCGCCGACTGGGCCGACAGCACGGCCAGCTCGGCGCCGGCCAGTCTGCGAAAGGCGAGTATCATCTCCTGCAGGCCGGAGCCCAGCACGACCGAACCGACATAGACCCCACGCTCGACGATGGGCACGGCGGTGAAATAGACGCAGCGATCAGGGCAGGCGAGCAGCTGGGCCGGTGCTTCATTACGACCGGCCTGCAAGGCCAGCCGAGCAAGGGCGGTGATGTCGCCTTCCTGACCGAGGCCGGCGAGCAGATGCCCACGCCGGTCGAAGAAATGCACCGTCTCCACACTGGTGCCCAGGTTCAATTCCGACCACTGCGGTTCCAGGGCCGCCTGCAGTTCGGCCGGCTTGCCCTGCAGCAGGCTGGGTCTGAGGCTGGGCAGGTTGGCGAGCATGCCCGCGAGGGTCTGCAGACGGGCGGTTTCATCGGCCAGGAGCTGTCGCAGGAGTTCGGCCTGGCGCTCGCTGGCGGCGAGGCTTTGCGCTTCGAATTCGTCGGTGAGCCGCTCGTGCTGTTGCCAGGCGAAGGCCCCCGCCATGAGGGCGAGGACCAGGGTGGCGAGGAGGATGACCTGCCAGCGCAGGCTGAATCTGATCGCTTTCACGATTGCTTGGCCGCTCTCGGCTAGAAACGATAGGCCGCCTGCAGCAGCAACAGGTTCCAGTTTTTGTGCGGAGTTCCCGGATTGTCCCTGCGGGCGAGTGCGGCCGCCCCGCGCACGCGGTGGACCTCCATGGCGAACGACCAGGCGCGGTCGAGGTCGTAGCGCAGTCCCAGCGTCAGGTCTTTCGAATAGGCCAGGTGGGCCGGCAGCCCTGTCTCGTTTTCGAACATACTGCCGCGCTTGTCGGATTTGCTGACATGTAGCACGTCATAACGCGCGTAGGACTGCCAACGCGGCTGGAAGCGCCAGGTGGCCTGCAGGTAATAGGCCTGGCTGGTGGTATTGTCGGGGAATCGAAAAAATGGCCCGTAATCCCGGCTGCGCACCTGCGTCTCGGCGTACTCGGCGGCGTAACTCCACTGTTCGCGGTGGTGCTCCAGCGACAACACGACGGGACGGAAACGGGTCGCTCCTGCCTGCCAGAAGTCGACTGCACCAGGCGTGTAGCGCATTGCCATCTCGCCCAGCGACAGGCCAAGACGCCAGCGGTCGTGGTCGAGTTCGAGCATGACCTGGCCGAGCCAGGAGGTCTTGCCCTCGAGCCGGCCCGGCATGTCGTTGAGATAGGTGACGTACTCGACCTCGGTGTTCTCGACCTCGGGCCGCAGCACACTCGCCTGCCAGCTCAGGCTGGCAGGGGTGCGGTTGTGTTCGCCATAGACCGAGACCCCCGGCGCCGCCAGGACGACATCCCGGATCCGGTCCCAATAGATCGACTGCGGCATGAGGATGCCCGGCCGGGTGTGCGCGACGTCGCGCGTCGTGTTGTACAGGCCGTAGGGGTTTTTGATCTTGCCCAACTGGACGCCCAGCCTGTCCTCGCCCGAGAGCAGGGTGCGATCGACGAAGCCGTAGTCGAGGCGCAGGTCACCCTCGTCCGTCCTGCCCGCCCAGCGCATGAGCGCCTGGGCCGACACCAGCCAGTCCGGGTCCGGGCGCCAAGACAGGTTGGCGCCCAGTTCGCGCAGATCGAGGGCCACACCGTCGGCGCTGTCCCCGCCGACGTTGTTGCGATCGCTGATGGCCGCGGCCTGGCTGAGGAAACCATGCACCTGGACATCCTCGCCCAGTTCCAGCGCAGACGCGGCACCTGCCCAGGACAGGCAAAAAAGCAGCCGGCAGATGGCCTGGATTGCGTTATTCGACCGAGATGACGCGAACGGGGTCATAGGGTTTTACCTTCCTGACATAACCGATGGCGCCCGGCGTATTGGCGACGCGATCGAGCATTTCCTTCTCCGTCGCCACCTCGATGGGGGCCTGACCCGTGCCGGAATAGACCTGGCGGTCCCAGGTCTGGCGCAGTTGGTAGGGATAGAGGTTGAGGATTTCCTTGCTGAAGGCGCTGTGCGTCGGATGCGCGTCCGGCAAAACGAACACCCATGCGCGCGTGCCGTCCGGCCAGCGGGTCTGGCGCATGCTGAACAGGGCCTTGGCCTGCGTGAGGCTCAAACGTCCAGCTGCGACCGAGGGGTGGGCGATGACCTCGACCGCCCAGGCCGGCAGCGTCAGCCACGCGGCGCAGAACACCCCCAGCAGGACGGCGTAGCGTCCGACGCAAGGCATCATGGGGAGTTGTGTACCATTCTTTCTGTAAATTCTGTTTTTGCCGCAGGCGAGAAGTTTTGCCGGGCGGACGACCTGGGCGCGTAGCGCCTAGCAGCCTGTCGAACTTCTTAATAGAGCCTCTTGCAAAACCCACCGTCTGATCGAATTTTTTCTTGCCGCCCGGTGGGCAAAAACGGGTGGCAGGCGGCCATTGCTGGCATGATGCGGGCATCTCAACTCCTCATCCCACCTGCCATGACG
>JBBIKZ010000071.1:0-12941 GCA_037445185.1 Hydrogenophilales bacterium | reverse complement strand
CTCCAGCCTCTCCACAACCTCCACCACATACCGCGCCAGATGGGATTCCGGCAACCAATCCTGCACCGGAGGCGCTAGCAGATACTCCGTGTCTCTGTCTAGCGGGAGAAAAGCCATGTCTGCCCCTGTGCGCGAATCAACGATTATGTTTATGGTATATATCAAGTCCGACAGGCTGCTAGTCGAACATGTGAAGATGAGTCTTCTCCTACTGATCCCTCTGGCCTGGCTCGTCCTGGTCGCGGCCATACTGTTCTGGTACCGGCGCGAGCTGCTGGCCCAGTGGCGCGAGCCGGTGCTCAAGTACCCCGTGCTCATCATCGAAAGCGACGACTGGGGGGCCGGGCCCGTCGAGCCCCAGGCCGAGGCCCTCAACCGGCTGGTGGACGTGCTCACGCAATACCGGGACTCAACCGGCCGGCACCCGGTCATGACCCTGGCCGTGGTGCTGGCCGTGCCGGACGGCCCCAGGATCCGAGCCACCGGCCGGTATCACCGCATCACCCTGGAAGACCCCAGGTTCGCCCCCGTGCTCGCCGCCATCGAACGCGGCCGCAAGGCGGGCGTCTTCGCCCTGCAACTGCACGGGCTGGAGCACTACTGGCCGGATGCCCTGATGGCCGCGCAGGACCCCGCCGTCCGGGCCTGGCGCACGGCGGAGCCGCCCGCCACCACCGAACGGCTGCCTGCCCACCTGCAAAGCCGCTGGACGGACGCCTCGGTGCTGCCCTCGCGCCCACTCTCGGCCGAGGCGATCGCCCAGGCGGTGCATGAGGAGGTCGCCCTCTTCACCCGCATCTTCGGCGAGCGGCCGCGCGTGGCCGTGCCGCCCACCTTCGTCTGGAACGAGGCGGTCGAGGCGGCCTGGTCGCGGGAAGGCATCGAGGTCGTCGTCACGCCGGGCCTGAGGAGCGCCTGCCGCAATGCCCAGGGGTTGCCCGACTGCGACACCAGGCCGCTGCGCAACGGCCAGCAGGGGCAGGGGGTCACCTATGTGGTGCGCAACGACTATTTCGAGCCGGAACGGGGGCATCGGGCGGACCGGGCCTTGTCTGCGTTGGAGGGGAAGTGGGCACAACGTCGACCTTGTTTATTGGAAACGCATCGAAGTAATTTTCTCGCCAAGGCCAGCGATTTGACCGTGCAGATCACCCCTATTGCGACTATGCTCGCCATGGCCTTGGGTCAATATCCTTCATTGCGTTTCATGTCTACTGGGGAATTGTCTGATTTACTGAAATATCCAGGTCATACGGGTAAATCAGGCTCGCTGCGGGAATTGGTGGCAGCAATGTATCACCGCGCGTCTATTCTGCGTAATTTCCATAGATTCCATAGATGTGTTAGGCTGTCTAGAACAGACTGGTTCTTGAGCGCATGGCGTAAAATATAGATTATGAGGTCGATCGTGAATTATACGATGGCGATGCTGGTTCTAGTCGGGTTTTTTTTCTCCGCGCCCGCCGACGCAGTAAAGTGGACTGCTGCGGAAATCAGCTCAATGCCGCCCTACTGCGCAGGAAGGTATGCAAGAACAACCAATCATTCTGAGTACAAACGTTGGGAGACCCAGTACGGGCCTGATTTTTTGCATACTCATCACCTTTGTGATGGAATTGGTCTGCTGAATAAATACCCCGGGGTCACCGACAACGTACAAAAACGCGAGATGATGAAGTCCATCATGGGCAATCTAAATTATATGATCCAGAATGCCAGGCAAGACTTTAAACTGATGCCAGACGTTTACTATTATCGTAGCCAAGCTTATCGGCTCACAGGCAAGTCGAGCGAAGCGATTAATGACTTGCGCAAGGCGATAGCCTTGGATCCTGGATACATACAGGGTTATTCGTTATTGGCAGACTACCTGCAACGACAACGCCAACAGGACGAGGCCTTGCGGATTGTTGCCGAAGGGTTGAGGCATCGGCCAGACTCAGCAGGTCTGCTAAGACTCTACGCTAAATTGGGTGGCGATCCGAAAGAACTTGAATCCATTAAGCAGCCGTCGGAAACGTTGTCTGTTGATGTCTCGCCGCCTACTGGTCATGAACAGGCAGAGGCCAAGCAGAAGCGGGTAGTATTTGATTTCGGTAGGCCTCTGTATACAGGTGGCAATGCACTGAGGGAGGCGGGATCATATGTCTTTGTTGAGTTCAGGCAGGTCCCCTCGGGTGAGAGCAATCGAGTAATCATGACGGTTGCCTCGCACATGCCGCAACCCTCGTCAAGAGTGGTTAGAATTGGAATGGACATGGGCAGTTACAGGGGCATTTTGACGTCCGTGAGGGTCTCGAATCCAGAGCAGGCAAAATACTACCTCATTACTATGGGCGCAGAGTCAGATGGGCATGCGTTCTGGCCTAATTTCAGGCCTACGTATTCCATCAAATTTACGCGGCCACGAAATGAAAAAGGGTATAATTTGTATGATCCCAGGGCACTGCCTCCCGGGAGTCGTCTGGACATGGAGCTGACGCTGGCTCCAGGATATCAGATTGAAGATTTAGTAGAGGCGGTTAAGAAAGGCCTAAGAAGCAATGATGGTATTCGAATTGCGATCATCGCTAACCACACCAAGGGATACAGGCCAGATCCTAGAGTGACCATCATGGATGACGGGGGGTATGTAACAGCTAGCTTGCGACAGCAGAGTGGCTTTGAGAACTCGGATAGTGCAACACCAGGCACAGAAGCCGGGGATGGGCAACAATCGTCGTCTCGCGGCGTAGCAAAAGGGGATAATCCGAATATGGCGGAGAGCGCATCTTCGTCTCACTCAGCACCAAAGGTGTCAGATAGAACGGTGGATCCCGCCACGGCTGCACCCACTAGGGAATCCCCGGTAACGGGTACGCCCAAAAACCCGTGGTGTCGCTTCTGTCCTGAACCCGCCAAGTGAATACCATGTTTGTGCCGGATCGCGCGCTGACTATAGCGTCGCTGCATGGCTAGGCACCCACCTGATCGACACTATGGCAGTCCAGGCACATCTTCATGGCTGAAACAAGGTCTACCATTTTAATGATCACCGAACTGTTCCTCCCCACCAAGGGCGGTACGGCGGTGTCATTCGACGATGACTTCCGCCGTCTGGGCGGCAAGGAGGTGCACATCATCACCGCCGATGTGCCCGGTGGGAGGGAATTCGACCGCAGCCATCCCAACACCATTCACCGCCTCTGGCTGAAGCGTAGCCCATGGTTGCGGCCCGAATCCTTGGTCATCTACACCAAACTGAACCTCAAGGCCCTGACCCTGGCGCTGCGGCACCGTTTCCGCGCCATCTTCGCCGGTCGTGCCCTGCCCGAGGGCATCGTCGCCTGGGCGGTGGGCAGGCTCTTCGGCAGCAAGGTGCTGATCTACGCCCATGGCGAGGAGCTCACCGGCTGGGGGCGTGGCAACAAGTTCAAGGCTATGTGCTTCGCTTTGCGGCACGCGGACCACATCCTCGCCAACAGCGATTTCACCCGCGACACCCTCATCACGCTGATCGGCGTGCGCCCACAGCAGATCGTCATGACCTACCCCACGGTGGATGTCGAGCGCTTCAGGCCCGGCCTGCCCTATGCCGACCTGCGGCAGAGGCTGGGTCTCAAAGACGGGCAGCGGCTCATCCTGTCCGCGGGCCGGCTGCAGCGGCGCAAGGGCTTCGATCAGGTGGTGCGCGCACTACCGGGCCTGCTCGGCCGTGGGCTCGACGTGCACTATGCCATCGTCGGCATCGGCGAAGATCACGACTATCTGCAGGGCATCGCCCGCGAGCTGGGGGTGAGCGATCGCCTGCACCTGCTCGGCCACGTGGAGATGGAGGAGCTGCCGCGCTGGTACAACGCCTGCGACCTCTTCGCCATGCCCAACCGCGACATCAACGGCGACACCGAGGGCTTCGGCCTGGTGTTCATGGAGGCCAATGCCTGCGGCAAGCCGGTCATCGCCGGTCGCGCTGGCGGCACCGGCTCGGCGGTGGAAGACGGGAAAAACGGCCTGCGCGTGGACGGGGAGAAGGTCGAGGCAGTGGAGGCGGCCATCGCGTACCTGCTCGAGAACCCCGCGGAGGCCGAGCGTATGGGTCGCTACGGTCGAGAGCGCACCGCGAGCCGCTTCACCTCGGACCAGCGGGCGGAGATCATCCGCAAGCTGCTGGTGGCCCGCTGATCCTCATGCAAGACCGGCTTTGTCGATTGTGGAGATTCACCACTGCCTCGCTATCGATGTAGCGTGGCCAGTGGCGTCTTGCACTCAAGGCATCTCCACCTGCCGGAGCGCCTCTCGAAAAGCCGGCAACAAGACGAGATTGCCGTAAGGGCTGAGGTGGTCGGCGTCGAAGAACATCGGCCTGTCCCCCCCGCATGGCGCTGCAGGTCTCTTCGTCACACAACAGGGGCAGCGGATCCCAAACCGTGATGCGGGGATATCTCGCTGCCAGCAGGTTGAGCGCGTGCATGACGGGGGCGCGATAGCGCGCCAGGTCGACGCGACTGATCTCCAGCCCTGCGGCGCATTCCGGATTCCATCTGTTCCACTGCTCAACGCAGGCAAAAGGGTGTGACCTGAAGACCGGTTTCGGCGCCTCCAGCATGATCCGCAGCCCTGCCGCGAGAACGGTTCAATCCATCGCGGCGCATCCGCCACGGCCTGGCCCAAGGCCTCGAGCTCCTGTGCCGTACGCTCGAAGGGATCCCCCTGAAGCCCGGAGGCCCCCGTCACTGCCTGCCTGCGTGCGCCGCCCAGTTCGACCAGGCGGGGCAGGCGCAAGGAGGGCAGAAACACGATGTCTCCCGGTCGGGCGTGATCAAGGACCGTGCGCAGGACCTCGCGGGCCACACGGTAGCACTGGGGATCGGTCGATTCGGTCAGCGCCTCCCGCATGTCCAGATAACTGCACCCGAGCGTCGGCAGGAGTGTCACCGTACGCCCGGTCTCTGCACTCAGTTGTTCCAGCATGGGTTGGTAGGCCAGCGCATGGGAATCGCCAATTACGAAGCGGTGCGAGGCGAGCCTGCGGGGGCAGCCCCTGGGGTCATACCGCGTGCCGGCGTCAAGTCGGGAGCCGATGGCTACCGGCTCGGCCAAGGGTTCACACTGTCTGCTTGACGCCAATTCCGTCTTGACCAGATGGCGGCTGCCATACCAGTCCGCAGCCTCCCGGGTGACCTTCCCGAGCCCGAGTTTGGGTTGCAGATCGAGCAGGACCCGTCCCGAGAGCCAGCCCGCGGCCATGAGCACCAGGCACAGGCCGATGCGCAAGCCGAGTGGTTGTGCCTTGGGCCATGCGCTTCGCCGGAAAGGTTGCTCGACGACTCTGTAGGATGCCGCCGCAAGCAGGAAGGAAAGCGCCACGGCACCGGCATTGAACGGCCATACCGTCAGTCCGGTGGTCCATCGCGCCAGCACGTACACGGGCCAGTGCCAGACAGAGGTATAGGCCATAGGAACGCTGGCCGATCCACAACGCCGGGCGGCTGGCCAGGGTCCTGCGCACGAAATCTTGTGGCTGCGCATGCGCTGTGCCGATCAGCAACAAGGTGCCAACCACGGCAATCGTGGCGCGCAGATACGGATAGGCGCTCGGGTTGGGCGCCAACATCGCCGCTGTCAGCAGCAGCACCCCTGCGACAGCGCTCAGCCTTCCAACCGAGTCCAAGCGGGCAGACAGCTGCCTCACCCTGGGCAACAAGAGAAACAACAGCGCCCCGCAGGCGAGTTCCCAGAAGCGGAACGGCAGGAGGTAGAAGACGACCCGCGCACCCTGTGTAACTCCCAGGTAATAGCAATAGGTCAGAGACAGCACTGCCAAAATGGCGATGGTGAATATGGCCAACTGGCGGTGCCTCGAGGATGCCGGCCTGCGCAGCGCAACGTATAGCAGCAGCGGGGCGATGAGATAGAACTGTTCCTCGACGCCCAGGGACCAGGTATGGGTGAAGGGGTTGAGCTCCGCGCGCGGTTCGAAGTAGTTGACGGTATGCCGGTCGAGCACCCAGTTGCTCAGCCCCCAGAACGCCGCCTGCCCGACACTCTCGGCGGCCCGGTTGAACCATGCCTTGGGTACCAGCAGGACATAGGCCAGCGTGGTCGTGACGAGCATCGCCACCAGGGCAGGCATCAGGCGCGCAAGACGCCTGACGTAGAAATGGCCCAGGAAGCGGCCGAGGCTCTCCTGGCCGTGGCCAGCCAAAGAGGCCGTGACGACGAAACCGGAGATCACGAAGAAGACGTCGACGCCGACAAAACCGCCTGGTAGCAGCGCCTGGTCGAGGTGATAGAGCATGACCGCGAGCACGGCCACCGCGCGCATGCCGTCGATGAACGCGATGTAGGGCGAGCGATCCGTGGTGATCGTCATGCACGCTTGGTCAGGCTACGGATCAGCCGCGTCCCCATGCCATCTGCAGGATCGGACGCCGCCCGCACGCGCGCCCGATTGCAAGCCACGCTGTCCAAGGGTTCGCGCGTTCTGCGCGCTTGCCAGGGATCTCCTGCATCACTTGGTGAATGTCCGCACCAACCACAGTCGCGCAGCCTCCAGGTCCACCACCACCTGTGTGTCTTTGCTGAAGGCATCATCTCTGTCAGGGAGGGCAGCGATCAGCTGCACCATGTGCCCCACCCCCGCCGCCCGCCCCGCCTCGATGTCGGAGTCCTTGTCGCCGATCAACACGCTTTGCGTGAGGTCGAGCCCGAGATCGCGCTGCGCCTTGAGGATCATGCCGGGGTTGGGCTTGCGGTCATAGGAGTCGCGCCTATATTCGCCGACCCCGGCGGTGGGGTGATAGGGGCAGTGATAGACGCGGGCGATGTCGATGCCGCGGGCGCGAAACTCGCCCAGCATCCAGTCGGTCAGGCGCTGAAAGTCGGTCTCGGTGTAGTAGCCGCGGCCGATGCCGGCCTGGTTGGTGACGACCACCAGCAGGAAACCGAGGTCCTGCGCCGCAGCGCACAGTTCGAAGATGCCGGGGACGAATTCGAAGTCCTCCATGCGGTGGACATAGTTCCGCTCCACGTTGATCACCCCGTCCCGGTCCAGGAACAGGGCGCGGCGCAGCCCGTCCTTCATGACGCCGGCGCGCGTCCCGCTGCGGCGAACAGCGTCTGGGCGCGGGCGTAGTCTTCGGGTACGCCGATGTCGATGAACGTGCCCCGCGTGACGAAGGCCAGGGGGCGGAGCTCGGAGACCAGGGGCATGAGCAGTTCCTGCTCGAAGGAATGGGGCCGGCCGGGGTGGATGCGCCGGAGGAGCTCGGCGGCGACGAGATAGGTGCCGGCGTTGATGAGACCGGGCCCGCTCGCGCCTTTCTCCAGGAAGCGATGGATGCGGCCGTCCACCACCTCGAGGCTGCCGTAGCGGGCCACGTCGGGCACCTCGCACACGGCCACGCTGAGGGCGACACCGGCCTCCTGGTGTGCCGAGAGCATGGCCCGATAGTCCAGCTCGAGCCAGGTGTCGCCGTTCACGACGAAGACGGGATCGGCCTCCCCCTGTTCCAGCGCAAACCGCAGGGCGCCACCCGTGCCCAGCGGGCTCGTCTCCACCGAATAGCGCAGGGCCAGACCGCGATAGTCGTCACCGAAGTAGGCCTGGATGACCTCGTGACGGTAGCCCACCGCCAGCACAGCGGACGTAAAACCGGCCCCGGCCAGGGCATCGAGGACGTGGGCCAGGAACGGCCGGCCGGCCACGGGGGCCATGGGTTTCGGCAAATCCGGCACCACGCTTCTGAGCCGCGTACCCAGGCCGCCGGCGAGGATGATGGCCTGGAGCGTCGAGGTCGCTGGCTGCATGTCCTCGCCCGTCAGGTCGAGCCCTCGATGAAGCCACGGGCGGTCGACAGGACGAAGGCGGCGTCGGTGATGGCTTGCTCCGAATCCGCGCTGTCGTATTCCCTGGTCGGGATGAAATCGATGTCGCCGTAGAAGGCGAATTCGCGCTCCTTGCGCAGGCGTTTGGAGATGGCGGCCAGACGCTCCAGGTCTGTCTGCGGCACCTGGGCAAACAACTGTGCCTCCTCCAGGAGGATGGGGCCCACGTCATGCCATTTGGGCGGATCGAGACCCGCCTGCCTGAGCATGGCCTTGAGGGCCAACTCCACCATTTCCTGCGCCTCCCGCACCACATCAGACCAGGCGCCGCGCGCGTGCAGGAAGGAGAGCATCTCCAGGCGCACGGTGGCCTTCTGCAGATAGCTGCGCGCCAGTTCGTTCGCGGTCAAAGGCGGATCTCCTCGCCCGGCTGCCAATCCGGTTTGAGTACCCAGTAGTAGCCACCGCCCAGCTGTTTGCGCTGGCTGCCCAGGGCCTGCAGGCGGGCACGCAATGCGTCCAGACGGCGGGCGAAAAAACTGTCCCGGTCATACAGGAGACGCGCATCCAGGGTCATGTCCAGAAAGAGGGGGCTGCCCCAATCCACCTCGGCCCTGGTCTTGAAGACGGGGGAGAGATAGGTGTGCACCCCCGCCCGGGCAGCCGCCTCGAGGTCTGCGGCCAGGGCTGCCTCCACCGCATCGAACTCCCGCACCCGTGCCATGCGCCCGGCAGGCAGGGGGTCGGCGACGATGAGCAGGTCGATGTCCGAATCAGGTCCCATGCGGCCGCGGGCCACCGATCCGAACAGCGCCAGCGACACCAGCCGCTCGCCGTAGAGGCGGTGCGTCTCCGCTTCGATCCGTTCGGTGAGGTGAGCGAAGGTTTCGCGCAACAAGGCTGAATCCCGTCTATATGGGGTGATCTAGTATAGCCGGGCTTCATCGGCAAACCCTTCCCGCAGAGGCCGACATGCCCTGCATCGCCCAAGCCGACGCACGGCTCAAGGTTTGGGAAACAGTGCCCGCTCGATGAGCCAGCACAGGGTATGTCCCAGGCTGATGTGCCCCTCCTGGATGCGGGGGGTGGCATCCGCCGGCACGTGCAGACAATGGTCGCAAAGCGTCGGCATCTCCCCTCCACTACGACCGGTGAAGCCCACGGTGACCAGCCCTTTCTCGCGCGCCCGGCGCAGGGCGTTGAGCACGTTGGGCGAGCGCCCCGAGGTGGAGATGCCGATGAAGACGTCGCCAGCCATCCCCACGGCCTCGATCTGGCGGGCGAACAGGTGTTCGTAGCCGTAATCGTTGCCGATGGCGGTGAGCACCGAGGTATCGGTGGTGAGCGCGATGGCGGGCAGCCCCGGCCGGTCGTAGTTGAAGCGCGAGACCAGCTCGCCGGCCAGGTGCTGGGCATCGGCCGCGCTGCCGCCGTTGCCGGCGAAGAGGATCTTGTTGCCGCGCCTGAGCGCCGTGATGCAGGCCTGCGCCACCTGCGCCAGCTTGGCGTGCAAGGGCGCGTTCTCGCTCATGGCCTGCAGGTTGTCGGCCGTCTCGCGCAGCTGCGCTGCGATGGCCTCGGTCATCGGGTCTTCCATGGTGTTGTCCCTATATCCGTGTCGTGGCGGTTGTACATTCTGAAGCTGGGCTGGCTGGATGGAACGGATCGGTCAGCGGTTTTTCCTCCTGGTGCGACCGCTGCGCAAGGCAGCGTTGTCCCCCGCTCCGGTTGACGGCTGAATAATGACCACGATAATGTGACCATGTCCTGGTTATCGAGCGCAGCATGGAAAAGGTCATTTCCAAGTCGAGTTTCAAGCCCAAGGCCCTGGAATATTTCCGTCTCGTGGAGGAGACAGGCATCGAGCTGACCATCACCGATCACGGTCGTCCTGTCGTCAAGATCACCCCCTATGTCCCTGGAGAGAAGACCGCGCTCAAGGTCTTGCGCAAATCCGTGCTGCATTACGAGGCGCCCACCGAGCCGGTGGCTGCGGAGGCATGGGATGCCCTGCGATGATCGTCGTCCTCGACACCCATGCCTGGATCTGGTGGGTAAGCGATCCAGAGCTGCTCTCGGCTAAGGCGCGTGGGCTCATCGAGCAGGCGGTCGAGGAGGCGTCTGTCCATATCTCCTGCATCAGCGTCTGGGAGGTGACCATGCTGGTCGACCGTGGCCGGCTGGCATTGACGATGGCGATCGAGGATTGGGTTGCGCATTCGGAGTCCCTGCCCTTTTTCAATTTCGTTCCCATCACCAACGCGATAGCCATCAAGTCAGTCAATCTTCCGGCGCCGTTGCACCACGATCCCGCGGACCGCATCATCGTTGCCACAACCATGGCCATGGGAGCCACCCTGGTCACGCGCGACGAGAAGCTTCTCGCCTATCCGCATGTGAAAAGCGCATGGTAACCGGCGACGCCGACCGAAAGGGATCAGCCCGGGTGACCATCGATCCACAGGTCAACCTGTAGATCGGCCAGTAGGTCGGGCGTCAGCCCGACCACCGACAATCGCAAAGACAACCCGCCGGCCGGAAGGCCGACCAACGCTTCGTCATGCCGTCTGGCGCCGATCTCCATGTGGTCGCGGATCAGTAGATCTTCCATCCCTGTGTCCCGATTTCCGTGAAGTGGCAGTTGTAGATCTGGCCGCGGCCGGCGAGGGCGCGGATCACGTCCATGCGCCGGGCGGGGTCCACCAGCAGCATCATGAAGCCGCCGCCGCCGGCGCCGGAGATCTTGCCGGCGCGCATGCCGGCCCCGCGCGCGAGCGCGTAGGTCTCCTCGATCTGCGGGTTGGAGATGCTCGCCGCCATGCGCTTCTTGGCCTCCCAGCCGGCCTGCATGGAGGCCACCAGGCCGTCGAAGTCCCCTTTGAGCAGGCTTTCCTTCATGCTGATGGCCTCCTGCTTGAGGGCGTGGGTGGCCTCGATGGCGGCCTGGTCCTGCTGGGCGACATTGCGCGCCTGCTCGTCGATGATGCGCGCGGAATCTCTGGAGACGCCGCCGAAGAACAGCAGCAGCGAGGCCTCCAGCTCGGACATGATCCAGTTCTTGATGCGCAGCGGGTTCACCACCACCCGTTCCTCCGGGTGGAACTCCATGAAGTTGAAGCCGCCGAAGGTGGCGGCGTACTGGTCCTGGCGCCCGCCCGACAGGCCCACGTCCTTGCGCTCGATGTCATAGGCGAGCCGGGCGATGTCGTACTCGCCGAGTGGGAGGTTGAGCCACTCGACGAAGGCCTTGATCATGGCCACCACCAGGGTGGAGGAGGAACCCAGGCCGGAGCCGGGCGGGGCGTCGGTGTGCGTGGTGAGCTTAAGCGGCAGGGGACGACCGCCGTTGAAGTCGCGCACGATGCGGTTGTACACCCCTTTGTGCAGGTCCAGCCGGCCGTCCAATGGCAGATGGGGCGCGGCGTTGCCCTGCCAGCTCTCCTGCTTGTCGGCGGCGACGAAGCGGACCATGGACCACTCGGTCTCGGGCTCCAGGATGGCGTAGGCGTATTTGTCGATGGTGGCGTTCAAGACCAGGCCGCCGTAGCGGTCGCAGTATGGGGAGACGTCGGTGCCGCCCCCGGCGAGTCCCAGGCGTAACGGTGCACGTGCACGGATGATCATCTCTCTCTCCTATGCTCTCGGCGGTTTTGCAATTCGTGACGCGGCCTGTGTGCCCAACAATCGGGCATACAGTTCCTCGTAGCGGTCGGCAATGGCCTGGATGGAATAGCGCGCCTCCACCAAGCGGCGCGCCTCGGCGCCCAGGTCACGTCCCTCTGGGCCGAGACACAGGGAGAGCACCCGTGCCAAATCCTGAGCATCGCCGTGCTCATAGGTATAGCCCGTGCGTCCCTGCACGATCAGCTCACGGCTGCCGCACGCCCGCGCCGCCACGCAGGGCAGCCCGCAGGCCATGGCCTCCAGCACCACGTTGGGCAGCCCCTCCTTGAGGGAGGGCAGCACCAGAGCGTCCGCGCACTGGTACCAGGGCAGGATGTCGGGCGTGAAATCCCGCAGCTGGAACAACTCCGGCGCGCCGTGGCTCAGCGCCGCCAGTCGACCGCGCAGCACCCCGTCGGGGTCCTCCCGGCTCTGTGGACCCACGGCCACGAGCAGGGCATCGGTGCCCAACCCCCCTTTGGCCACCCATTGCTCGGCCAGCCAAACGATGTTCTTGCGCTCGTCCAATACGCCGACATAAAGGGCGATGGGACGTTCCGCCGGCAGCCCGAGCCGCGCGCGCAGGCCGTCCCGTTCGCCATCCGATACGGGATGGAAGCGGACGGTGTCCACCCCGTTGGGCAGATAATGGATGCGCGCCGGGTCCAGGCCGCCGGCGCGGAATTCCTGCGCCAGGTCCTGGCTGATCGCCACGCAGGCGTCGATGCGGCGCAGCATGAGGCGGTGCAGCCAGCCGATGACGGGACGGTCGAGGTCCTGCAGGTCGTCGTTGGCCAGGCTGGCCTTGACCAGGGTCTTGAGCCCGGCGACTCGTCCGAGCGGGCCGATGAAGGCGTGGGTGTAATAGGCGCCATGGCTGTGCAGGATGTCGAAATCGCGCCGGCGCTGCCAGACCAGGCGGGCCAGGTTGTACCAGAGGCGTAATTCACGATGCTTGCGCAGCCGCCCGGGCTCCAGCCGCCAGACCTGGAAACCCTCCACCTCGCCCCGCTCGGAGAGCCCTGCCCACTGGTTGGTGACGAACTCGACGTGATGTCCCCGGCGACGCAGCTCGCGTGCCAGGGTCAGGGCCTGCAGCGCCGCCCCGCTGTACTCCGGATCGAAGTAGGCGGTGTACATCAGGACCCGCGCGGGACGCCGCGTCGGCTGGTTTGCGCTGCTCATTCCGCAGGTCTATCAGCTATTGATGGTACCTTTGTAGTCGTATCCCTGCCGGCTACCCACATGCCACGGTCAATTGGGCGACAGGTCGGGCGTAGGTCGGGCTTCAGCCCGACACCCGACAGTTGCCCAGTCCTCCAACCATAGCCACACCGCAGGCTGCGCCGGCAAACGCCCTAGCAGCCTGTCGGACATGAGCTGGCTGCCCCGGCCCCGATTTTTCTGGACACGAGTTTGGGGTAAAACCGTGTCAAGAGAAAGGGGCTTGGAATGCTGAATGAATCGAAGAT